>JANQOA010000161.1 GCA_028279305.1 Pseudomonadales bacterium
GGATAGGCATCAGCAGGGTGGTGGTGGCGGTATTGCTGGTGACTTCGGTGAGGAACGTGACGGTCAGGCATATCAGCATGATCATCAGCAGCAACGGCAGGGTGGAGATTTGCTGCAGGCTGTTGCCGATGGTCCCGCTGAGGCCGGAACTGGTGAACGCCGTGGCGATGGTGATGCCGGCGCCGAACAGGATCAGCATGCCCCAGGGAATGCGGTTGGCGGTTTCCCAGTCCAACAGCTTTTCACCTTCGCCGTTAGGCACCAGGAACAGGGTAACCACGCCGATGAACGCCACAATGGCATCGTTACTGTACGGCAGGTTCAGCCAGGCGGTCCAGCCGCCGAACGGTTCGGTGCGCGTCACCCAGGCCAGGGCGGTTAAGGCAAATACGGCAAACACGCGCTTTTCGGGGCGCCGCCACAGTCCGGCCTGAGGCAGGTCATACGTGCCGGCCCGGCGCAGATGCCGGGTGACCCACAGACCGGCCAGCGGCAGCAGCACCGCCACCACCGGCAAGGCCCAGGACATCCAGGTGGTAAACGACACGGCGGCGCCGGTGGTCTGCTCGTAAACGCCCATGAAGACGACATTGGGCGGCGTGCCGATGGGGGTGCCCATGCCGCCGATGCTGGCGCCGTAGGCAATTCCCAGCAACAGCGGTACCGCCAGGTGTTCGTCCCTGCTGTTGTCCAGCACGGCGATGGCCACCGGCAGCAACATCAATACCGTGGCGGTATTGGAGATCCACATGCTCAGCACGGCGCTGGCCGCCATAAAACCGAATACCAGCCGCCTGGGGCTGTTGCCGCCGAACGCCCTGACCATGCTGATGGCTATGCGCCGGTGGGCGCCGCTGCGTTCCAACGCAGTGGCCAGCAGAAACCCGCCCATCAGCAGCAATACCAGCGGATGCCCGTAAGCTGTGCCGACCTGCTGAGGTGTGAGCACGCCAAACAAGGGCAGTAACGCAAGCGGCAGCAGTGACGTGGCCGGGATGGGGATGGGTTCGAACATCCACCAGATCACCACCCAGACGGTGACGGCAACAGTGATGCACATGGCTGCCGGCGCTTCGCCGTAAAACCACATGAGGCCTGCGGCCAGACATGCGACAATAGGCCCGACGGGAAGGGCAACAGCTTTAGGATCGGGGTATTTCATGGATATGCGGGGCAGAGAGTAGCCGACATGGCAGATACTTTCTATTGGTACGACCTGGAAACCTCCGGCACGGATCCTAAGTGGGACCGCATCGTGCAATTCGCCGGGCTGCGTACAGATGCGGAACTGAATCCGCTGGAGGAAGAATTCAGCACCTACGTGCAACTGGCTGACGATGTGCTGCCCAATCCGGAAGCCAGCCTGGTGACCGGCATCCATCCGCAGCTCACACACGACAAAGGCATCAGCGAAACCCAGGCGTTACTGGAAATCCACGCGCGCTTCAGTCAGCCCGGTACCTGTGTTGCCGGTTATAACAGCTTGCGCTTTGACGACGAATTTATCCGTTACGGCCTGTACCGCAACCTGCTTGACCCGTATGCCCGCGAATGGCAACAGGGTAACTCACGGTGGGACATCATCGACCTGGTGCGCGCCACCGGCGCTCTGCGCCGGGACGGCATAAACTGGCCGGTGGACGAAGACGGCTTGCCGGTATACAAACTGGAAGTGCTGACCCAGGCGAATAACATCGAGCACGGCCACGCCCATGATGCCATGTCCGATGTACACGCCACGGTGTCCATGGCGCGGTTGATCCGCCGGCAGCAGCGCAAGCTGTTTGATTTCTATTTCTCCATAAGACACAAGAAGAAGATCCGCGCGCTGCTGGAACCCTTTACCCAGCATGTGCGGGTACATGTGTCCGGCATGTACCCGCGGGCACGGTTTGGGGTTGCGCCGATTCTGCCGATGGCGCGTCATCCCAGCAACGGCAATTCAGTGATTGTGGTGGATCTGGCGGAAGACATAGAGGTGCTGTTGGAACAACCCGCCGCTGAACTAGCGGAGCACCTGTTTACCCCGGGCGCGGAACAGCGGCCGCCGTTGAAAGAAATCCGACTCAACCGTTGCCCCTTTGTAGCGCCTTTTGAAGTGCTGAACGAAGAGAATCTGCAGCGCCTGGAAATTGATCCCGGACTGGTGAAGGAGCGGGCGCGGCGCTTGCGCCGCGGCGGCATTGCGGAAAAGTTGGCGCGCGTTTATCAGCAGCCCAGGCCGGCACCGGCGGCGGATCCTGATGCGGCGTTGTACGACGGTTTTCTACAGGACGAGGACCGCTCCCGCTGTCAGCACATGCACACGGAAATCAGCGCCGGCCGCTGGCCGCTGCTGGATTTCAACGACCAGCGGCTGGCTGTGCTGGCCCGGCGCATGAAGGCGCGTTCTTTTGCCGGCCTGCTGGACGCGGACGAGCTGCAACACTGGGGGCACTTTGTCATCAGCAAGCTGGAAGGCGAAGGCGACTGGCTGAACCTGCAGGAGTACGAACAGCGCCTGGAGGCACTGATGCTGGACCAATCCGGGCCGGCGGGACAGGAGCGCAATGTGCGCCTGTTACAGCAGCTGGCGGAGCACGCCATGGACCTGCGGCGGCGGTACCGGCTTTGACCGGCTGTGTCAGCTACAGCGGCATCAGCAAGCGCTTCGGCAACCTGCAGGTGCTGCATGACGTTGAAGTGTCTTGCCCGGCAGGTGCCACCACCGCCATTGTCGGCGCCAGCGGCAGCGGCAAAACCACCCTGCTGCAGCTGGCCAACGGCGTGCTGCGTCCGGATGCCGGCCGGGTACTGGTTTTTGGTGAGCCGATTCCCCTGCAGGAAGTGGACAAATACCGCCGCGGCATAGGTTATGCGGTGCAGAGCGGCGGCCTGTTCCCGCACATGACAGCGCAGCAGAACGTCACCCTGGTGGCGCGGCTGGAAGGCTGGAGGGAAACCGACATGCGTGCCCGCTTCAACGAATTGTTGGCGGAAGTGGACCTGCCGGCGGATGTGGCCGGACGCCTGCCGCGGCAACTGTCCGGCGGGCAGCAGCAGCGTATAGGCTTGTGCCGGGCGCTGATGCTGAAGCCGCGGCTGTTGCTGCTGGACGAACCGTTCTCCGCGCTGGATCCCATTACCCGGGTGGAGCTTTACGAACGGTTTGAATATGTCAAACAGGCGGAAGGCGTGAGCGCCCTGCTGGTGACTCACGATTTACGGGAAGCCCGCCGCCTGGCGGAATACCTGGTGATTCTGCACGAAGGCCGGGTGGTGCAGCACGGCCTTACCGCGCAGGTATTGGCCGCGCCGGCCACGGACTACGTGCACGCGCTGGTACAGAGTCAGCTGTCTTGAAAATTCACTCAGCGTCAACTGTTGCACTTTATCTGCTGCTGTATACGTGCAGTAGCCTGGCGGTGCAGGCCCATGCCTCCGAAGTGATCCGCGTCGGCAGCAAAAACTTCAACGAGAGTTACCTGTTGGGCGAAATTGTTGCGCAGACCCTCGAGGCGGGAGGGTTTAATGTAGAACGGAAGTTTGGCCTCGGCGGCACCCTGATTTGTTATGAGGCGCTGAAAAATCTTGAAATAGACATTTACGTTGAATACACCGGCACCCTCGGTCAGGCGATTCTGAAAATGCCCGGCAATCCGGTAGCCGCGGAAATCAATCAGGCTCTGGCCGGACAGCAACTGGAATTACTGCCGCAATTCGGATTTAACAATACTTATGCCATTGCCGTTACCGAGCATGAAGCCCGGACGCGCGGGCTGCACAGCATTGCTGACCTGGCCGGGGCGCCGGAGCTGAGCATGGTTTTCAGCCACGAGTTTCTGGAACGCAAAGACGGCTGGCCGGGATTGCAGGCAGCATACGGACTGCGCGGCCCGGTGCGGGGGATAGAACACGGACTGGCTTACCAGGCGTTGCATGCGGGCTCCATCGGGGTCACGGATGCATACAGTACCGATGGTGAACTGGTACGTTACAACCTGCGCGTGCTGCAGGATACCTTGAATTATTTCCCCAGTTACTACGCGGCGCCGCTGGTCAACCGGCGGGTCACGGCAGCGGCGCGCCGCCAGCTGGCGGTCCTGACCGGCAGTATAGATGACGCCCGTATGCAGGCGCTGAACGCAGAGGTGGTGTTTGCCGGCCGCAGTTTTGCTGAAGTGGCGGCAGACTTTCTGGCGCCCCTGGGGGTGGTAGCGCCGGTCAGGGTGTCGAATATGTGGGTGGAACTGCGGCGCAACACGCTGCGCCATCTGCAGTTAACCGGGATGGCGCTGGGCCTGGCTATTTTTGTTGGCCTGCTGGTCAGCCTGTTGATCTACCGGCACGAGCGGCTCGCGTCCGCGGTGATTTACTTTTGCGGCCTGCTGCAGACCATCCCTTCCATTGCCCTGCTGGCGTTGATGATTCCGCTGTTCGGCATCGGCATGCTGCCGGCGGTGATTGCGCTGTTCCTGTACTCCCTGCTGCCGATACTGCGCAATGCGGTGACAGCCTTGTCCACCGTGGACCCCAGCCTGACCAGGGTGGCGCTTGCCCTGGGGCTGTCCGAGCGGGATCAACTCCGCCACGTGCTGGTGCCCCTGTCACTGCCCGCCATATTTGCCGGCATCCGCACTGCCGCGGTGATCAGCATCGGTACGGCCACCCTGGCGGCGTTCATCGGCGCCGGCGGCCTCGGTGACCCCATAGTGGTGGGTTTGTCCCTGGATAACGTGGAGATGATCCTGCAGGGCGCCATTCCCGCCGCGCTGCTGGCGATTTTCACTGAGTTGGGATTTGGCCTGCTGGAACGCTGGGTCACGGCCCGCACCTAGCGCCGTCAGCCGGATGCTGATCCGATCAGCCGATCAGCCGATCAGCCGATCAGCCCAGCAGCGCCAGCAAGGCATGGCGTTTTGTCTGCGGCAAGCGGCGGTAGGCGTTAACTACCCAGGTTTCAGCGGCGGACAGTGCAGATTTCGACGGTAGTTCAGAGTGCGGTGCGGCATCCGGGTAGAGGGCGCAGCGCGCCGCCGCACTGCAGGTGCAGTCCGCGCTGAACGAATGTTCCAAACGGGTTACAATCTCCGCATTGATACTGCGGCGGTGTTGTCTGGCGGCGTTGGAAACGCGCTGGTGAACCGGAATAGGGATCCGGACCACAAATCTGTGTTTTTCTAGCCTCATATTGCATTCCTGTTGGCAAGATGGCGGAACGCCGTCAGGGCAGGAATGTGCTGCATCCCGACCGGCCCGGTTATAAATAACTGTTAGGAGGGAACCGGTCAAGCACCTTGGCGCCGCCGCGCCGCTTTGATTGATTGTTGGTGGACTTGAAGCCCGCCGGGTGGAGTAGAAATTGCAGGAACTTGAACGCAATGGCATCAGGCTGGCGGCAACCGTAATGCTGGTGCGGGATGCAGCGGACGGCCTGGAGGTATATATGGTCCAGCGCCCCGGGCGGGCGGGTGCGTTCCCGGATCTGCATGTATTTCCCGGCGGCAAGGTAGACGAAGCGGATTTTGCGCCCCATCTGTGTGAGAACATCAACGATGCGGACGCCAGTCACCGCCTGGGCATTGCTGCGGGCGGGCTGCGCTATTGGGTGGCGGTGGCGCGGGAGTGTTTTGAAGAAGCCGGGGTGCTGGTGGCGCGGCGCGACGGCCGGCCGCTGGCCCTGTCTGACCAATCGGATCAGGCGCGCTTTGCCCGGCACCGGCAGTCTTTGCTGGCCGGGCGCGTCAGTTTTGAGGAAATCTGCCGCGCTGAAAGACTGATGGTTTGCGGCGAGCTGCTGGCCTACTTCAGCCATTGGATAACGCCGGAAATGGCACCGCGCCGTTTTGATACGCGATTTTTCCTTGCCGCGCTGCCGCCTCAACAGCAGACCGCCGCGCACGCCGGCGAGGCGGCGGACGAACAGTGGATAAAACCCTCCGTGGCGCTGGCCAAACACCGGGCCGGCGACTGGCAGATGATCGATCCCACGTTACGCTCGCTGGAGACGTTAAGTCAGTTCAGCACCGTGAGCGAGGCTCTCGCGAGGGTCAACCGGGGCAATCACCTGATGCCGCTTACACCTGAGCTCAACCGTCAGGGAATGCAGGCGCTGCGCTGACCGTGGCTGCGGTAGTCGAAACTGTAGATCTGCATAAAAGCTTCCGCGACGGTGACGTGCAGATTGACGTACTGCGGCAGGTCTGCTTTACCCTGGCCGCCGGTGAGTCGATGGCGGTCACCGGCGCCAGCGGTTCCGGCAAGTCCACTTTGCTGAACATCCTCGCCGGCACTCTGACGCCGGACAGCGGCGAAGTATATCTGACGGTTGCCGGGCAGCGCCTGGCATGGCACAGCGCCTCAACAAATCAGCGCACCCGTACCCGGCGCCGCCATATCGGCTATGTGCATCAGTTTTTTAATCTTATTCCAACCCTTACCGTGGCGGAAAATGTGCGCCTGCCGGGCCGCCTCAACAGGCGCCGCGACCTAGATGCCAGAGCGCTGGAATTGCTGCGCCAGTTTGGCCTGGAGCAGCGTCTGCACGTTTTTCCGGAAACCCTGTCCGGGGGTGAACAGCAGCGCGTGGCGGTCGCCCGGGCGTTGCTGCTGCAGCCGGCCCTGATCCTGGCGGATGAGCCAACCGGCAATCTGGATCAGGCCAATTCCAGGCAGGTGGCGGACCTGCTGTTTGCCGCGGCGCAGGCTTCCGGCAGCGCGCTGGTGGTGGCCACTCACAGTGAGCAGATTGCCGCCCGCGCCCAGCACCGGCTGCGGATGGATGCCTGAAGATGCTGGCTGTTAGCCTGTGGCGCTTCCTCCGCAGATCACCCTGGTCAACCTTGATGGCGGCGGCGGGAATCTGCCTGGGCGTCACTTCGGTGGTCAGCGTGCACCTGATCAGCACCCGGGTGGCAGAGCAGCTTGAGGGTCTGGAACCGCCGCTGCTGGGACAGTACAGCCACTTTCTGCACCGCCCGGCGTTGACCGCTGACACCTATTTTCAGCTTCGCCGGGATTGGCGCCATGGGCGTTACCCGCGGTTAACCGGTATGGCGCCGGTGGTTGACGAGAACCTGGAGATCAACGGGCGGCTGGCGCGGGTGATCGGCGTGGATCTGATCGCCGCCGGCGGCGACCTGCAACGCGGCGGCTCCGCGCGGGTTACCGGCAGCGGTACTTTTGCCTGGGATGGCGTCTGGGCGGATCCGTTAACCGCGGCCCGGTTGCCGCTGCCGCTGAATGGGGAGGTGGACAGCAACTCCGGAGTGGTGATTGCCGACATCCCGGTGGCGCAGCAACTGCTGGGCTGGTCCGATCAACAAATATCCTATGTGGCCATACAGGCACGGGA
>JANQOA010000167.1 GCA_028279305.1 Pseudomonadales bacterium
ACTTTCCAGCACCAGTTCCAGCAGGGCCAGCGCTTCCGTTGCCGGTAGCGGGCGGCTGCCGCCGCTGCGGCTGGCCCGCATAAGGTTGTTGGTGAGAGCTTCACTGGCCTGATACTGTACCGACTGGGCGTCGCTGGCGTTGGGCCAGCCGCAGGCCCACAATACCTGCAGAAAATGGGCTACCCAGTCGGCCAACGGCGCCGTCCGCGGCCAACTCTCGCACAACGCGGACAGCGCCGCGGGGCTGTCCTCCAGCGCCGTCCATCCCTGCAGGCTGACCGTGCGTCCGAGTTGTCCGGGCCAGGGTTGCAGCCGGCGCCGCCAGGCACGCAATTGCAGCGAGCGGGCATACGCCAGTTGTTGCAGTTGCTCACTGCTGATCTGCCCGCTGCACAATGTCAGCAACAGTCTGGCCTCACGCCATACGCTGTGCCGGGCCAGAGGCACCCCGGCACTGATTTCAAATCGAAAGCTCAGGCTGCCGGCGGCAGGATCCAGAATTTCGCCCACCTGGCGTTTAACCATGTCGTAATGACGGGTCAGATTCGGCACTACTATGCCAATCAGCGCGTCTGCTTGTGCAGCTTTGCAGCGGTATGCCCAGCCTGCCGCGGCGGCCACTTCCTGGCGCAGGCTCTGGCATGCGTACAAGCGGCTGCTGCGCACACCGCCGGCGGCTTCAGCCTCACCGCCCCAGTCCGGCAGGCCGGTTTGCGGCGAGTGGCGCTGTACTACCGGCTGGTGTGCGGCCGCCGCCGCAAAATAGTGTTGTTCCAAAGGTGAAAGCTGGTCGATGTGATCCAGCAGCAGGGGCCGCTGCGTCCAGCATTGCAGTTCCGCCAGCAGCTCGGGGATCTGTTCTTCCGCAACATACTGCTCCGGCAGGGCCGCGCGCACCGCATCCACCCAGGCGCTGAATGGCTGTAAGCGGGGTTCGTCGTACGGCGCAGCGCGGGTGTTGATGCGGTGACGGTGGAGCAGATGCCAGGCGCGCAGAAAGTTCTCGATGAGTTGACTGGAAAGTTGGCCGCCGGGCTGACACTGCATGGCGGTCTGCAACAGCAGCGAGTCCGGCAACAGGCGGCGACCGGTCAGCCCCAGGTCCTGGGCCCGGGAAAGCTGCTGGCGGAAGTACTGCTGCATGCTGAAGCAACGCAAAGGTGTCCAGGCAGCAGCGCCATCGGTTTGAGCAAGGCGGTCTCCGGCCAGCAGGTCGTAAGCCCGCCGCAGTTCGCTGGCCAGGCGTTCATTGGCGGTGACAAAAGTATGGGTGGGGCCCAGGGCCGCCAGGGCACCGGGAAACTTGGCAAAAAAACTGGTCACCCGGCCATTGTAAGGGAATTAGGCACTGCAGCGGCAGCCTTGTACTATAGCGCGGCGGATTTTCATGCAGAGGTAGAGTTGAGCGAATCGCGCCGGGTAGGTTTTGTTAGTCTGGGATGTCCCAAGGCGCTGGTGGATTCTGAGCACATTGTGACCGGGCTGCTCGGCCGGGGCTACGATGTGGTGGCGGAGGAAGAGCAGGCCCAGGTGGTGGTGATCAACACCTGCGGTTTTATTGACCACGCCAAAGCGGAAAGTTATGAAACCATTGAGCGGGTGCTGGACAGCGGCCGCGAAGTGGTGGTCACCGGGTGTCTGGGCGCGGATTCGGAGCACCTGAAAGACCGTTACCCGTCACTTAAATTTGTCAGCGGCCCGGCTGACGTGCAACCGGTCATGCAGGCCGTGGCGGAATACGTGCCGCCCGGGGCGGATGTGCAGCAGTTGCCCGGTGAAGCGCGCTCCCGCCTGACACCACCACACTACGCTTACCTGAAAATATCCGAAGGCTGCAATCACACCTGCAGCTTCTGCATCATCCCGCACATGCGCGGTAAATTACGCTCGCGTTTGATCAGCAATGTGTTGCAGGAGGCTGAGCAACTGGTGGCTGACGGTGCCCGGGAGCTGCTGGTGATTGCCCAGGACCTTTCCGCGTACGGCGTGGACCTGCGTTATGCCGCGGACCGGGTAGGTGATGTTGAGTTGCAGACCCGGCTATTGCCCCTGTGCGAGCGCCTCGGCGAAATTGCACCGTGGGTGCGCCTGCATTACGTTTATCCGTACCCGAGCGTGGATGACCTGTTGCCTTTGATGGCGGAAGGCACAATCCTGCCGTATCTGGACATTCCGCTGCAGCATGCCTCACCGGCGATACTGCGCGCCATGCGCCGGCCGGCGGCCGCGGAGCAGACCCTGGAGCGCATTCAAAAGTGGCGCCGGATCTGCCCCGAGCTGGCCATCCGCAGTACGTTTATTGTCGGCTTCCCGGGAGAGACCGAGGACGATGTAGGCGTGCTGCTGGACTTTCTGCAGGAAGCGCAATTGGACCGGGTGGGATGTTTTACCTATTCAGCGGTGGACGGGGCTGCCGCCAACGGGCTGCCGGGGACGGTGGACGAAGGCGATAAACTGGACCGCCAGGAGCTGGTTTACGAAGTGCAGGCAGAGGTGAGCAAACAGCGCCTGGACCGGCACCTGGGCAAGACCCTGCGGGTGCTGGTGGATGAGGTGCAAAACACCGCCGCCGGCCCCGCCGTGACCGGACGCAGCCAGTTTGACGCACCGGAAATTGACGGCGTGGTGTATATCGAGCCCGGCTCAGGCACCGCTGCCAGGGTACGCGCCGGGGACTTCGTGTGGGCCCGGATTCTGCGCCACGACGATCACGATTTGTACGCTGAGATCGTCGGGGAGGCGGTTTCATTCAGTCCGCCGGCCAGGCTAAAATAGCGCCTTTCGGCCTGCAACCATCGGCCCTCAACCAAGGATCATTCTGCATGTGGCATCTTATTGAAGATTTTTTTGATCAAAGCTGGGTAATGAAAGGTTTCATCGGCGTCGGCTGGCTGTGTGTGGTGATCATGATTGCCAGCTTCATTCAGAATCTGACGGCTTGACGGGTAGCGGGTATAGAACATGTGGCTTTCTGCATTGCGGGATGAACAGCGCCATGCGCTGATGCGCCTGGCCCACAATGTGGTGGTTTCGGACGGGCTGCTGGATCCCAACGAAGAAGGCATGATGAACGAGTTCCGGCGGGAGATGAATCTCACCTCCACCGAAGAACTCGAATACATGGAACTGGAAGGCATCGATCAGATTTTCGACAGCCGCCAGTCGCGTATCATCGCGTTGCTGAATTTGTTGAAACTCAGTTACGCGGACGGTGCCTTCGAAATTGAGGAAGAGTGTCTGTTGAAGCAGATCAGCCAGACATTTGCCGTGGACGACGAAGAGTTCATGCTGCTGGACAACTGGGTGCGGCGCCTGACCGCGCTGGAGGGCGAAGCCCAGATTCTGATGGAAACCCGCTAGCGCTTACTCCGCGCAGCGGGTCTTGAAACGCGCTTCCAGCAGGCGCAGCGTGGCTTCAACCAATTCCTGATCAAATTGCATGGCGGACTGAGTGCGGAACTGGATGCCGCAGCGGTAACCGTGTTGCTGTGCAATGCAGTTGTGCACAACACCAATCACCTCGTCCACCCGGGTATCGCCATTACTCAACGTAACGTACACCGTGGTTTCCTTCGGTATGGGTTGATCGAGGACGATGGCAACGCCGTGGCGATTGAAGTTGGTCGCCAATCCTTCCAGCCGGTGCAGTCTGCCTTTGCGGCGCACCGCAACTACCAGGCCTTCAGTTGGAAATCGCGGCTTGCTACGTCTATCTGCAAGTGCAAAATTTGCCATAGGCGGAGCTTACGCCGGCCGCTGATGAATTAGTGTGCGCTGTTGCTCACGGATCGTTGCTGAGGAGAATGCGCTTGGCTTCGTTGAGTTGCTGCGCCAGGTGGGCGGAGCCGCCTTTGTCCGGGTGCAGCTTCTGCATCAAGCGGCGGTGGGCTTCCACCACGGCCTGCTGGCTGGCGGGATAGGTAATGCCCAGCACCGCGCAGGCTTCTTGCCTGCTCATGGCGGCTCTTTGACGCGCAGGCTGGTGCTTCGCGCCTGGAGTTATCCGGTGCGCGCGGGTGAAATAGCGGTAGGCGATGGCCAGGGCAAACAGGCCAACGATCAGGCCAATAAGTTTCAAAATTTACTTACACTTTTTCCACAAGCCCTTATCATGCCACGGAAACTGGGATATTTAAGTAGCCTTGGACCAGACAGAATTACAGGGTTGGCTGGACGAATTACGGGTGGAGCACCGCGACCTGGATGTGGTCATCAAACACCTGATCGAAAGCCGCCATCACGACAGCATGCGGGTGCAACGCCTCAAGCAGCGTAAGCTGAAACTCAAAGACATGATCAATAAACTCGAAAGTGAATTGATCCCGGACCTCGACGCCTGACCGTGCCGGAGCCGCCGGGTCAGTTAAACACGCGGGACAAACCGCTGAGCGTAGCCATCTCCTCAACCGCGCTGTTTGATCTATCCGAATCCAACGGCATCTATGAAGAACAGGGGCTGGAAGCCTACCGCCGCTACCAGATCGCCAACGAAGACGCGGTCCTTGAACCCGGCGACGGTTACGCGCTGGTACAGAAGCTGCTGAACATCAACAAGCGTCTGGCCCAGCCCCGGGTGGAGGTTGTGTTGTTGTCGCGCAACTCCGCTGATACCGGGCTGCGGGTGTTCAATTCAATCCGCGAATATGACCTGGACATCACCCGGGCGGCGTTCTGCGGCGGCGAGTCGCCGTACCGTTATATCGCCGCGTTCGGTTGTGAACTGTTCCTGTCCACCTTTGCCGAGGACGTGCGCCGGGCGCTGGACCAGAACGTGGCTGCGGCGATGTTGCTGGGGCGCTACAAAGGATCCGGCAGCAGCGGCGACGACGATACCCTACGCCTGGCCTTCGACGGCGACTCGGTGCTGTTCTCCGATGAGGCGGAACAGATTTACCAGCACCGCGGGCTGGATGCGTTCAGCGCGTCGGAACGCGAGCAGGCGCAGCAGCCGTTGGGCGGCGGGCCGTTTAAAGCGTTCCTGGCTGCGCTGCACCGCTTGCAGCAGGAGTTCCCGGACGGCAAAAGCCCCATCCGCACGGCGCTGGTGACCGCACGCGGCGCCCCCGCCCACGAGCGGGTGATCCGCACGCTGCGGGACTGGGACATCCGCCTGGATGAATCCCTGTTCCTGGGCGGCATGGATAAAACTGAATTTTTGCGCGGCTTTGGCGCTGATATATTTTTTGACGACCAGACCAGCCACTGTGAAAAAGCCGCGGAGCATGTGGCTACCGGACACGTACCCCATGGCGTGACCAATCAGGAAGGGTGAAGGCACTCAATAGCGGATTTATTCCAAATGTTATGCTTGCTTTGGTTTTTATAACAAAGCACTATTTAGAAAGTTAAGCCCATTCGGTCCGGAAACTCATGAAGCTGCAGCAACTCCGCTACATCTGGGAAGTCGCCCATCACGATCTGAACGTCTCAGCCACCGCGCAAAGCCTGTTTACTTCCCAGCCCGGCATCAGTAAACAGATCCGTTTGCTGGAAGACGAACTGGACGTGGAGATATTTGCCCGCAGCGGCAAACACCTCACCCACGTCACCCAGGTGGGGGAGGTGATCATTGCCATGGCCGGAGAAATTCTGCGCGAAGTAGGGGCCATCAAACAGGTCGCACAGGAGTACTCCAACGAAAAAGAAGGCAGCCTCACCATCGCCACCACCCATACCCAGGCGCGTTATGCCCTGCCGGGCATTATTGAGGAGTTCCGCCTTACGTACCCGGCGGTAGCCCTGCACATGAATCAGGGTTCCCCGGAGCAGATTGCCGAGCTGGCGGTATCCGGGGAAGCGGATTTTGCCATTGCCACCGAAGGCCTTGAGCTGTTCCAGGACCTGGTCATGATGCCTTGTTACCGCTGGAACCGGGCGGTGGTGGTGCCGTCAGATCATCCGCTGGTGGAAATGGCCGCAGCGGGGCCGCTGACCCTGCAGGCGGTGGCCGACTTCCCCATTGTTACCTATGTATTCGGTTTTACCGGCCGCTCGAAGCTGGATGACGCATTCCGCGGTGCCGGCCTGAACCCCAACGTTGTATTTACCGCCACCGACACCGATGTGATCAAGACCTATGTGCGCCTGGGACTCGGGGTTGGCATTATTGCCCACATGGCCCACGATCCGGTGCAGGATGCTGACCTGGTGGCGCTGGATGCCGCCCATCTGTTTGAGTCCAGCATCACCCACATCGGTTTCCGCAAAGGTACTTTTCTGCGCCGCTATATGCTGGATTTTATCGAGGCGTTTGCCCCTCACCTTAAGGAAGACGTAGTGCAGGCTGCTGCCGCCTGCACCACCAGCAAAGAACGCGCCGCCTTGTTCGACGACGTCGAACTGCCGGTCAAGTAGGCGCGGCAGCCGTCCGCCGCATGGGAGAATATTAGTTTGCATGTACTGTGTTTGGATCTGGAGGGCGTGCTGGTACCGGAAGTCTGGCAGGCGGTGGCAGCCGCCACCGGCGTAACCGAGCTGCAGAAGACTACCAGGGACATCCCGGTTTACGACGACCTGATGCGCTACCGGCTGGATATACTGCGGGATAAGGATATCCGCATGTCCCTCATCGAACGTGAAATTGACAAACTGGACCCGCTGCCCGGCGCCGTTGATTTCATCCGTTGGGCCCGGCAGCGGTTCCAGGTGGCCATCATTTCCGACACATTCTATGAATTTGCCGCGCCGCTGATGGCAAAGCTCGGGCACCCGCTGTTGCTGTGTCACCGGCTGGTTGTTGAAGACGACCGCATCGTCGACTACCGCATCCGCCAGCCGGACCCCAAGCGCTGCTCCGTGCAGGCTTTCCAGTCACTGCGTTACAAAGTGCTTGCCGCCGGTGACTCATTTAACGACGTCACCATGCTTGAAGAAGCTGACCACGGATTTTTCTTCCAGGCGCCGGAGAATATCTGTGCGCAGTTTCCGCAATACCCTCGGGCGGGGGACTATGCTGAATTGCAGGAAATGCTGATTTCGGTCGATTGATGTTTGGGGTGTGCTGTTTATCCCGGTCAGCTTAGTAAATAACAAAGTTCAAGAACGCTGTGAATACGTCCGTGTACGCTCCGGCGCCGACATCCCTGTCGGCGACGGTCCTGAAGCTTTGTTATTCACACGCTGCCCTCGCGGTATCGGGCCACCTCAACATGCGGCGTTAAACCACCAGGTGCTGAGTTCAGCAATTGTCGTTGGAAGGGGTACTGCTTATCCGGCCGGTTGCCGAGCAACTAAGTTGTCTCGGGCCGCCGTAAATACGTCCCTGTAGGCTGTGGCGGCGACGTCCTGTCGCCCACACCCCGAAACAACTTAGTTACCCGTCCACCGGCCTGGTGTGTAGATACCCTGCTGGAGTTTCGCCACATTTGAACCGCCACAGTTTCCTGGTGCGCG
>JANQOA010000196.1 GCA_028279305.1 Pseudomonadales bacterium
CGTGGCCCCCAGCATCTTTTTCACCGCCATCTACGGCTACCTCTACACCTTCACCCTGCTGCGCGAACCGGCTGACGGCTGACGCCCCGTTCAGCCCCGGTTTAGTTTAGGTTCAGCACCGGTTTAGCCTGGGTTCACCACCGGTTCAGCCCCCGCCGCCTATGCTGGCGGCACACTTTAGCAAACCGGTTGGAGGTTAGAATGAAGCCCGTAACAAAGTCCCGCACAGCGGTGGCTAAGGTCTCAGCGTTGATGCTGACGGCGGTGCTATTGAGCAGCGGCGCGGTGCACGCGCACCACAACAGCCGCTACGTTGACGATCAGCGTTACTACACTGACAAATTCAACAAGCACTGGCGCCATTATAATAAATACTACAACGGCAATTCTTACACCGGTAAACACTACACCGGCAAACACTACCGCTACGGCAAACAGGCCAACAAACGGTACGCCGCCGCTGAACGGGTGCGTCTGGACCTGCCGGTCCGCGTCCGCGGCGACGGCCAGGTCAGGCTGCGCCGCCTGATCCGCGAGCACTACGACATTGACCTGCGCAACTACACCCTGCGCCGGGTGGTGGTGCACAACCGCCGCCACCACGGTGAGGCGCAATTGAACGTGGGCCGCTACAGTACCGAGTGTATTGCCCTGTACAGAGGTAAAACATCCATCCGCGCGCCCCGGGCTGACGGCCGCTGGACTCTGGACCTGGCAGGCGTGAAAACGGATTACATCCGGGTTGTGCTGGAACCTAAGCAGCGTTGGGCACGGGTTCACCACCCGCGCGCCAGGCGTCAGGCCTGAACCTCTACTTCCCCGCCGTGGTGGCTGCGCATGTACAGCCGCCCGGCGTTGGAAAACAGAATCAGACCATCGAGAAATTCAACGTCCGGCCCCGTCACCGGTTCCAGACCCAGGCCGTGACGGACCGTGTACACGGTCATGTCATGGGAAACACACAAATCCAGCTGCCGTTTATCCCCCTCAGCAAACAATTTACCGCACAGCACACGCAGAATCATCTGGACCGCAACATCAGCCGGCATCATGGCATCCCGCGGCACGTCGTCGGCAAACCACTGGCCGACATAGTCAGGCAGGCCAACCTGCTGTAAACCTTTCCACATCTTCTGCTGATCCAGAGCGTAAAACACCCCCAGGGCTTCCACCGGCCGGGTGCGCAGGCCCACACCGCCGCCATCTTCGTGGGCGGTGATCACCAGTTGCGCGGTTTCCATACACCGCTCAGGGGGGCTGGCATAACCTTTCAGCGTGATGTCCTTGGGCAATGCCTCTCCCAATTGCAGACAAAGCCTGCGGCCGTGATCCGTCAGCGGGTTCTGCAGGTCGTGAATGCTGCGGTCGAAGGTGCGCGCCGAGTGGCGCATCAGCAATACCGCCCGTTCCGCGCCTTGCGCATAGACTTCCCGCACCAGCTCCGCGGTGGCGAGGCCAAAATGCTCACCGGGATTGTCTTCCACCTGCACCTCTTACCCTTCATTTCTGCCGCTGCATGATATCAATTCTGCGTTGGAATGCCCGGCAACTCAGCCGGCCAGGCCGGCTACACCACCCGTAATATCCGCAATTGCCAAAAAGATTCTGCGGCGCATAATCAAGACGGCAAACTCAATTCAAATACGAACTCATAGAGAAGGGGGGTCTGTTATGGCCAGGTTGGAAGACAAAGTAGCGGTGATTACCGGCGCCGGCCGCGGCATCGGCCGTGAAGTGGCGCTGATGATGGCGGCGGAAGGAGCAAAAATTGTAGTCAACGATCTGGGCGGCAATACCGACGGCACCGGCACCACCATGATTGCTGACGAAGTGGCCCAGGAAATCCGCGACGCCGGCGGGGAAGCGGTCTCGAATACCGATTCCGTTGCTGAGGTGGCCGGCGGGCAGGCGCTGCTGCAGACCGCGCTGGACGCTTTCGGCGGCATGGACGTGCTGGTCAACAATGCCGGCATTCTACGCGACCGCACCATTTTCAAGATGGAGGAAGCGGACTGGGATGCGGTGATCGCGGTACACCTGAAAGGCCATTATTGCTGCTCGCGCCCCTTTGCCAACTACATTCGCGAAAACAACCGCACCGGTTGCCGCATCATTAACTTCTCTTCCGTGTCGGGCCTGTACGGCAACTTCGGTCAGGCTAATTACGGCGCCGCCAAAGCCGGTATTGCCGGGTTCTCAAGGGTACTGGCCCTGGAGTTGGCCAAGTACGGTTGCACCGTGAATACCATTTCTCCCGGCGCCCTCACCCGCATGACCATCCCGCTGCGCGAGAACCGGGGCGAAACGGTGGAACAGAACGATCTGGATGCCGGCGGCCCGCAACACATTGCACCCATCGTGACCTGGCTGGCGGGTCCGGAAGGTGCCGGCATCACCTCAGAAATTTTTCACACCGGCCGCGGCGGTGTCGGCATCATGCAGCAGCCCCGGGTGATCAAACAGTTTCACAAGGCGGCCGGCGTGTGGGACCTGGACGAACTGGACCAGGTGGTACCGCAGCTCATGGAGGCCAAGCAGGCCAACATGGAAGCCGCGGATGCCAGCGGTGCGCGTGTAGAGCTTTAGAAGCGGCGGGTCAGGCGCAGGCCGTCTTTGGACAGACTGAACTGATTCTCTTTCTGCTGCCACACCAGGGTCAGGCCTGAGTCCAGGCCGTCCTGGCGGCCCAGGTACCAGGAGTGGCTTAGCTGCCAGCCGAGGATTTCGGTGTGGTCGTCCAGATCAAAGCGGTTGATGCCCAGCACATAAGATTTACCCACAGGCAACGCGGACATGGCACCGGGATGACCCAGCGCATCCGCACCCGGGTTGAGCAGCGCCAGGTCATCAGCCCAGCCGGCCGGGGCCACGGCGGTTGCGCTGAGCAACCCGAGTGCCAGCAGTCCCCTGCGTAAACTTTTACCTGTGTAACTTCTCATTTTGTGCTCCTTATTCCTTTTGCCCGGCCGGAGCCGGCGCACCTTTCCGGCACGTCCTGTGCCAGTTCCTGTTTTGAGCATGATTATCAGCTAACTACCTGCAATAAAATTGCGTCAAAAAGGGAAACATATTGAGAAAAAATTGAGGCCGGAAGCGATAAAAAACTTGCCTGTATACCTGTTTCTGCGCCAACCTTTTGCCCCTTTCCGCACACCGGCCGCGCCATGCACACGCTTGTAAAAAAATACTTACATAACCGCACCTCCATAGTTCCTGCAGCTTTTGCCGTCAGCCTGCTGATTACCGGCTGCAGCGCGGGTCCGGGCGCACCGGCGGCGTCACAACCGCTGCAGGCGGATACGCTGTACGTAGGTGAACAGATCGTCACCATGGACCCGTTAACCGAGGGCGCCAACGCCGTGGCGGTGGCGGCGGACAAGATTATCTGGGTGGGGGATGCTGAACTGTGGCCGGGCACCGCCAGCCGAACCGTAGAGCTGGGTGAAAATGCGCTGTTGCCGGGCCTGATCGACGCCCACGGGCACTTTGCCTTCATGGCCAGAACCGTAAATCTGGCCAATGTTGCCTCGCCGCCGGTAGGGCCGGTGACCAACATCGCGGAGCTGCAGCAAACCCTGCAGGATTATGTCCACAGCACCGCCCCTGCCCCGGGTGAGTGGGTGGTGGGCATGGGTTACGACGACTCGCTGCTGGCGGAGCAACGCCACCCGAACCGGGACGACCTGGATGCGGTGTCCGCCGAACATCCGGTGGTGCTGCTGCACGTTTCCGGCCACCTGGCGGCAGCCAACTCCAGCGCGCTGCGGCTGGCCGGCATTACCGCTGACAGCAAAGATCCGCTGGGCGGGATTATCCGCCGGCGCAGCGGCAGCCGGGAACCCGACGGCGTGCTGGAAGAAACCGCCATGGCGGCGTTAAGGCCACACTACATGGGCAGCGGAGAAATCAGCCAGGCGGAAATTGACGGCGCGCTGGCCGCTTACGCCAGCCACGGCATCACCACCGTGCAGGACGGCGCCGCCAGTTGGGCCGACTACCAACGGCTGGCCACCGCGGACCTGAACATGGATGTTGTGGTGTACCCGGTAGGTATGCACGCAGACTTCGAAATCCCCGCGGACATCCCCCTGGGCAGCTACCGTCAGAGGCTGAAACTGGGCGGTATTAAACTGGTGTTGGACGGCTCTCCCCAGGGTAAGACCGCCTATCTGTCGCAGCCTTACCACGTTCCCCCCGCGGGTCTGGCGGAAGACTACCGGGGCTACCCGACCATTCCTCAGGAAACGGTAGATCAGCTTGTCGCCCGCTTTATCACCGCTGGCGTGCCGATGCTGGTGCACTGTAATGGCGACGCTGCGGCGCAAATGCTGCTGGACGCACTGGGCAGAGTAGAAACCCCGCTGGGAGATCATCGCACCGTGATGATTCATGCCCAGGTATTGCGCGAGGACCAGTTGGACACCATGCAAACCCTCGGCGTGGTGCCGTCCTACTTTTCCGCCCACACGTTTTACTGGGGCGACTGGCACCGGGATTCGGTACTGGGACCCCAGCGCGGTGCCCGCATCAGTCCCACCCGCTCCACGGTGCAAAGAGATATGCCTTTTACCGTGCACAACGACACGCCCATTGTGCCGCCGGATATGATTCGTCTGTTGTGGGCAACCACCAACCGCATCACCCGCAGCGGGGTCATGTTAGGGCCGGAACAGCGCATCAGTATCAAACAGGCCCTGGCCGCCATGACCATCAACGCTGCATATCAGAACTTTGAAGAAGACACCAAGGGCTCCATTACGCCGGGCAAACAGGCGGATCTGGTGGTGTTGTCACAGAACCCGCTGAACATGGCACCCCAGAACCTGCTGCAACTGCGGGTGGTCTCTACCGTATCCCGCGGCCGCACCATCTATTCACAAGCTGACTGAACACGGAACACTGAATGAACACAACCTCCCCCGTAAACTGGGGCATCCTGGGCACCGGGAATATCAGCCGCGCGTTCGCTGACGCGTTGGCTGAGTCGGAAAAAAACCGGTTGCTGGCGGTAGCCAGCCGCGAAGGCAGCAGCGCTGACAAGTTTGCCGACCGCTACCAACTGCAGTCCGGGCACACCCATACAGGCTATGAACAACTGCTTGCCGACCCCGACGTACAGGCGGTGTATGTCGCCACCCCCCATCCCCAGCACGCCGAATGGACCATCCGCGCCTTGCAGGCCGGCAAGGCAGTGTTGTGTGAGAAGCCCCTGGGGCTGAATCACGCTGAATGCATGGCCATGGTGCAGACGGCCAGACGCAACCGCCGGTTCCTCATGGAAGCGTTCATGTACCGCCTGCACCCGCAAACCCGGGAAATTGTGCGCCTGATCCGTGACGGCGCCATCGGCGAAGTCCGCCATCTGGAAGCACAGTTTGGTTACCACGCACCTTTCGACGCCGCTTCACGCCTGTTTTCCAATGACCTGGGCGGCGGCGGCATTCTCGACGTGGGCTGTTACCCGCTATCCTTCGCGCGCACCATAATTGGGGAGGAACCGGAAACTCTCAGCGCCCACGGACGCCTGGGCAGAACCGGCGTTGACGAATGGGCTGCCGCGTTGCTGCATTTTGCCAATGGCGTCAGCGCGCAGATCAGCACTTCAGTGTCCGTGAATCTGAGCAACCACGCGGTGATCTACGGCAGCACCGGCAGCATCCGCGTCGCCAACCCCTGGCTGCCCGCCGACCGGGACGGCAACTGGTCGTTCGAACTGACAAGCAACGGCGAAAGCTCATCCGTCAGCGGCACAGCCCCGCCTCTGTACGCGATCGAGGCAGACCATGTGGCTGACTGCCTGGCGGCGGGCGTTGTGGAATCCGCGGAACTGACCTGGCAGGACAGCCTGCACAACGCCCTCAATCTGGACCGTTGGCGGCAGGCCATCGGTCTTGAGTACACCAGCGAACAGCCCGCCAACCACAGCGGCGTCATGTGGCATGTTGTAAATCCGGCACCGCGCATCAGCAGCGCTGCCGTTAAAGACCTGCAAAAACCCGTTGCACGGCTGGTTATGGGCTGCGACAACCAGCCCTCCATGGCCCACGCCACCGCCATGTGGGACGACTATGTATTGCAGGGCGGAAACTGTTTCGACACCGCCCACATCTACGGCGGCGGCAGCATGGAAACTCTGCTCGGCCACTGGCACCAGCAACGCGGCAACCGCGAAGACCTTGTCATCATCGGTAAAGGCGCCCACACGCCGCACAATTATCCCAGTTACATCAGCAGCCAGTTGGATATTTCCCTGCAGCGGCTGCAAACCGACTATGTGGATATCTACTTCCTGCACCGCGACAACCCCGACGTGCCCGTAGGCGAGTTTGTTGAGGCGCTGAATGCTGAAGTACAGGCCGGCCGCATACGCTGTTTCGGGGGCTCCAACTGGACCCTGGGGCGCATCCGCGCCGCCAACGCATATGCTGAGTCCCACGGCCTGCAGGGGTTTTCCGCGGTCTCCAACAACTTCAGCCTGGCGCAGATGGTTGAACCGATCTGGCCCGGGGTGGAAACGGTAAACAGCGGGGAATATCAGCAGTATCTGGGGGAAACGCAAACGGCGTTGATGCCCTGGTCAGCCCAGGCGCGCGGTTTTTTTACCCCGTGGGCGGAACATGTCATCAGCGACAACGCCCATGAGAACACCGTGGTCACCAGCATGCAGCCCACCATCCGCGAACTGAAGCGGGTCTGGTTCAGTGAGGAGAACTTCGCCCGGCGCACCCGCGCGGGGGAACTGGCTGACAAGTATGGGGTGGAAATGATCAACATCGCGCTGGCTTATGTGCTGCACCAGCCGTTCCCTACCTTTCCTCTGATCGGCCCGCGGCTGCTGGCGGAAACCGAAAGCTGCATCAGCGCGCTGGAGATCCCACTTACCGGGGCGGACGTGGCCTATCTGCGCGGTTCCGCCTAGCGGCGCCTGCGCAGCGACACCACATTGCTGCCGCCCACCACCTGCTGTTTAAGCCGGAACAGGATTTCCCAGGTGCGGGTCTTGCCGTTTTCCTGCCAGAAACCACGGCAGCCGATGCCATTGCCCGTGACAAACAACGCCACGCTGACACCCTGAGTCTGCCCCTCGTTCCACAACAGCACCAGGTTCGGCTCACTCTCCAGCTTGGCCACCCCGTCCAGCGCCACCGCCGCAACCCGCGCATCAATCACGTAGGTGCCCACTTCGTCGGGCGCCACGCGGATTGACACTTCTCCGGAAAAAGCCCCCAGCAGTTGTCCGGCCAGGGTAAAGCCGCTGCTGTCTTCGCTGATGTTCAGATCCACTTCCAGCTCTTCACCCAGGCTGGCGCCGGCAACCAGCAGCTTGCCTTTACCGTACCAATGGCCCTTCCTGAGAATCAATGCAGCACCCCGTCATCCGCGCTGCCGGTTAACGGCTTGGCAGGCGCAATGGGCTGCATGCAGCGGGCATCTTTGTTGCGGGCATTGTTCACGTGGGTGCTGACCGGAACCGCGTCAAGCTGCACCGGCAACCGCGGCTGCAGCAGATACTCCAGTTGCGCGGTGGACACGCTGTGATCCAACCAGGCGCGGGCTTCCTCAACCGACAGCATCACAGGCTGCCGGTGGTGGACAGAACGCATGGCATCGCTGGCGCTGGTGGTCAGCACCGTGAAACTCAACAGCTCTTCGTTAGATTGCCTGTTTTTCCAGGCGTCCCACAGACCGGCCAGCAGCAGGCCGTCAGCCGCTGAGGGGGTAATGAAGTACGGCACTTTCTGCTGGTTCTCGCGGCACCATTCATAAAAGCCGGTGACCGGCACCACGCAGCGGCGTTTGCGGTACGGCTCCTTAAATGCCGGGCTTTTGGCCGCCGTTTCAGCTTTGGCATTAAACATACTGTATTTGTTGGTCAATTCACGGGCCCAGTACGGGGTCAGCCACCAGCGCATCGGCACCAGTTGCGGCTGGCCCTCGGCATCCACCCGCAATACCGGCACCATTTCCGTCGGCGCAACGTTAAAGTTATCAACCCCAGTGTACTCCACCCCCAACATGGTGGAGAGCAGTTTCGACAAGGGGTCAGCGGTAACGTTAAACCGTCCGCACATGCGCCGGTCCGCTAGACGGCGTGCTTGCCGATTTCCCAGCCGCCGTCAGCCAGCACCCGGCCAGCAAAGTCAGTGGCAGGCGCTTCGAGCTGGGTGGCCATGGTGTCGTTCCAGCGGTTGAGAAATCCAAAAATGGATATTACAGCGACAATTTGAACTATCTGGCGCTCATTGAACCCTTCCCGCAGGGCGGCAAAGTGATCCGCATTACTCTCATTGGGCACCTGTCCCGCCGCCAGCGCCAACGCGATAACCGCTTTTTCCGGGCCGGAAAACAGCGGGGAACTTTCATATTGCAGCACCTGCTGCAGCTTTTCTTCAGCCAGCCCGAAACGATGGGCGTTGTGGGAGGTGTGCGCCTGGCAATACCGGCATCCGGCGCTGAGGCTGACGCTGTACGCAATCAACTGCACCAGTTCCGGGCTGAGATTGTCTTCCGCGCCATCCGGCGCCGGTACCAGTGACTCATATTGCTTGAACATGGCCTGCAGATCCGCACCGAAAATCACCCCGGTGAGCATGGAGAAGGCCATGGTCAGCTGCGGCATATGGGCCATGGTCATCATGCTGTTGGGTACAAACCCCATAGCTGCTTCCGCCCCCGCCAGCACCGGTTCCAGCGCGGATAACTCCGCCCGGTCGATGGATTTAACATGGGCCATAATCACCTACCCCCTTTGCATCTGAATCCATAGTTTGCCGACAGTGTAGACGTTTGCCTTTTCCGCTTCATTAGGGAATGCTGCCGGGTTTTATGCACATGCAGAATTAACCAGTGACCGCCGCCAAACGCCGCCCCCCGATGACGCCGGTTGCGCGCCGCTCACTATTGCCGGTTCTGGTGATTCTCATCTGCGCCTGCAGCGTATTGGAACCCGCTATGCCCGACTCCACAGTGTCCGACACAAATCCGCCCCAGCCGCCGGTTGCGGAGCGCCGCCACCACACCTTCAGCCATCATGGGGTCACCATCGAAGACCCTTATGCCTGGCTGCGTGATGCCGGTTATCCGGAGGTAGACGATGCTGACATCCTGGCTTATCTGAAGGCGGAAAACCGTTATTTCGAACAGTACATGGCGCCGCTGCAGCCCCTTGTAGATGAGTTGTTCGAGGAAATGAAGGGCCGCCAGCCGGCGGAAGACTACAGCGTGCCTTATCTGAAAAACGGCTACTGGTACCAGTGGCGTTACGCCAGGGATGCGCAATACAAAACATGGTACCGCGCCCCGGAAGCTGAGCCCGAAGCCTGGCAGGTGCTGCTGGATGAGACCAGCCTGGCGGCGGCGTCGGAGTATTTCCGGCTCGGCGCGCTGGCGGTCAGCCCCGACGGCAGCCGCCTGGCCTACAGTGAAGATACCGACGGCGGTGAGCGGTTCACGCTGCATGTAATTGATATCCAATCCGGTCAGCCCATCACCGAAGCCATCCCCAATACCCTGGGCAGCCCGGTCTGGGCGGCGGACGGCGGCAGCCTGATGTACGTGCTGGTCAGCGAGCAGTGGCGCCCTTACCAGGTGCGCCTGCGCCAGCTCTCCGGTGCGGCTGATCCCCAGGCCGCGGACCCGGAAGTGTTCACCGAACAGGACAGCGGTTTTTTTGTCAGCCTGACCTTAAGCCAGTCTGAACAGTTTGTGTTCATCCAGAGCGGCAGTCACACCACCAGCGAAGTCCGCTTTGTGCCCCGCGCTGACCTGCAGGCCCAGCCCACCCTGGTGGCGGCGCGGCAGTCCGGCCACGAGTACGATGTTGACCACGGCAGCCAGGGCCTGGTGATCCGCAGCAACAAACGGCAAGCGAACTTTGATCTGTATTTGACCCCGCCGGACCGCCCGGCAGCAGACCAGTGGCAACTGCATGTGGCCGGAGATGAGGATCATTATCTGACCGGATTCCTGGTTCTGGAACAGCACCTGCTGCTGGAAGAACGGGTGCGCGGCCTGGACCAGATCCGCGTGCTCAGCAACGGCGAACAGCATTATGTTGAATTCCCGGAAGCCGCCTACGAGGCCGGCTTCGGCGCCAATCCAAACTTTCAGACCGATACCGTGCGCCTGAGCTATACCTCCATGGTGACGCCCGGCACGGTCTACGACTACGACCTGCACAGCCGTACCCTGCAGACCCGGAAGGTGGCGCAGATTCCCAGCGGTTACGACGCTGGTCAGTTTGTCACCCAACGCCTCATGGCACCGGCCCGGGATGGCGTGCAGATACCGGTCAGCCTGGTCTATCACCGCAACACGCCGCTGGACGGCAGCGCACCTTTATACCTGTACGGCTACGGCGCGTACGGGCACGCCATCCCGCCCAGCTTTTCCCCTTCCCGCATCTCCCTGCTGGAGCGCGGATTTATATTTGCCATCGCGCATATCCGCGGCGGCGACGACCTGGGCTACCACTGGTACACCCAGGGTAAGTTGCAGCAGCGCACCAATACCTTTAACGACTTTGTGGATACCGCCAGACATCTGATTGCGGAGCAGTTTACCCGCGCCGGCCGCATCGGCATTGCCGGCGGCAGCGCCGGCGGTGAGTTAATGGGCGCGGCGGTGAACCAGGCGCCGGACCTGTGGGGCGCGGTGGCGGCCCACGTGCCGTTTGTCGATGTACTGAATACGATTCTGGATGAAACCCTGCCGCTGACCCCTATCGAATGGGCGGAATGGGGCAACCCCATTACCGACGCTGAGGCATTTGCCTACATCCGCAGCTACTCACCCTACGATCAGCTGCGCGCCGGGGAATTCCCGCCCATGCTGGTGACGGCGGGTCTGAACGACCCGCGAGTGACTTATTGGGAACCGGCCAAGTACGTGGCCAAACTGCGGCATCTGAAAACCGACAGCCAGCCGTTGTTGTTGAAAACTAATATGGGGGCCGGGCACGGCGGGCAGTCGGGGCGTTACGACTCGCTGCGCGAGCGTGCTGAGGAATATGCCTTTATGATCAGCCAGTTGCCCAGCGGCGGAGATTAAAACCTAACCGGTAGCCGTCTTCTTGGCCTTTTCTTCGTTGGCCTGCTTGAGCCGCTTGCGGATGATGTTCTGCACCACGCTTACGGTGGTCCAGTCGTGCAGCATCGTTCTCCCACACCCGTCGCAATCGATATGCACCTGCGCCATTACACGGTTCAACAGGTCGCTATAGGGTAGGCGGGAAATGTGTTTACAGCTAGAGCATTCCAGGCCTACAGCCGGGTCGATGCCAATGTAATCCATGGCGTGGGTTGTCCTTATCTCCAATCCAGGGTCGGTATTCTAAATAAGCCTAGACCTTCTCGTGTGAACGACAATACAAAATCGTGAAATAGCGCACACGCGTTGGTGGCTAAAGACTGCTTGTGTCACGCTTCTCCGCGCAACGCTTCGCGGAACTGCGGCGCAGCCAGCTCGATCAGGGCGTCGACCCGGGCGTCATGGGGCAGGTCCTTGATTCTGGCGGCCCCGTACTCGGTGACCACATAGTCGATATCGGTGCGCAACGCGGTCACCAGCTCCACCCGCCTGACGATGCGCGACACGCTGCCGCCGCGGGCGGTTGCGTGCATGGCAACAATGGAACGGCCGCCGGCGGAAGCGCGGGCACTGCGCATAAAGTCCACCGCGCCGCCGGTGCCGGAAATCTGCCGGCCGCCGGCCACCTCGGAGTTAACCTGACCATGGAGGTCTATTTCCACTGCTGAGTTAACCGAAACAAAATTGGGCAACTGTCGGATGGCGGAGATCTCGTGGGTGTGATCCGCACCACGGAACAGCACGCTGGGCTCGTCCGCCAGCCACTCATACAGCGCCGGACTGCCCAACGCCATGCCGGTAACGTGTAAACCCCGGTCCATGGGTTTGCGGCTGCCGTTGATGTTGCCGGCCCGGATCAGCGCCATGCCGCCGTCATCAATCAGGCCGCCGTGCATGCCAAGGTCATTTTTGTCCGTCAACTGCATCAGGATGGCGGCGGGAATGGCACCAATGCCGGTCTGGATACAATCGCCGTCTTGAATCAGCGCAGCCACATGAGCGCCGATCTGCCGTGCAGTGTTGTCAATGTCCGCCGCCGGCAATTCCGGCAGCGGCCGCTCGCTTTCAAACAGATAGTCGATGCGGGCCGGATTGATGCGCGGGCACCCCGCCGGCGCCACCAGCTGCCTGTTCAGTTCCGCAATCACAATCCGCGCGGAACCGAGCACCGCTGCGGCAAAATCCGCGTTCGGCCCCAGCCGCAGGTCGCCGCGCCGGTCGTAGGCCACCTGCAGCAACGCCACATCTATATTGCTGCTGAGATAGTCATAGACCCAGCGCATATGCATCGGCTGAAAGTGCAGCCGGTCCGGGTCAGCCTGGCGCAAGGCCGGGGTCATAAAAAAGGTCGTCAGCCGCGCGCTGTTGTTCCAGGCGGTAAAGTCGGTGTTGTTGTAACCGCCGATGGGGAATTGGATAAAGTGCAGGTCCGCGGGCAGGTCCAGTTGCGACATGGCTTGCAGCAGGCCCGCCGGCTCATTGCTGCTGCCTGCGACAAATATCCGCTGCCCGGGTTGCAGCAGTTCAGCCAGGCTGCTCACCGCAATGTCCTCAGACTGATGTAGCCGTAAGCGCCCACGTAAAACGCCGCCGGGAACCACACCGGCCACAGGCTGATCAGGGTGTTCTCGCCGAGGCTGATGTCAGCAATGATATGGCGGTACCAGAGGAAGCCGAACATCAGCAGCACGCCGCTGGCAAACGCCATGGTTAAACCCTGCCGGAGGGAAAAAATAGAACTGACCACCCCGCCGGCCAGGCCCCCGGCCCAGACCGGCAGCAAGGCGCCGACCAGGGTGTCCGGCAAGTTCAGCGCTAACACCAGCACAAACCACACCAACACCGCCACCCCCATGCAGATCAGGGTGCGCAGGGTCGCAAGAACCGCCATACATCCTCCCGGAAAACCTCCACGGCATTATGACACGTTGAGGAGGTGTGTCCTCCTTGCAGGTGTGCTGTAATCCGACGGATGTTGCAGACCCTGTCCTTTCATCCCGCCATCAGCCGCTGGTTTGCCGAGACCTACGGCGAACCCACCGAGGTGCAGTTGGCCGCCTGGCCGGTGATAGCGGAGGGGCGCCATGCGCTGATTACCGCGCCCACCGGCAGCGGCAAAACCCTGACCGCTTTCCTTTGGGCGTTGAGCCGCTTTGCCGAGCTGCAGGATGAGCCGCGCCGCACCCGGGTGCTTTATATTTCACCGCTGAAAGCGCTGAACAATGACATTCAGCGTAATCTGCTGGAACCGCTGCGCACCCTGGAAAGCGCGTACGCCTATCCTCCGCTGCAGGTACAAACCCGCTCCGGCGACACGCCCCAGTCCCAACGCCAGCAGATGCTGCGGCGACCCCCGGATATCCTGATTACCACCCCGGAAAGCCTGTCGCTGCTGCTGACCACCCAGAAAGGCCGGATTGCCCTGGCCCATGTGGACACCCTGATCCTGGACGAGATTCACAGCATTGTGGATAACCGCCGCGGCGTGCAATTGATGGCCAATACCGAACGGCTGGCGGACATTGCCGGTGAATTTCAGCGTATTGCCCTGTCCGCAACGGTGTCGCCCCTGGACGCGGTGGCGGCTTACGTGGGCGGCCGCGACGCCGCCGGCACCGCGCGGCGGGTGGAAATCATCAACACCCCGGGCAGCAAACAAATCGACTTCCGCGTGCGTTTTCCCGAAGCGGCCCGGGAAGCCGCGGAGAACGGCCAGAAAATCTGGGAACCGCTGTCCGACAGTTTCCGCGATGTGATTCACGCCAACCAGTCCACCCTGTTTTTTACCAACAGCCGCCGCATGGCGGAGAAAATAACGCTGAAGATAAACCAGAAAGAAACCGCACCGCTGGCTTATGCCCATCACGGCTCGCTGGCACGGGAGGTCCGCGGCGAAGTGGAAAACCGCCTCAAGCAAGGCGAGCTGCGGGCAATCGTGGCCACAAATTCACTGGAGATGGGCATCGACATCGGCCACCTGGACGAGGTGGTAATGGTGCAGTCGCCGCCCTCAGTGGCGGCAACCCTGCAGCGCATCGGCCGCTCCGGGCACCGGGTCGGCGAGACCAGCACCGGCACCCTGTTCCCGACCCACGCCCAGGACTTTCTCGAAGCCGCGGTGCTGGCGGACGCGGTGGCGGAACGGGACATTGAGCCTCAAGCGCTGATGCACGGCGCGCTGGACGTGCTGGCGCAGATCATCATCTCCATCTGCGCCAGCGACCCCTGGCCGATTGACGACATTTATCAGCTGGTCACCCGCGCCGCGCCCTATCACAACCTCAGCCGCAGCCAGTTTGACCTGGTCATCGACATGCTGGCCGGCCGTTACGCGGGTTCGCGCATCCGCGAACTCAAGGCGCGGCTCAACCACGACCGCATCAATCACACGGTTAAGGCCAGCCGCGGCGCCATCCTGGCGCTGTACAATTCCGGCGGCACCATTCCCGACCGCGGCTATTTCAACATGCGCCACGTTGATACCGGGGCGGTGCTGGGTGACCTGGACGAGGAGTTTGTCTGGGAAGCCACCGTGGGTGACAACTTTACCCTGGGCACCCAGGCCTGGCAGGTGCACCGCATCACCCACAACGATGTGATTGTGCGGCCGGCGAAAAGCGGCGGCACCGCGCCGCCGTTCTGGCGCAGTGAGTTCTTTAACCGCTCATTTCACTTTTCCAGCCGCATCGCCCAATACCTGGAAATGGCGGATCAGCGCCTGAGCCGCGGCGAAGCCGGCGCGATCACCGCGGACCTGCAGGCTGAGTCCGGATTTGACGCTTTTGCCGCGGATGAACTGGTCGACTACCTGCAGCGCCAACGCAGTCATACCGACACCCCGCTGCCCCACCGCCATCACCTGTTGCTGGAGCTGGTCAAGGCCGGCCCGGCCGGTTACCGGGGCCCCGACGACCCCCAACAGCTGGTGATCCACACCTATTGGGGCGGCCGCCTCAATCACCCCTGGGCGCTGGCCCTGCGGGCGGCCTGGCAACAAACTCAGCAAACCAAACTGGACATCCACGCGGACAACAATGCCATTGTGGTGCAGGTCAAGGGTGAGGTCGACCCGCACGCCATCCTGTCGATGGTGACCACTGAAAGCCTGCTGGACCTGCTGCGCCTGAGCCTTGAGCAATCCGGCTTTTTCGGCGCCCGTTTCCGCGAGTGCGCCGGCCGCTCTCTGCTGCTGACCAAACAGCGCTTTAACCAGCGCCTGCCGCTGTGGATGAGCCGAATGCAGGCAAAAAAACTCATGGCACAGGTAAAAAAACT
>JANQOA010000205.1 GCA_028279305.1 Pseudomonadales bacterium
TTGTGGTGGACGCAACCCGTCATATTGTATCTACCACAGCCACAACCATCGGCGGTTTCATCCCGCTGATTGTTGCCGGCGGCACCTTCTGGCCGCCGCTGGCCACAGCCATTGCCGGCGGTGTCGCGGGCTCCGCGATCATTGCCTTGTATATGGTGCCGACGGTTTTTGCCTTGACCAACCGCGCTGCTGACAATTTCAACGAAGTTGGTGAATCCGCGCCGGCGCGTCTCGCCAGCTTAACCCCGGTAGCCGCGCTGCCCCCCGCCAACAGCGCCGTCAGGGAAAGCCACGAGGCAGTCCTGGGCCGCTGACAAGACACCGGCAGCGCACAACAACTTGACAGTTTGCAGTAAAAACATCTTCAAACTGTCATCACTTTTTCACAGTTGGTCCGGATAGTAGGCAAAACCATTGCCGAGAAATAGATGTCTGCCAAAACTCACTACCCGGCCATCTTCCTTTCCGATATTCACCTGGGCACCCGCGGCTGCCAGGCTGACAAACTAACCGACTTCCTTAAATCCCATACCTGCGACAGACTTTATCTGGTGGGGGACATCGTGGACGGCTGGCGCATGCAGTCCGGCGTTTATTGGCCGCAAACTCACAGCAACGTTGTGCGGCGAATTCTGACTTATACAAAACGCGGCACCGAAGTTGTATACATCACCGGCAACCACGACGAGTTTCTGCGCAAATACACCACTATAGAACTGGGCGGTATCCGCGTGGTTGACGAAGCGGTGCACGAAACGGCAGACGGCCGGAAGCTGCTGGTGCTGCATGGCGACCAGTTCGACATCGTCACCCGCTATCACCGCTGGATCGCCTTTCTCGGCGACCTCGGCTACAACGCGCTGCTGGGCATGAACACCTACGTGAATTTTGTACGACGCGCCCTGGGCTACGAGTTCTGGTCGCTGTCCGCGTGGATTAAACACCGGGTCAAGCGCGCTGTTAACTTCATCAGTGAATTTGAGGGGGCGGTAGCCCGCCAGTGCAAGCGGCGGGGTTATCACGGCGCCATCTGCGGCCACATCCATCACGCCGAAATTTCCCGGATTGACGGGGTCACCTACATGAACTGCGGCGACTGGGTGGAAAGCTGCACCGCCCTGGTGGAGACCAGGAACGGCGATTTTGAAATCATCCGTTGGCCGCAACCGTCACATCGTCCGCTGGCTGAGAACGGCAACGTGGTCAATCTGCCCCCCACCGCTGCCCCTGCCGGTCTGGGCGGCAAAAAACGCGCCTGACGGCACCGGGCTATTCCTTAACTGCTGGAACGCCGCCGCGGCCGATCAGCACCCCCGCACTGCCGTAGTAGGCCTTGATGTCCGTGACCGGGTCGGTAATCAGTTTTACAAACCAGACCATGGCATTCTTGAAACCGTGGCGCCTGATCAGCAGCACAACCCGGCCGAGTATGACCAGCGCGGTAAACCAGAACCACTGCACCGCCACGGAAGCCGCCACGCTGTTAATCAGCAGCGGCCAGGTCAGCTCCGGCGCGGCTATGCAGTTGACCGCCGGTATCAACAGGTAAATGGCAACAATCACCGACTTACTGCGGGTGTCAAAACCCAACAGCAACTGCTCAGCGTCATGGCATGGGGGTTCAATCAAGGCATGCCCGATCTGGCGGATAAACAGCGCTCCCAGCCCCAGCCACATGGCGGTGACCAGATCGGAAAATATCAGCCAGTAACAATAAATAAAGGCGGACGAACTCAGCAGGTGCAGAAACTGGTTCACCCGGTCGCTGTGTGATGCTTCATGATCGTCATGTTTACGCTGCATCACCTCCTGATAGAACGCCTGCAGGCCCTGAGGCACCAGGCTTTTCACCAGATCTTTTACGGCACCCGCCCGGATCTGTTTGTCTCTCATGGGTTGCTCCTGATCCGACAACCACCACTTGTCGGTTATCATTTGTTTAACCGCGCGTTCCATCATTAAAGTCAGATTCGCGTAGTCCTGCTCGGTAAAGTCGAAGCTGGCCAGACAGCGGCCGGTCCCGACCCAGCTCAGATTCACACCTTCAGCCCGCAGGTAGTACTGCAGCAGCCAGGCAAACCTGCCGGCCTGGGTGAATTCGATGGTCCAGATGGTGCCCAGATTGTGCAGTTGGATGGGTAGCTCAAGCTGACCGAAGCGGGTGTTGGCGTCCGCTATCCAGTTGCCGCACATGGCGTTTGCCCGCATGTACTCCGCTTCGGCCTCAGGCGTAACTACCCACTTAAGAAACTCATTCATGGCGCCCATGGCCATGGGGTAGGCAGAGAACGTCCCCACGACATAAGCGATACGCATCGGATGTTTGGGATCAAAGCGGCGCATCAGGTCACTGGAACCGCACACCACGCCAATCGGCAAACCCGCGGCAAGGGTCTTGCCGTACAAAACGAGATCAGCCTGGATACCGTAGTAGGCCTGGGCGCCGCCGGGGGCCAGGCGGAAGCCGCTGTAAACTTCATCAAAAATCAGCGGAATATCACATTCCGTGCACACCTTGCGCAAATCCCTCAGCCATCGGGCGTATTCGCTGTGCTGCGGGTCCGGACGCTCGCTATTCATCTGCCGCACGTCGCTGGTCAACAGTACGGCGTCGTTGGGCGGCGGCGAGTTCGGGTGGAAAGATTGCACCGGGTTAATCAGAACGCCGGCTATTTCCTTGCGCCGGGCTCGGATGACCTGCAGCGAACCCCTTTTCATTTCGCTCAGGGTCAGGCAGTCGCCGATGGCGCGCTCGCTGCCCAGACCGGGCTGAACGCCATCCCACCAACCATGGTAAGCGCCGGAAAAACAGACTATTTTTTTCCGCCGCGTGTTAAATCTGGCGAGCCGCACCGCCGCCATGACCGCTTCCGTGCCGCTGGTATGGAACGAGACTTCTTCCTGGCCTGAAATCTGTTGCAGGTATTCGATATTTTCAGCCACCACCGGATGCAGCGGTCCCAGCACCGGGCCAAGGTCCTGCACCTTGCGCATACCTGCCGCCAGCCATGCTTTGTAGCGATCGTAACCCGCCACGTTGACCCCGTAAGAGCCGCTGACATCCAGTGCGCGGTCATCGTCCATGTCCACCAGATACGGGCCCTCGGAGCGCTGGCTGACCGAGCACAGGTCCACCGCTTCGCGCATAACCTTGGCAAACGGGAACGGCACCCGGTTGGCATCTGCAAAACGCAGGTCCGACATACTGCTTTTCATCCGCCCGGCCCAGTTGCTGGTGTTTACTCCACGGCTGTTGAGGCGTGCGGCCAGCTTCTGTAAACCGGCGCGGCGGGCGCCGACCACCTGCTCAGGGGGGTTGTCAGCACGGAAAAACTCTTCGCGGGAGAGATCCCGCGCCCCCACCAGTTTGGCGGCCAAGCGGGAGAGCTTTGCGGTAGGCGCATAGCCGCGCAGCGTATAGATACTGTTAAACATTTTGCGGCCGCGGAAAACAAGCACCAGCACGAGGATGAGGAAAACCCAGCCCGGCCCGATAGACATGGAGAAAAAATCGGAAGAAAGGAACGGTATCACGCTACACCCCTCCACAGGGTTGGGCAACTCGCCGCGCACCCTACAACCGTCCTGTGAACAAATTGTTAAAGCTGCGAAGTTTTTAAACTGTGACATGAGTCAGCGGTTATGCGCCGTCATACATTTGTCATCGTTCCGTCATGTTCTGTCCATATTTCATGCTGAAACTACCGGCGCCGCGGCAAACGGGTGATGGGGGAAGAACCCGCCCGGAGCTTCGGGAAGAACCAACGGGAGAAAATTACATAGTGAACGGCAAAACAACATTAATGCACAATATCTGCGTACTGCTGCTGGTCAGCACTCTGGCTGCCTGTGAGGGTGATGATGGTGACGATGGCGCAACCGGCAGCACCGGCCCGGCGGGGAGCCCGGGTATTACAAGCCTCACCACGCAGACTGAACTGGCCGCCGGCAGCGCCGCCTGTCCGGCCGGCGGCGTGCGTATCGACTCCGGCCCGGATAGTGACGGGAACGGCGCCCTGGACGCCGGCGAAATTACGCAAACCTCAACAGTATGCGGTGCCGGCAACGACAAGAATTTCAACCGCATCTCGTCGTTCCTTATATGCAGCCAGATAGACGCAAGCTGTAACAACGACACGGAAACCGTAGCCGAGATAGTGGCCGCCAGTGAAGACGGCCTGACGCTGATCTACACTGACAGCCCCCTCAACCAGATTGGTTTTGTGGATTTTACCGACCCCACCGCACCGGCGGGTCTGGGCACCCTGGCGCTGGCGGGTGAACCTACCTCGGTTGCCGTGCTAGGGGACTTTGCGGTGGTGGGCGTGAACACGTCCACCGATTTCGTTAACGTGGACGGTGAACTGGCGGTGGTAGACATCGCCGCCCAGGCCATCGTAGCCACCATTCCCCTGGGCGGACAACCCGATGCCGTGGCGGTCAGTGACGATGGAGCTTTCATCGCCGTCGCCATAGAAAACGAACGCGACGAAGATCTGGGTGACGGCGCGCCGCCGCAACTGCCGGCCGGTGAGCTGGTTATTGTGGACGCGCTGGGCACACCCGGCGCCTGGACCAGCCGCACCGTCGCCTTGACCGGCCTCGCGGACCTGTTCCCCGCCGACCCGGAACCGGAGTACGTTGACATCAACGCGGAGAATATTGCGGTGGTTACCCTGCAGGAAAACAATCACATTGTGCTGGTGGATCTGAGTGACGGCTCCATCGTCAACGATTTCAGCGCCGGTACCGTTGACCTGAGCTTGATCGACGCCACTGAAGAAGATCCCGCCCTGATCCACCAGACGGAAAGCCAGACCGCCGTACCCCGTGAACCCGACGGCGTCACCTGGATCAACAACCAGCTGTTTGCCACCGCGGACGAAGGTGATCTGGACGGAGGCAGCCGCGGCTTCACCGTCTTCAACACCGCGGGTGACGTGGTATTCACTTCCGGCAACAGCAACGACCACCTGGCCGCAAGGTACGGTCACTACCCGGACGGCCGTTCCGGCAACAAGGGCAACGAGCCGGAGAACGCAGCCTTCGGCACCTACGGCAGCGAAGCTTTCCTGTTTATCGTGTCTGAACGTTCCAGCCTGGTATTTGTTTATGACGCTGCAGATCCCGCCAACCCGGTCTACAAGCAGACCCTGCCCACCGGGGTTGGGCCTGAAGGCGCCCTGCCGCTGCCGCAGCGCAATCTGCTGGTCGTGGCCAGTGAAGTTGACGAGCGGGGTGACAAGATCCGCTCAGTGTTAAACGTATACCGTTACGAAACGGAGACCGCGGCTTATCCCACCATCACCGCCGCGGACCGTGCTGACGGCACGCCAATCTCCTGGAGCGCCATGTCCGGCCTGTCTGCCGACAACCGCGTCGACTACCTGTTGTACGCGGTGGAGGATAGCTTCTACGCGCGGAACCGCATATTCACCATCGACATCAGCAAAAAGCCCGCTGAGCTGATGGCGGAAACCCGCATTGTGGACGCCAACGATATATTTGCCGCGGTGCCCACCGCCGCTCTGGCTGACGCCACGGTCGCCGCTGACGATCCGACCCGCCTTGAAGTGTTTGACGAAGCGGACCTGGACGCCCTGATTAACTTGGACAAAACCATCAACATCGACCCGGAAGGCGTGGCCCACGCCAGCGACGGCGGTTTCTGGGTTGTCTCCGAAGGTTCCGGCAGCATCGGCGACGCCGCCCGGCCCATCAACAGTTTGAACTTTGTTTTTAAAACGGACGCCGCCGGCGTTATTGAAAGTGTTGCAACCCTGCCGGATGCCGTCAATGCGGGTCAGTTGCGCTTCGGCTTCGAAGGCGTAGCTGAATACAACGGCATGGCTTATGTTGCATTTCAACGCGTCTGGACCGCACTGGGCGACACCAACGTCCGCATCGGCGTCTATGACCCCACTGCTGACGCCTGGACATTCCTGTTTTACCCGCTCGACGCGGTGGAATCCCAGAACGGCGGTTGGGTAGGCCTTTCCGACATCACCTCCCTGGGCAACGGTGAGTTTCTGGTTGTCGAGCGCGACAATCAGGGTGGTCCGGATGCCGCCGTCAAACGCCTGTACCGCATTGATGTAACCGGTCTGGCTGATGGCGATACCGTCAGCAAAACCCTGGTACGGGATCTGCTGCCCGTGCTGGCGGAATCCGGCGGCCTCATCCCAGAAAAGATAGAAGGTTCAGCGGTGACCGCCAACGGCGATGTCTGGGTGATTAACGACAACGACGGTGTAGATGACAACAGCGGCGAAACCCAACTGATCAACCTGGGCGGTATTCTCTAACCCCTGATTTACGCCAAGGCAAGGGGCAAACCTGCCGGTCTGCCCTTTGTTTTGTTCCCCGGTGCCCGCGCTCCGGCGCCCGCCCGACTCCGGCAACAGATGCTTGCCGGCGCGCAGAGGAACCGGTAGCCTGGCTCTTTACAAGGACTACCTGTCATGCCCGCGAAGCTGCACATACGGCCTTTCCGGACCGCTGATGCCGGCGAGGTAACCGCCCTGTGGAACCTGGTCTTCCCCGACGAACCGCCCTGGAACGCACCCGAGCAACTCATCCGTGCCAAACAACAGGTGCAGCCGGAACTGTTTCTGGTGTGCGTGTGGGACGGCAGGCTGGTCGGCACCGTCATGGCCGGCTTTGACGGCGTGCGCGGCTGGGTGCACAAAGTGGCCTGTCATCCGGACGCGCGCCGCCAGGGTGTGGCTGCGCGTCTGATGCAGGCAGCCGAACAGGGTCTGGCTGAGCGGGGCTGCGTCAAATTGAACATACAGGTGCGCGCCGGCAACCATGCGGCGCTGGATTTTTACCGGGCAGCGGGTTATGAAGTGGAAGAGCGCATCAGTTTAGGGAAAAGGCTCTCGTGAAATTTGATCAACAGGTGGTATTGGTGACCGGCGCCAGCCGGGGGCTCGGCCGGGCATTTGCACAAAATATCGCGGCTGCCGGTGCCAGGGTTGTGGTTAACAGCACCGGGGCCGACAGCCGGGGTGAAGAAGCTGCCGCCGCCATCACCGCAGCCGGCGGGCAGGCGGTACATATCGCCGGCCGAGTTGAACAGGCGGCGGACCTGATCGACAAGGCGGCAGACCACTGGGGCGCATTGGATGCGGTTGTGCACAATGCAGGCTTTGTCCGTGACAAAACCTTGCGCAAAATGTCAGCAGAGCAGTGGGACGCGGTGCTGGATGTGCATTTGAAGAGCGCATTTCTGCTGAGTCAGGCGGCCTGGCCGCACTTTGAACAACGCGGCGGCGGACGCATTGTCATGCTCACCTCGTCAGCCGGTTTGTACGGCAACTTTGGCCAGAGCAACTACGCCGCGGCCAAAATGGGCATGTACGGCCTGTGCCGGACCATTGCCCTGGAAGGTGCTCAGGCCAATATCCACGCCAACTGTGTGGCCCCCTTCGGCGCCACGGAAATGAACAGTGCCAATATGCCGGAGGAACTGAAAGCGCTGATTAAGACTGATTACGTTGCGCCGCTAATCGCCTACCTCGCCCACCCCCGCTGTGAAGAAAACGGCAGCTTGTTTGAAGCCTCCGCAGGCAGCTTCAAAAAGGTGCGCTGGGAGCGCAGCCGGGGGGTTAAGCTGGACACCAGCCAGCCGCTGACTTTAAGCGATGTTGCCGCCCACTGGCAGGACATCACCAGCTTTGCCGCCTCAGAGCATCCGGCGGACATGCGCGAAGCCCTGCGCGGCATGTACGAGCCCGGCTAACCGGATTGATAAGCCGGCGACGAGGCTTTCATGGCCCTGGACTGCATGCGTAGGGTGGCCACCAGCGTGCCGTTCTCGTCTGTTGCGGTTGTCTTGTACCAGACATATTCGGTCTGCGGACTCTGCCCCACACAGATGACTTCGCTGTCCAGATGGTAGCGGCGGTTAAGCAGCATGGGACCGTTAACAAAGCCGATTTCAATAGCGCCGAACAAACCCACGGACTCCCCCACCAGCGGCTGTAATCCCTGCATCGGGGTGCCCCACAGGTATTCTATTACCGTGCACGGTGCCGCCACCACGTCTCCCCAGGGGGAACCTTCACGGTACCAGGGTAAGGGGTCGCTGATCACGTTGCTGTCGTAGCGCTCAAACTGCTTGTCAGCAGACGCCAGGATGTCATAGCTGCCCAGCGACAGGCCGGGTTGCAGCCGGTTGAGGATGCGCAGCTCCGACGGGTCGCAGGGACGCAGATCTTTCACCTGCAACTCCGAGCGGCTGTGATCCCCCAGCGCGGCGGTACCGCTGGATACCAGCAGGCCGTCCTGCCGCTCCATCCACACCCGCACCTGATCCTGGCCGGCTTGCCGGGGCTCGGCAAATACCTGCACTTTCTCCAGATCGATGGTGGCATTCTTGAACGACAAAGACAGGTTGCCCCGCTCAAACCATTCGTTGCCGAATATCTTCAACAGCACCGGCGGAAACTGGTTCATGTGCACATCACCGGCCACCGTGCCGCCGCGGAATCCCAGCTCCGCCGCGGTGCTGTCGTCATGAATGCTGCCTTCACCCGCGTCTGCGGACCAGTTCCGCGCTGCCCACAAAGGCCCGGTTACCGGGTTGGCTGTTGCTTCACTCATCGTTGTTCTCCCGTTGTATGATTCACTTGTTACTGCCGCCGGCCGCCGGGGCATCGCTAAAACTGCCGCCCGCATCGTCAGCGCCCCCGTAGCGGTGCTGCAGCTCTTTCATGGCGCCCACCATCATGGCGCCCCAGATGTTATCCAACTGCCGCGGATCACCGCTGCACAGATGCTGCGCTTCTTCATCAAAACCCAGAGCCAGCGCGGTTGCCTGTCGCGCCACCTGCAGAGGCAGGCGAAAACTGCCGGTAATCTCGCGGCTCAAAAACTCCACCACTTCAGCCCGCCTGGCGCGGTCTTCATCCGCCATTGCCGCTTGTATGGAAGGATGCCCCGCCAGCCTTTGCAGCAGTCGCCGGCGCCGGGCACCGGCACTACGGTTGATGCCGGCGGTGGTAGTGACCATGTCTTCAAACGTATGGGTTGCCGTTAATGCCTGCACATGCTCGCGGTGCAGACGGCGGTTTTCCCTGGCGTAAACCTGCAGCAGCAGATCCGATATGTTGGGAAAGTACGCGTAAAGCAGGCCTTTGCTGACTTCCGCTTCATCAGCCACCCGCTGCATATTGATTCCCGTGGCACCCTCGCGCAACACCAGGCGCACCGCCGCGTCCAGAATGGCCGCGCGGCGCTGCTCCGGAGGCAGGCGTTTGCGTGCCGCAGGCCGGCCGGCATCAGGCATCCGGCAGCCCCAAAACCCGCTTGGCAATGATATTCAGCTGAATTTCGTTGGAGCCGCCGGCAATGGAAATGGACTTGGCTTCCAGCCACAGCCGGCACATGGCCAGCTCTTCCGCGCTAAACTCATTGCCCTCCCAGCCGATTCCGCGGTGGCCGCGGATGCGTAATTGCAGTTCCAGCTGATCTTTGACGTATTCAGCTTCCACGTACTTAAATATCGACGTGGCTGCCCCCGGAGTGCTGGCCCGGGACTCTTCCACTGCACGCTGCTGGGTCAACACAAAAGCCCTCTTCTGCATTTCGTTATCGGCAATGGCCGCGCGTAACGCCGGATCATCAATTCCGCCGCCGGCATATGTCCGCGCCAGTTCCGGCAACGGCAGTTCCGGTCTGATGCGCTCCATGGCCCCTGCGGTATCAGCGCTGGCCAGCGCCGCCATCCCCGAGCGCTCGTGCTGCAACAGCCGCTTGGCCACCGTCCAGCCTTTATTCAGCTCATGGACCAGGTTTTCCCGCGGCACCTTAACGTCGTCAAAATGGGTATGACAGAACGGCGACTGGCCGTTCAACATTTCTATCGGCCGGGTGGAGACCCCGGGGCTGTCCATGGAAAACAGCAGAAAGCTGATGCCCTCATGTTTGGGCGCCTGCCGGTCGGTACGCACCAGGCAGAATATCCAGTCCGCGTGGGCCGCGCCGCTGGTCCAGATTTTTGCGCCGTTAACCAGAAAGTGATCACCCCGGTCTTCCGCCCGGGTCTGCAGGCCGGCCAGATCCGAACCTGCGCCGGGCTCGCTGTAACCCTGGCACCAGGCCACTTCGCCGCGTGCAATTGCCGGCAGATGGGTCAGTTTCTGTTGCTCGGTACCGTACTCCAGCAGCGTTGGACCCAGCATGGTAATGCCCATGCCGCTGAGCGGCGGCCGCGCTTTTATGCGCTGTAACTCCTCCAGCAGCACCAGAAACTCCGCCTGCTGCAGACCGGCACCACCGTAGGATTCCGGCCAGGTAGGCGCAGTCCAGCCTTTTTCCGCCATACGCTCCAGCCACACGTAGGCTTGCGGATTGCTGCCGGGTTTTTTGCGCCCGCCGTTTACCTGTTCCCCCTGCACCATGCGCGTACGCATGCCGGGTGGACAGTTTTCTTCCAACCAGGCACGGGTATCGAGGCGGAAATCCTCCAGTTCAACCATTTCAGCGCTCTTATTGACGTTTTAGTCAATAACGTATCACGATTCCGCGGCATATGCATTGAAAAATGCACTCATCTAGCCTATCTTTAAAATTCAAACGGACGTTTGAATGAAAGTAGCGGATAGTTCCGCCCTAATAGACCAGTAACCGGCAGCCAACATGACGCAGCAAGCAAAAGTACAGGTGGAAAAGCTGACAGCGGCCAACACCCGGGACAAAATTCTCGATGCTGCTGAAGCTTTAATTGTCGAACACGGTTATGCCGGTACGTCGCTGCGCGCCATTACTCAGCGCGCCGGTGTCAATCTGGCGGCAGCCCACTACCATTTCGGTTCCAAGAAAGGCCTGTTTTCCGCGGTCTTCCACCGCCGTATCGAGCCGGTACGGCAGATGCGCCAGCAGGCACTGGAAACCCTGATAGACAGCGGCAAACCTTATACCGTCAAAGACGTGATCAGAACATTCCTGGCGCCGTTGTATCAGGTGCAAAATACCGATCTGCTGGACACCCTGCCGAGCCTGGTGGGGCGCATCTACGGTGAACCCGAATCCGTCAGCAAACCGATACTGGAGGCGGAATTCAGTGAAATAGCGGACCGCTACCAGGCCGTCTTCTGCGGTCTGCTGCCCCGCGTCCCGGCTGAAGAGATCCGTTGGCGCTTTCATTTCATGATCGGCTCCATGATTCAGACGCTGCGTTTCCAGAGCCCTCTGGGAATGGCAGTCGACCGTGAGCAATTTATCAACAACCTGGACCGTCTGGTGGAGTTTACCGCCGCGGGCATGCAACAGTTAAGAGACGGGTAAGCAGTATGAAAAAAGTGGTCATGCCGGTTCTTATATTAGTGGTTGGCTTTGCCATGGCCGGCCTGATTATTGCCACCGGCCCGAAACTGGAGCCCCAGGCGCCACCGCCGAACTCTCCCCTTGTACGCAGCTGGAGCGCGGAACCGCGCACTGTGCAGATGTCTTCCATAACCCACGGTACGGTGCTGCCCAGAACGGAAAGCGACCTGGTGCCGGAAGTTTCCGGCCGCGTGACCCGCCTCTCACCGGCAATGGTTTCAGGCGGTTTTTTCAGCCGCGGCGAAGTCCTCTTCGAAATTGAGGCGCTGGACTACGAGGTGGCCGTGGAGCAGGCAAAAGCCGCGGTGGCTTCAGCGGAGAGTGAACTGATCAGCGCGCGCCGCGCCCATGCCCGGCAACTCGACCTGGCAAAAAAACAATCTACCAGCGAATCCCTGCGCGATGACGCGCTGAACCGGCTGCGCATCGCTGAGGCTTCGTTGCGCGAAAGCCGCGCGCGCCTGTCACGGGCCGGGCGCGACCTGCAGCGCACCAGGGTGACCGCCCCCTATGACGGCCGCGTGCGTTCCGAACGGGTTGACGTTGGCCAGTTTGTCACCCGCGGGCAGGCGGTGGCGATGCTGTATGCTACCGACTACGCTGAGGTGCGGCTGCCGGTGCATGATGAAGAGCTGGCGTTTCTGCAACTGCCCCTGGACGGCGCCCAGAACACGCCGGACCTGCCCAAGGCGGTGCTGCGGGCCAAATTTGCCGGTGAGGAGCACGTCTGGGAAAGTAACATTGTACGTACTGAAGGCGAACTTGATCCGCAGACGCGCATGATCAATATTGTTGCCAAGGTAGACAACCCCTACCGGGCAGTAGACGACCGCCCGCCCCTTTCCGTGGGACTGTTTGTCGAAGCGGAAATCCTCGGCCGGGTGGTGCACAACGTATTTGTACTGCCGCGCTCAGCCATCCAGGCGAACAACCAGGTGTACGTGATTGACGAGAGCAACCGCCTGGATTTCCGTGATGTGGAAATCCTGCGCATCGTCGATGAAAGCGTTTACGTCACCCGGGGTTTCGACCGCGGTGAAACCGTCTGTCTCTCCACCATCACCAACGCCATCCAGGGTATGGCCGTGCGGATTGCTGAGGAAACCGGCAACCCGGCGGACAGCGGTGAAAACATGGCGGCGGAAAGCGCCCCGCCCGCAGCGGCGGCCGGCACCAAGGTGTCCTCATGAAACCCATCATCGCGTGGTTCGGCAACAACCACGTAGCCGCCAACCTGCTGATGGGGCTGATCATCCTGGGCGGGCTGGTGAGCCTGCCGCAGATGCCGATGAAATCTTTCCCCGACATCGACGTGCCGCAGATCAACGTCAGCGTACCCTACCTCGGCGCGGCGCCGGAAGAAGTTGAAGAAGGCGTCTGCATCCGTATCGAAGAGGAACTGGAAGGCATTGAAGGGGTCAAGGAAATCCGTTCTGACGCCAACGAAGGCATGTGCACGGTACAGGTAGAGCTGTACGAAAGCGCAGACGAATCAAAAGCCCTGGATGATGTGAAAAACCGGGTGGACGCCATCGACACCTTCCCGGAAGAGACGGAAAAGCCGATTGTTAACCTGGTCACCCCCAGGCGCAACGTGCTGGATATCGCCATTACCGGCCCTCGGGACGAGCGGGCCCTGAAGGAACTCGGCCAGCAGATTCGCGACGACATTACCAAACTGCCCGGCGTCACCCAGGCGGAAGTGGCTAACACGCGCCCGTATGAGATATCCATCGAGGTTTCCGAAACCTCTCTGCGCCGTAACGGACTGTCTTTCGACCAGGTGGCGGCCGCCGTGCGCAGCGGCTCCCTGGATCTGCCCGGCGGGTCCATCAAAACTGAAGCGGGCGAAATTCTGCTGCGCACCAAGGGCCAGGCCTACTGGGGGGCAGACTACGAAAATCTGGTGGTCACCACCCGCGCGGACGGCACCCGCCTGTATCTCAAAGACGTGGCCGCCGTGGTGGACGGGTTTGCCGACACCGAACAGGCCCTGCGTTTCAACGGCAAACCCGCGGCGCTGATCCGGGTCTCCCGCATCGCTGAACAGGACCTGCAGGACATCAGCAGCAGTGTTAAAACCTACATCAAAGATGCAGCCCACCGCCTGCCGGACGGCGTTGAGCTGACTGTGTGGAACGACGACTCGGTTATTCTCACCGACCGGCTGGATACATTGTTAGACAGCGGCCGCCAGGGGTTCCTCATGGTACTGGTGCTGCTGGCGCTGTTTCTGCGGCCGCGGCTGGCCTTCTGGGTAAGCATCGGCGTCCCGGTGGCGTTCCTGGGCGCGTTGTTCCTGGCCAATACGCTGGGACTGTCCATCGATGCAATCTCGGTGTTCGGCTTTATCCTGGTGCTGGGCATTCTGGTGGACGACGCCATTGTGGTCGGCGAGAACGTGCACTCACGCCACCAGGAAGGCATGGACCGGCTGAGCGGCGCCATTGCCGGCGCGCAACGGGTGACCGTGCCGGTAACCTTCGGCGTGTTAACCACGGTGGCGGCTTTTATGCCGCTTATATTCGGCATCGGCTTTATGGGGCAGGTGATGGGGGTGATCGCCACCACCGTGATCTGCTGTCTGGTGTTCTCACTGGTGGAGTCGCAGATGGTGCTGCCGGCCCACCTCGGCCACAGCAAGGTGGAGACGCCCAGCGGCGAGGTGGGCATGATGCTGGTACCCATTGTCGCCATTCTGCTGCTGGGGTTTGCCTGGGACACGCGCTCTTATATTGCCCTGGCCATCGCCGTGGCTTCGGTGTTCTTTGCCCTGCACAGCGCCGGCCTGTTTGCACCGGCGGCAACCCGGATCATTCACTGGCAAGGCCAGTTCGCGCGCGGTCTGGAGCAGTTTATCAACACTCAATTCCGGCACGCCGTGGCTGCGGCGCTGCGCGCACGCTATATCACCGCAGCCCTGGCCGTGGTGGCGCTGATGTCAGCCATTGCCATTCTGGCCAGCGGCAGGCTGCCGTTTTCATTCTTCCCGCCGCTGGCGTCCGACCAGGTCATCGCCCAGTTAACCATGCCGCTGGGCACCAGTGAAGAGGTCACGGACCGCGCCATCGCGCAGCTTGAGAATTCAGCCAACCGCCTGAAAAAACAGTTGAACGAACAATATCCGGCAGCGCCGCCGGTCATCCACATCATGGCCGCTATCGGCGACCAGCCCAGCGCCAGCAACGGCCCCCCCACCGCCAGCCTCGGCGGTGACGGCGGTACCGCTAAAGGCCATCTGGGAGAAGTGGTCATGCAACTCTCCCCCAGTGAGACGCGGAGCCTGAAAACCCGTGATATTGCTGACATGTGGCGGCAATTGAACGGTCCCATAGCGGATGCGGTGGAGCTGAAATTCAATTCTTCCCTGTTCAGCGCCGGCAACGCCATCGACATTCAACTGGAAGGTGACAATGTTGAAGAACTGCGCCTGCTGGCGGAAAAACTGCGCATCAAACTGGCGGAATATCCGGGTGTGCTGGATATCACCGACTCTTTCCGCTCCGGCAAACAGGAGCTGAAGCTGGCCATATTGCCGTCCGGGGAGTCTCTGGGGCTGTCCCTGGGCAACCTCGCGCGCCAGGTGCGCCAGGCTTTTTACGGAGAAGAAGCGCAGCGCATCCAGCGCGGCCGCGACGACGTGCGGGTGATGGTGCGTTACACCGAGGCTGAACGCAGCACCCTGGGAGCACTGGACACCATGCGCATCCGTACCCCCGACGGTTCTGAAGTACCCTTCGCCACCGTCGCCGAGGCGCAACTGGGGCGCGGCTTTTCGACCATCCGCCGTTCAGACTCCCGGCGTGTGGTTAACGTGGTTGCGGATGTAGACCGCACGCGCATCACCGCCAACGAGGTGCTGGCGGATTTACGCGCCGGGCCCATTCAGGAAATCATGGCGCCGCATCCGCGGGTCAGCTACAGCCTGGAAGGACAGCAGGCGGATCAGAGCGAATCCATCAACAGCCTGCTGCCGTTGTACATGCTGGCTTTGTTTGTGATATTTGCGCTGCTGGCCATTCCCCTGCGTTCGTATCTGCTGCCGCTAATCATTATGAGCGTGATCCCGTTTGCCTTTGTCGGCGCCATCTGGGGGCACCTGATCATGAAAACCGCCGGGCTGGTGTCGGGGCTGGCGATGATGTCGATTCTCGGCGTAGTGGCTGCGTCCGGGGTGGTTGTGAATTCCAGCCTGGTGCTGGTGCACAACGTGAACAACCGCCGCAGCGAAGGTGAGAACATCATGGACGCGGTGATTCACGCATCGGTTTCACGCTGCCGTCCGATCATCCTTACCTCCCTGACCACGTTTGTTGGTTTATCACCCCTGATGTTGAACACCAGCGTGCAGGCCCAGTTTCTGGTGCCCATGGCAACTTCCCTTTCCTTCGGCGTCCTGTTTGCAACCGTGGTCACCCTGATGGTGGTACCCGCGGGTTACTTAATCCTCGATGACCTGGCGCGGCCGTTCCGCCGCATGCGGACACCATCGGCAACCCCGCCCGCGGCTGATACCAGCGCGGGTTGAGGTATCCGGGCGCGGCTCAAGCGCCCGCTGCCCGGTCCGATGGAAAACGGGCGGCGTCCGCCTCCGCCGGTAGGCGCGCAGTGTTGGCAACAAAACTGATGGTGTGGTAGTTACCGCACAAGGCGAGAATTTCAAGCTGCTGGGGCAGGTCCCAGTAGCGGCTGAAATCATCCAGGTTGCCGTCGCTGACCGCGGCGGTGCGGCAGAGGTCATCCACACAGCGGATTAACGCCGTTTCTTCAGCGGTCCAGCAAGCAGCGTCCGCCTTGCCGGAACGGGTTGCGTTGATCTGCCCGCGGTTCAGTCCGGCAGCCTCCGCAAACGCGGAGACGTGCACCCCCCACTCATATTCACAATTGTTGTTGGCGGTGACCCGCAGGATCACAATCTCCCTCTGACGCAGAGTCAGAGGGCTGTCTTTATCCAACAGATTCACCACACCTTTACTGGTGAGGAACCGTTGGCTGTTGGCAAATACGCGGAACAACTGAATGATGTAACCGTCTTTACCCTTGGGATAGTTGTCCAGAACGGCTGCCACTTCGGGCGTAAAGGGTGTCTGCACCGGTTTAAGCAGGCGCGGCGGCTGGGCATGAGTCTGCATGTGATCTCCCGTTGTACTGTTCAGTCTGACTCTGTGTTTCAACTTGTTGTTTCAACTTATTGTTTCAACTACGGTTTTTCGGAATAACTACAAAAAATGTAGCGCTTGGAGCAGCCATACTAAACCAGAAACAGATAGGATGCTACACTTTTTGTAGTCGCCTTCTGCAGCCCCTTCTTGTGTAACCTGCTTGTTTAACCTTCTTGTGTAAGTGGGCCTTACTGAAGTTCCGCCCGGATCAGCGCCAGCAGCCGTCCGGCCACCGGGTTAACCACCCCGGGTTGCAGATTGGTGGACGCCGGGTCAAATTTCTGCAGACGCAACACATCACAGCGGCTGAACCCCGGCAACCAGCCGCAGAAACAGTAGCCCAGCCGGCGCGCCGCCGCCACACCGCCGGCTACCCCGGGGTCGGCCAGGTCAAAGTCCAGTTGCCGGCACATGGCCGGCGCCTGCGAAAATGCCTGCAGGCGTGGGCTAAAGTCCTCCCCCACCGCGGAAATCCGCAGCCGCCGCAGCGAGCGCGGTTTGTGGGTCTCTTCGACAGCCCGGGTCACCGCCGGTGCCTGCGCCGGCACACCGTCCGCACTGAGCCAGCGGCGGCGCAGGCCCGTGTCCCGGCACCATTGACGCAACAGCTCAGCGTAAGTGTCAGGCAGATACTGACGCAGCGGCGGCGCCTCGCCATCAACGGGGCCAATCGCCTGATAGACAATAGTCGCGGCGTTGCGTAAACGGCTGTCTTTATCAGCAACCTGACCATCGGTGTCCGCGGGTATGTAGCCCAACATCAGGCCGGTTTCAAAACCGTTTACCACCGAATGCTGCTGCATGATGTGGTGGTCGGTGGTGGGATAGTGCAAAAAGCCGCGGTAACCCAACTCTACCGCCCAGCTTTGCAGTTCCGCACCCACCTTCCAGGCCACACCATGACCCCGCGCCGCGGGTGTAACCACGGTATTGCCCATTTCCACGCTGGCCGCGCCGGGTAATACGGACATGGCCATATGACCCAACAGTACCTGCTCACCCCCTTCATCTTCAGCCAGCGCCCCTGCACAGAGCAGGGCGCCGCTGTCCATCAACTGCCGCAGCCGCTCAGCGTCGTAGAACTGTGTGTTGGCGTAGCTGTCACCATACACCTGATGGAAACACGCCACGATCAGCGGCGCATGCTGCTGATACAGACGTTGCACTTTCACTCAGGGTTTCCACGGCTCGCTGTAGTTTTCCGCGCCTGAAGCCTGCACATCACTCAGCCAGTCACCGGCATAAGGCCAGTCCTGCGGTGCGTCTTCGCGGGGCCCCTGCCAGAAGCGCGCCAGCGGACCCTCAACCCCGCTGTCCTCCAGCGACCAGGCCTGGCGTCTGAACGTCCAGCTATCCGGCACCAGTTCGTGGGCTTTTCTGAAATGTTCCACCGCCAGTTCATGCTGCCCAGCCAGCTCCAAGGCGCCGGCCATTTCAAAGTGCGCGTGGCCCAATGAAACGTCTGCGTCCCGCGGCCGGGAACGCTGAATGACCTGGTCCGCCGACAGCGCGTACCGACTGCCGGCACCTCGGCTTACCCAGTCTTTTAACGCCGCGTGGTAGCTTTCCGGGTCACTCTGTATTTTTGCCGCTTCGCTCATCATGGCCGCAAAACGCGCCGGCATTTGCGCCGCCGCTGCCGCCGCCTGTTCCGCGTCCGCGGGCTGTTCCGCCGCCGGTTGCGGGGGCGCCGGAGCGGCTTCCGCCGGACGCACAATCACCCCTTCTTCGTTGATCCAGATGGCGCTGGGAATGTTGATAACGCCAAACTTCTCGGCCAGCACATGGCGCTGATCAATTAACGCCGGATGGGATGGTGCAGCGGCCTCAATATAGGGCTGGCAGCCTGCCGCCCCCAGGGTATCCAGGCCAACCGTAACCAGCTCAAATCCGGGGCGGCCGTCAGCCGCTGCGGACAAGGCTCGTAATTCTTCGCGCAAAGCCTGCCACACGGGCAGGTCGTTGGCACAGCCTCAGTAAGGTGCCCAGGCGTATACAACCACCTTGTTGCCGCGCAGGCTGGCCAGATCAAACGGCTTGCCGGCCAAATCCGGCAATTCCAGGTGCGGCGCGGCGGCGGTGGTCAGCGCCCTGGCGCCGATGGACTCCGGGCCCACCGCAATCAGCTTGTGCTCGGTGTTGGTCACCACCGGCAGTCCAAGCTGTTGCGCCATATCAAGCACATCCAGGGTATCCCCCGGCGCCGCGGTGAGCGGTATGCAGACCTCACCCTTGCAAGCTCCTTCGGGTTTGAACACCCATCCGGAAGCCTGTTCAAACTCTCTTGTGTCGACAACCTGATCACGCCATAACATATCTGATCTCCCTTAGAAGCCTAACAAAGCCGCATAGCGGTCGCGGTGGAACGCCTGATTACCAAACGCCGCCTCCAGCACTCTGGCGCGCTTGAGATAAAACCCGGCGTCAAACTCGTCCGTCATGCCGATGCCGCCGTGAATCTGAATCAGCTGGTTGGACATTTCATGTAAAAAGTCGCCTACTTTGCATTTAGCCAGCGAACATAGCTGCGCCAGATTGTCCGCGTTGTCGTCCACCGCCTGCAGCGCCGCTTCAGCGCAGGAGCGGGACAATTCCATGGCGGAATACAGGGCAGCGGCGCGGTGTCCCAGCGCCTGGAAGGAGCCGATCACCCGGCCGAACTGTTCCCGGGTTTTGAGGTACTCCAGGGTCATATCAAAAGCCTGCGCGGCGGTACCCATCATCTCAGCCGTCAACCCGGCCCGGGCACGGTCCAGGGTGGCTTCCAGCAAACCATAACCCTGATGCAACTCGCCCAACAGGGCGTCCGCACCCACCGCCACATCGCTGAACTGCAGCTGGGCATAACCCCTGCTGTCCAGCGTGGCAAGCATCTCTCGCTGTAAACCCGCGGCATCCGCGGGCACCAGAAACAGGCTCACCCCCTCGGTCTGCGGGCTGTTGCCGGAGGTGCGCGCTGCAACTATAAACGTTGTAGCGGACATGCCTTCGATGACAAAGGTTTTGGCACCGTTCAGCACGTAACCATCAGCCGTCTGCTGCGCCTGCAGGGAGATTTGCGCAGGGGCGTGGCGGGGCTGCTCATCCACCGCCAGGGTAAGAATTTCACTGCCGTCAACCACTTTGGGCAACCACGTTTGCTGTTGCGCATCACTGCCGGCCAGGCGCAAAGCGGTTACCCCGACCAGCGCTGAAGCAAACAGCGGTGACGCGGTAAGCTGGCGGCCGAGTTCTTCCAACACCACCCCAAAGGTCAGGTAGCCCAGGTCAGAGCCGCCGTATTGTTCAGGCACCAGAATGCCGGTCCATCCCATGTTGATCATTTCCTGCCAGGTGGCGGGGTCAAAGCGCTGCGGCACGCCGCTATCCCGCATCTTGCGGAACTTCTGCACCGGTGCCTGTTCGCCGGCCCAGGCTTTGGCCTGGTCCTTAATCAGATTCTGTTCTTCACTTAACGCTGCCATGCTGTCCCCTAACCTTTCTGGGTGGTCTCGGGCAGACCGAGAATGTTCTTGGAAATAATGTTGTATTGCACCTCAAAGCTGCCGCCGTAAATCGATATGGCTTTGCCCGACAACCATTCGCGCACGCTGGACAGTTCATCCTCGGTGAATTGCTGACCTTCCCAACCCAAGCCCTGGCTGCCCATGATTTCCAGCGTGAGTTCAGACTTGGTCTGTGCCACGTGAGTGGCGGAATTTTTGAGAATGGAAGCTGCTGCGCTGACCTGGGGGTTACCTTTGGCTTCAGCGGTGATGCGGCTGATGGTCAGGCCGTGGGCGTGGGCATCCATCAGGTGGGTGGCCAGGCGGCTGCGCAGATCACTGTCCGCCAGAGCCCCGTTGGCATCCACCCCGACATAACTTTTGGCCATCTCCTGCAGCGGCTGGGCGGCGGTCTGAGCACCACGGGCAGATGTTTGGCTCTGCCGCTCATGCTGCAACAGGCGCTTAACCACGCTCCAGCCGTCGTTCAGTTCTCCCAGCAGATCGCTCTTTTCCGCCCGCGCGTCGGTAAAAAACGTCTCGCAAAAAGGTGAAGCCCCGGCAATCAGGCGTATCGGTTTGGTATCTACACCCGCTTGATCCATGGGCAGCATTACAAAGCTGATGCCGTCACGTTTTTTGGCTTGCGGATCGGTACGCACCAGGGCCCCGCACCATTGGGATATATCCGCTCCGGAGGTCCAGATTTTCTGGCCGTTGAGAACAAACCAGTCGCCGTCATCCACTGCCCGGGTAGCCAACGAGGCCAGGTCGGAACCGGCGTTGGGTTCAGAAAGCCCCAGGCACCAGCGCACCTCGCCGCTGGCAATTCCCGGCAGATGTTTCTGTTTCTGCTGTTCGGTGCCGTACTCCAGCACCGTGGGACCAACCATGGTGACCCCCATGCCCGCCATGGCGGGAATCGGGTTTACCGCCCCGGCGGCGCGCAGTTCTTCACCGATCACACGCGCCTCGGGTTGGCTCAGCCCGGCACCGCCGTACTCTCTGGGCCAGGTGGGCGCACCCCAGCCCTGTTCCGCCAGGCGCTGCCGCCACAACTCCACATCAGCAGCGATGTCCGCTGCCGGCTGTGCTTCATAACCCAGCGGCAGGCCTTTGAGCGCAGGCGGAAAGTTCTCCGCAATCCAACCCCGCACCTGCTCGCGGAAAGCCTGCTGATTCTGTTCGGTCATGCTTACACCCTGATAATTACGTGCTGAAAAAATCCCGGTATTATAACAGACCCCTACCCCAGGACCCCACACAGACCTTGCCTGAGACAACCCCGCTTACAGCACCCGCTGACATGACCGGCGGCGAAGCCATGATCAGCGCAGCCATGGCAAACGGCATCAACACCATTTTTGGTATTCCCGGCGCGCAGATTTATCCGCTGTTCGACGCCATGCAGCGGCTCGGCGTGCGCACCATTACCACCCGTCACGAGCAGGGTGCCGCGTATATGGCATACGGTTATGCCCGGGCGCTGGGCCGGCCCAGCGCGTTTGCAGTGGTGCCCGGCCCGGGCGTATTAAATACCACCGCCGCGTTGTGCACGGCCATGGGCACCAATACGCCGCTGCTCTGTCTGACCGGCCAGGTGCCCTCTTCTTTCCTGCACAGCGGGCGCGGGCACCTGCATGAATTGGCAGATCAGCCGGGCACTTTGAAGTCGCTGATCAAGGATGCCCTGCACATCAGCGACGCCGTCCAGACACCGGCGGCGATTAACCAGGCATTTCAAACCATGCTCAGCGGCCGCCCGGGACCGGTGGCGGTGGAAATGTGCTGGGATACCATGGCGGCCTCTCACCCGGTGGTGCCCGCCGCAATCATGCCGCCGCTGCAGCCGGCGCTGAATGAAGACGAGATTAACGCCGCCGCGGACGCCATCAGTCGCGCGCGGGCGCCGTTGATCATGTGCGGCGGCGGCGCCCAGCATGCCAGCGAGGAAGTGCAGGCTCTGGCTGAACTTCTGCAGGCACCGGTAACCGCATTCCGCAGCGGCCGAGGGGTGGTGTCCGAAGACCATCCGTTGGGCGTCTCTTCGGTTGCCGCCCGCCATCTGTACGAACAGGCTGATCTGATCATCGGCATCGGCTCGCGGCTGGAAATGATCTACATGCGGTGGCGGAACATGATGCAATACGAGCAACAGCCGCCGGCGGACAAACCGCTGATCCGCATCGACATCGATCCTGCGGAAATGGACCGGTTGCGCCCCCATATCGGCGTGTTGGCTGACAGCGCAGCCGCCTGCCGGCGCCTGGTGGATGTACTGGCGACGCGTCTCAACAAGCCGCCCAGCCGTAGCGACGAAATCGCCCGGGTCAAAACCGCCGCCCGCCGCGCCGTAGAGAAAGTCCAACCGCAACTGGCTTACCTGGACGTGATTCGCGACGTGGTACCCCGGGACGGCTTCATCGTGCCGGAACTTTCCCAGATGGGATTTGCCTCTTACTACGGTCTACCCGTGTATCAGCCCCGCACCTATGTGACGGAAGGCTTCCAGGGCACCCTGGGATTCGGCTTCCAGACCGGCCTGGGGGTAAAGGTGGCGGCGCCCGAGCAGGCCGTGGTGTGTGTTTCCGGAGACGGCGGCTTTATGTTCGGCGTGCAGGAACTGTCCACCGCTGCGGCACATGGCATCGGCCTGATCACCCTGGTGTTTAACAACCGCGCATTTGCCAATGTGCGCCGCGACCAGATGAACAACTACGCGGGCAGGCTCAACGGTGCTGACCTGCATAACCCGGATTTTGTAGCGCTGGCGGAATCTTTTGGCGTGGCCGGCGCGCGCGTCAGCACGCCTCAGGAACTGCAGCCGGTGCTGGCGCGGGCCATTGCTGATGACAAACCCATGGTCATCGAGGTGGATACCCCGCTGGACAGTGAAACTTCACCCTGGGAATTTATCGCCATGCCCCAGGCACCGGACCTCACGGACGCTGGGTAATCTGCGCCCGGTTATCAACCTTCTGGCCGCCAACCGTGTGCGCCAGCATTAAACGGTACAGGGCGGGATAGCTATTGGCGGTAAGGTCTTCACCGCCGGCGTTAGCCATATGATATTCGGGTGAAGCGCGATACGCATAAAAGGCTTCCTCATTGGCCCATTCCGAAACGCTGACGTAGTTGTGCAGGGCGCTGGGGTTGGTGGAATAAAAGCCTCGGTAACCTATATGTTCCGCCTGGGCGCTGACCGCCATCAGATGGCGCCTGCTCAACTCATCAAAACGGGCGCTGTCCCGCTGGGGCTGGGAAATGGCATAGGGGTTGATCAGCGTTACGGAATTGTCAGTGCCGTTTTTGTGCTCCCTGCCGTAGTAGCTGTGCAGGCGGCACTCGGCAAATAACGTCATGGCCCGCACATCGTCCGGCGGTGTAAGGCGTCCGGCAAGCGAAACGTCCTCCAGGATCGAAAACAAATCACCCATCGATGTGAATTCGGTGATGCCGACATAACGGTAACGCGCCAGATCATAGTCGGAAATATAACCAAAGGCGGACACAAAACCGTCTTTACCGGCCAATACCGACATGGCGCTGTCACAATACGCATAAAACTCCCGCAACGCCGTGTCGTCGTTAAAACTGAAGAACGACAATAGATAGATGTGCGACTGAGGCGGGTTCACGGCAGCCCCAACGCTTTAGCTCTGCGGCGCGCCGGCTGGATGATGCTGGGTGAGATTTTTATCCGCCGGATTTGCGGCCGTAGCAGCGGCAGTGGTTTCCACGAACTGGGCCAGTTCATTACGCACCTTGATGCCTTTGCGGGTCAACAGCAGTTGCTTGCGGCGCCGGTCCATGGGGTTTTCCTGCTGTTCCAGCAAGCCGAGACCAGGCACTCCCGGCCGCTGATACTCCAGCAGCGCGGCAATCTGGCGTGAAAAAGTGGAGGCAGAGGTCAACCCTATTAATATTTGGAGTTCCTTCATATCGATAGCGTGCCCTGCAGCATTTGACCTTGCTACCTCCAAAAACATGAGTGTCTGACTGACGGAAAGCTCAAGCCCAAGCATCCGGGCTATCTCATGAATACAGCCGGTGACATGCCTGAGACTTTCGTGATGATCGCTAATCAGAAGCTTCATATTGGGATTCTATGGTATTGATGTCAATATGGTAATAGATGCAAATATGCAATTATTTCCTGAGCGGCACAACTGTCATTTTTCTTGATCGGAAAACCGGTCGCTGAAGATTGTATGCTAGCGGTTTTGCGCCGCTTATTGAATCGAGCGCCCGCCGTCTATATCCAGGCAAACGCCGGTCAGAAAGCCCGCCTCTTCAGAAGCCAGAAAGGCGTAGGCATTAGCCACATCCTCCGCGGACGCCCGCCTGCCCATGGGAATGCCCGCCACCACCGCGGCATTCATCTCGTTTGAGAGCTGTGCCTGGCCGGTGGCGTTCAAGTCAAAGCCTGTTGGTGACGACACCGGGCAGACACAGTTCACGCGCACGTCGGGCGCCACCTCGGTAGCCAACCCGCGGGTCAGGGTGATCACTGCGCCTTTCGACGCGTTGTACGGGGTTAACCCGGGGCGGGGCCGTTTGCCGGCAATGGAAGCGGTACTGATGAGGCTGCTGCCGGATGGCATGTGCGGGATGGCATATTTGGCTGCCAGAAATACGCTGCGCACGTTAATCTCAAACATGCGGTCAAAGTCTTCCACCTCCATGTTTATCAGCGGGGCTGCGCGGTGAGGGACACCGGCGTTTGCGCAATAGACATCAATTTTCTTGTAACTATCCAGGGCAGCCTGCACCAGGGCCGCATTCTGCCCGGCATCAGCCACATCTATCTGCACCGCGATAGCCTCCGGCAGGCTGCCGGCAACCGTCTGCGCGCCGGCCAGATCCAGATCCGCAACCACCACTGCCGCGCCTTCAGCGGCAAAGCGGCGCGCAATCGCTTCGCCGAAACCGCCGGCCGCACCGGTCACCACAACACATTTGTCAGAAAATCGAGTCATCTTGTCCCCTTACCTGCCGAGTATCCGGTCGGAGATGATGCGCTGCATAATCTCCGACGTACCTTCAAAAATTTTTGTTAAACGCGCGTCCCGCCAGTACCGCTCCACCGGATAATGAGTGGTGTAGCCCGCGCCGCCCAGAATCTGTAAAGCCTCGGAGGTAACCCGCTCAGCCATTTCCGCCGCGTAGTACTTCACCATGGCGGCCTCCTTGTCACAGCGCCGGCCGGAATCAATTTCGTTGCATACGTAGTACATCAACTGCCGCGCCGCTTCTATTTCCGTTGCCATGGTGGCCACCTTGAAACGTATGGCCTGGAACTTCGCAATCGGTTTACCGAACTGCTGCCGCTCATTGGCGTATGCCACCGCCACCTGCAGGGCGCC
>JANQOA010000216.1 GCA_028279305.1 Pseudomonadales bacterium
GAAGGGCCGGGGCTGGCTGGCGTTGCCGATGCCGAAGAGGTACACGAGCAGCGGCTGGAGCACGATCATGACGAGGCGGCTGACGGTGAAAAAGGCGGCGCGGCCCTGGGCACGCTGGCTGCCATGCAACAGGACCTGAGCGCTGACGGCGTACACATTCTGCAATACCACGGCGGGCTGGAATACCGCAATCAGCCCAGCGGCATCGAGCGCACGCGCTTGCGCGGCGCGGTGGATGCCGGCGCGGATCTGGTGCTGGCGCATCACCCCCACGTGCTGCAGGGGTTTGAGGAATACAACAACCGCCTGATCGCCTATTCCATGGGCAACTTCCTGTTTGATCAGTACATCTATTCCACTCAACTGAGCATGCTGCTGCATGTATGGATGGACGGTGAGCAACTGGTCCGGGCGGAAGTGGTGCCTTTGTATCTGAACGGATATGTGCCGACGGCGGCAACCGGTGATCTGCGCTATGACATTTTGCAGCGTCTGCAACGGCTCAGCCGCCTGCGGACCCTGGGCTTCCGGGCCTCCGGCGCCCACGCGTCCCTGCAGCCGGGTGAGCCGTCCGCGGCGCGGGTGCTGGACCTGGCCGGGTTGGGTCCCGGTTTGTACAGTCTGCGCGCCCTTGGCTTGCCGCCGTTGCATCCGCCGCGCGGCGTGCACGGGCGGTCCGGGATCAGCTACCGGGTCGGCTTGGATCTGCTCAAGCGCGGCAGTTTTGAGCATTGGCAGGAGTACGGCACACCGTCGCGCACCTGGTTGCTGCCGGACGCTGCCGCTGTTGAGCGTCACCAGCAGGGCCGCCGCCTGGTGTTAAGCGGGCCTGCTGAAACCGGTATGCGCACCTTTGAAAGGGCCTTTGTGCCGTCAAATCCGGCAACCGCGGCGGTTACCGCTGAGGCCACCTGTGACGCCCGCGTTAAGTTTCTGCTGCAGCGGCGCAACCTGGTGGACGGCCGGGAGCAGGCCCTGCAGCACGCGCCGCGGGTGTTGCTGGGCGCAGCGGATCTGACTGCCGGGCGGCCGCAGCAGGTGCAGATAGACTTCCATACCCCGCGCACCTCCACCAAAGGTATCCGTTTGCTGGTCGCGGTAGATCAGCAAGCAGATTGCCGGACGGCATTGGATGATCTGGTGCTGGTGGAGTGGGGTACCTCCTGGATAGCGGCCCAGCGGCGGATACCGGCTGCGGCGCGGGTGCAGGCGACACACATACAGATACGCGGGGACTGATCATAGCCTGGGGTTATGAGCTTGCCATACCTGGGTATTAGCGGGCCTGGGCTTTTCCTTGTTAGTTTTGCGGAGGGATATCTGGAGAACTTTCACTATGCGTACCATCCGCCTAGCTGTGTTGAGCAGCCTGTCTTTTGCAGCGCTTTGGGGCGCGGCTGTAGCCGCGGCTGAAGAAGAGCCCGTAGTTATTGAAGAAATTGTTGTTGTCGGCAGCCAGATTAAAGGCGCGGACATCGCCGGGTCTTTGCCGGTCTCGGTGCTGAGCGAAGACGACATTGTGTTAACCGGTGCTGCCAATGGTGATGAGTTGTTGCGCAGTATTCCGCAGATGGGGTTTGTTGGCTTTAATGAATCTGTCACCACCGGGGTGAATGCCGCCCGCGGGGACGTTAACTCCATTAACCTGCGCGGGCTGGGCACCGGCAACACCCTCACCCTGATAAACGGCCGCCGCATGGTGCTGCACCCCGGCACGCAGACGGAAAACCGCATTCCGGTGGTGACCACCAACGCCAACACCTTGCCGGTCATGGGATTGCAGCGGCTGGAAGTGTTGCGCGACGGTGCCGCGGCGCTGTACGGCACCGACGCGGTGGCCGGGGTGGTGAACTATGTGCTGAAGGACGACTTCGAAGGCACGGAATTCAACGTCCGGTATGGTGTTTCGGAAGGCACCGACCTGGATGAAACCACGTTGAACGGCGCTACCGGATTTTCCTTTAACGGCGGCCGCACCCGGGTGATGGTGTCCGGCACCTACTATGACAAGAGCGGTTTCGGCGCGGATGAGCGCGACTATGCGGAATCGTCAGATCTGCGGCCGGAATTTGCCGGCGATCCGCTGTTTGCCGGTGACATCAGCCTGGACAACCGCAGCAGCCTGTTTCTGGGCTGGGGTGAGTTTATCTACGATGGCGGTGTCGGCCGGGTACACGCCCGGCCTACCGACCTGGTGCGCGATAACGGTGCCACGCTGTCCGCGGCGGACTGCGACTTTATTTTAGGCGGCGGTCTGTGCCTGGACCCGGGCGGTTCGGACCGCGCCCTGCGCGCCGACCGCAACCGTCAGCGTGAGTTGTCCGCGGACGCTGACCGCTTGAATCTGTTCTCCTACATCACCCACGATTTTGATAACGGCTACCAGTGGTATACCGAGCTGGGTTATTACCAGGCGGAAGTGGACCGCACCCGCGAGCAGGCGGGTTTGCTGTCCAACGGCCGCTTTACCGTTCCGGCGGATTACTACTGGAACCCGCTGGGTCCGGTGACCTTTGCCGACGGCCGGGTCAACCCCAACCGGGTAGTGCCTGCCGGCGACCCGGATGTGCCCGATGCGGGCCTGGGGTTCACCATCCGTAACTTCACGCCGTTTGACACCGGCTTCCGCCAGGTCAACGTGGAAGACACCAGCTACCGCTTTGTCACCGGCCTGCAGGGCAGTTTTGGTGATTGGGATTTCGACACCGGCGTGGTGTACAGCGAAGCGGAAACGGTGGACAAAACCGACAACCGGGTCAGCCACACCCTGTTCCAGCAGGCGCTGCTGTCCGACCAGCCCACCGCTTACAACATATTTAACGGCCTGGATCTGAATGATCCGGCCAGCCCGTTTGATCCCACCCCCAACCCGCGGGCCAGCATCGACCCGTTTATCATTTCGGTAAAACGCGAGAGCGAAACTTCGCTGACCCTGGTTGACTTCAAGGTGTCCAACGCCGCTCTGTTTGAACTGCCGGCCGGTGACGTGGGCCTGGCCGCCGGCGTGGAGTGGCGCGAAGAAGACTTTGACGAAAACCGCGACCCCCGTTCAGACGGCAGTATCCAGTTTATCGACCTGGTGACCGGTGAATTCATTAACGGCAGTGACATTGTCGGCAGCAGCGCTTCACCGGATGCGGACGGCTCGCGCCGGGTTACCTCCCTGTTTGCGGAATTTCTGGTGCCGCTGTTGCGCGACCAGCCCTTTGCCCGCAGCCTGGACCTGCAGCTGGCGGCACGCTATGAAGACTTTTCCGACGTCGGCGACATTACCCGTCCCAAGTACGCCATCTCCTGGTATCCAGTGGACTGGCTGCAGGTGCGCGCCGCTTATTCGGAGGGTTTCCGCGCGCCGAACCTGACCCAGACCAATATCCCCGCGGTAACCGTGGTAAACACGGTTAACGACCCGGTGACCGGCACCTCGGTTGGGGTGGAAGAACGGCGTCAGGGCAACCCGGATCTGGACCCGGAAGAAAGTGAGAACTTCACCTACGGTATTGTCATCACTCCCACGGACAACCTCACCCTCACCGCTGACTACTGGGAGATTGAACAGGACGGTGTGGTTGGCTTGTTAAACGCGGACAACGCGGTGCTGCTGGATTCCATCCTGCGCGCCCAGGGCAGCAGTTTCGACCGCCTGATCCGGGATCCGCTGACCAACGAGCCCGTCATTTTCAACGACACCTTTCAGAACCAGGAACTGCGGGAGATCGAAGGTGTGGACGTTTCCGTGCAGTACAGCCTGCAGACCGACGCCGGCCTGTTTGATTTCAAGATAAACGGCGCCTATCTGAGCAAATTCGACCAGACACCGGGGGCTGAACAACAGCTGATTATCGACGCGGGCCTGGCGCCCAACGGCGCCGGCAGCTTG
>JANQOA010000218.1 GCA_028279305.1 Pseudomonadales bacterium
GCCATGTACGAGCAACCGGTTGCCGTCGGAGACTCATTCCCGCCCTGGCAGGATCCCCATTACGGGCGCGGCCTGATGGTGGAACCGGGCCGCATGTACGGTCACAACGGCGGCGGTCCCGGCTACAGTGCTGCGTGTTTTCACTTGCTCAACAGCGGCGCAACCGTCTGCGTGTTGTGCCGCGTGACACCGGCACAGACCCACCTTGAAGTGGCCTTAGAGAAACTGTTGGCGCTGGCGGCGCAGGAAAAGCTGGACTAGCGGGGTTCCAGCAGTCTGGGCAAGTGGGTTCCAACAGGTCTGGACTAGTCCCGTTCCAGCAGGAACGTCACCGGCCCGTCGTTAACCAGCGCCACCTGCATATCGGCGCCGAAGCGGCCGGTCTGCACCGGCGCCCGGGCCGCCAGGGCTGCCGCCAACTGCTGGTATATCTGTTCCGCGTGTTGCGGCGCTGCGGCGCTGGTGAAGCTGGGCCGCCGCCCGCGGCGGGTATCCGCGGTCAGGGTAAATTGTGATACCACCAGCAGTTCCCCACCGGTATCCAGCACGCTGCGGTTCATGTTCTTACCCGGCGCCCCGTCCGCCCGGGTCGGGTCGGCAAAGATGCGCAAGCCCAGCAGCCGCTCCGCCATCCATTGCACCTGGGCTTCACCGTCGGTGGGTGCCACCCCCACCAGCACCAGCAGGCCGGCGCCAATCTGCGCCACAACCTCATCTTCCACGGTGACTGACGCGCTGCTGACCCGCTGCAGCAACACCCGCATCAGGCGCGCTTCCGCTCGTGTTCTTTGAGCAGCGCTTTGCGCACCCGGATGGAGTCCGGCGTGACCTCCACCAGTTCGTCGTCAGCAATAAATTCCAGCGCCTGCTCCAGGGTCAACTGCAGGGGGGCGTTGAGAATAATGGCTTCGTCACTGCCCGCCGCGCGGATGTTGGTGAGCTTCTTTTCTTTCAGCGGGTTGACGGTGAGATCGTTGTTGCGGCTGTGCACCCCCACCACCATGCCTTCGTAGACCACATCGTTGGGGGCGACAATCAGGCGCCCGCGGTTTTGCAGGTTGAACAGGGCAAACGCCACCGCCTTACCCTGGGTGTTGGAAATCAGCACCCCGTTGTTGCGCTGCCCCAGCAGGTCCGTCAGGCGCGGCCCGAACCCGGCGCTGGCATAAGACATGATGCCGGTACCGGAGGTCATGGACAGGAACGCCGGGCGGAAGCCCATGATACCCCGGGTGGGAATGCGGAACTGCATGCGCACCCGGCCGCGGCCGTCGGGCTGCATGTCCTGCAGCTCGCCGCGGCGGTCGCCGAGGGCTTCCATCACCTTGCCCTGGTGCTGTTCTTCCACATCCAGGTTTAACAGCTCATAGGGCTCTTCGACCCGGCCGTCAACCTCGTGAAAAATAACCTGGGGCCGGGATACCGCTACTTCGTAACCTTCCCGGCGCATGGTTTCGATCAGCACCGACAGGTGCAGTTCGCCGCGCCCGGACACCTTAAAACGGTCCGGGTCCGCGGTGTCTTCTACCTGCAGCGCAACATTGTGCGAGGCTTCCGTGTACAGCCGCTCGCGCAGTTGCCGGCTGGTGATAAATTTACCCTCCTGCCCCGCCAGCGGTGAGTTATTCACGCAGAACAACATGGACAGGGTGGGTTCGTCCACCGTCAGGGCGGGTAACGCCTCCACCTGCTCCGGCGCGCAGACCGTATCCGAGATGCCGATTTTGTCGATGCCGGTAATGCAGATGATGTCTCCGGCAAACGCCTGTTCGCGGTCGTTGCGCTCCAGCCCCTGGTAGCCTTTGACCGCCATCACCTTGGCTTTGCGCTGGCCGCCGTGGCGGTCCACCACTACCACCTGCTGGTTGCGGCTGATGCTGCCGCGGGTCACCCGGCCGATACCCATCACGCCTTCGTAAGTTGAGTAGTCCAGGCTGCTGATCTGCATCTGCAGCGGGCCCTGCTCGTCCACCTCCGGCGGCGGCACCTCGCGCACAATCAGATCCAGCAGCGCCTGCATGTTGGGCTGCATCTGGTCCGGTTCCGGGCCCGCCTTACCCTGAATGGCCGACGCGTAGATCACCGAGAAATCCAACTGCTCGTCGCTGGCGCCCAGGTTGTCGAACAGGTCGAACACCTGATCGATGACCCGGTACGGGTCTGCGCCGTCCCGGTCCACCTTGTTCACCACCAGTATGGGTTTCAGGCCCGAGGCAAAAGCCTTCTGGGTGACAAAGCGGGTCTGCGGCATGGGACCTTCCACCGCGTCCACCAGCAGCAATACCGCGTCCACCATGGACATGATGCGTTCCACCTCACCGCCGAAATCCGCGTGCCCCGGCGTGTCGACGATATTGATGCGTGTGCCGCCGTACTCAATGGCGGTGTTTTTCGACAGGATGGTGATACCGCGCTCTTTCTCCAGGTCGTTGCTGTCCATGACCCGCTCCGCGGCATGGTCGCTCAACAGCCCCGTTTCCGACAGCAGGCAATCCACCAGGGTGGTTTTTCCGTGGTCAACATGGGCGATAATGGCAACGTTGCGAACGTTTGGGTTGGGCACTAGACTGCGCGGCCTGTTTTGAAAGGCGGCGATTATGGCGGAACAGAAACGAGCTGTCGCCCTCATATCCGGTGGATTGGACTCCATGCTGGCCACCCGGGTGATCCAGGATCAGGGGGTACACGTGGAGGGGGTGAACTTTTTCACCGGCTTCTGCGTGGAAGGCCACACCCATGCCATCCGCAAAAAGAAACAGGACAAGGTGAAACGCAACAATGCTTTGTGGGTGGCGGAGCAGTTGGGCATCAAGCTGCATATTGTTGATGTCATCGACGAATACAAAGATGTGCTGCTGAACCCGAAACACGGTTACGGCCAGAATCTGAACCCGTGCCTGGACTGCAAAATATTCATGGTGCGCAAAGCCCGGGCCTGGTCGTTCATGGAAGAACACCAGTTCGACTTTATTATCACCGGCGAAGTCATCGGCCAGCGCCCGAAAAGCCAGCGCAAGGAAACCATGCCCATTATCGCCCGGGAATCCGGCGCGGACGACCGGCTGCTGCGGCCGCTCTGCGCCAAACACCTGCCGCCCACCCTGCCCGAGCGGGAAGGCTGGGTGGACCGCGAAGCGCTGTTTGATTTCCACGGCCGCAACCGCAAGCCGCAGATCGAGCTGGCGCGCAAATTCGGCTTCAGCGACTGGGCCCAGCCCGCCGGCGGCTGCTGCTTTCTGACCGACGCCCAGTACTCCGCCAAACTGGTTGACCTGTGGCAGGCGCGGGGCAGCCGGGAGTATGAACTGGACGACATCATGCTGCTGAAGGTGGGCCGCCACATCCGCCCGGCGCCGCACTACAAACTGATTGTCGGCCGCGAGCAGGGTGAAAATAAGTATCTTGAAGGTTACCGGCAGACCTTCCTGTCCCTGACGCCAACCAGCCATCACGGTCCGTTGACGCTGATAGACGGCACCCCGCAGGCTGACGACGTGGCTTTTGCCGCCCGCCTGGCGGCGCGTTTCAGCCAGGGGCGCGAGGCCGCCAGCGTGGACTTCGAGGTGCGTTTTCCCGACGGCGTCAGTAAAACCATCAGCGTTGCACCGCTGCCGCCCGCTGATCTCAACGCGGACTGGTACGTATGAGCAGGCTGCGCCCGCTGTCATGAGCAGTACCTGCTGTCATGAGCAGTAATAGTACTTCGGGCAGCAGAGACGGCGAAGAAGCGCTCAGCCGCACCGTGGACGCGCGGGGCCTGCTGTGCCCGATGCCGGTTATCCGCACCCAGCAGGCCATTCAGGACATGCAGCCGCAACAACTGTTGAAAGTGATTGCCAGCGACCCGGGCACCCTGCAGGACATTCCCGCCTGGTGCCGTGTGCACGGGCACGAATTGCACCACAGCGGGGAACAAGAGGACATCTACACCTTCATCATACGGGTGGTGGGTTAGTTCAGGCGGCAGCCGCGGTATCCGGCGCCGGGTTCCGCACCAATTAGGTGCGGTTTCCAGTACCGCGCACGGAAAAAGTGCGTTTTTCGTTCCTGGGGGCCCTGTAACCCCTTATAATCCGTCCCTCTCCGTGGCACACTTCTTGCTCTTCTGGGACAGCATAGATAGTTAGGGGAAATTCCCACCACACCGTGCCAAACGCCGAACCTGTCATGCACAGGCTGGCGCAGGAAATTGGTGCGGGAATTTATTTGGTTGAGACACTTCGAAACGAAGGAGAATAAAAAGACATGAAAGCAAAACTGGAGTACATCTGGCTGGACGGTTATCAGCCCACTCAAAGTCTGCGCAGCAAGACCCGCGTTGAATCCAACTTCGGCGGCACCCTGGAAGAATGCCCCATGTGGTCTTTCGACGGCAGCTCTACCGAGCAGGCGGACGGCAGTGACTCCGATTGTCTGTTAAAACCGGTCGCCATCTACCCTGATCCGGACCGTAAGAACGGCTATCTGGTGATGACCGAGGTATTAAACGCTGACGGCACGCCCCATGTGTCCAACGGCCGCGCCACCATCGAAGACGACGACAACGACTTCTGGTTCGGCTTCGAGCAGGAATACTTTCTGTGGGACGCAGACACCCAGCTTCCTCCGGGCTTCCCGGAAAACGGTTTCCCGCGCCCCCAGGGCCCTTACTACTGTTCCGTGGGCGCCATGAACGCATACGGCCGGGACATGGTGGAAGAACATCTGGACCTGTGTCTGGAAGCCGGTATTAACGTTGAAGGCATTAATGCCGAAGTGGCCGCCGGCCAGTGGGAATTTCAGGTATTTGCCAAAGGCGCCGCTGAGGCCGGTGATGAAACCTGGGTTGCCCGCTACATTCTCGAGCGCTGCGGCGAAAAGTACGGCTATTCCATCAACTGGCACCCGAAGCCGCTGGGCGACACGGACTGGAACGGCAGCGGCATGCACGCTAACTTCTCCAACAGCGCCATGCGCGAATCCGGCCAGGAAGAGACGTTTACCGCCATCTGTGAAGCGTTCGGCAAGAACATCGAACGGCATATCAGCGTATACGGTTCAGACAACGACCAGCGCCTGACCGGGAAACATGAAACCCAGTCCATCGATATGTTCAGCTACGGCGTATCGGACCGCGGCGCATCCATCCGCATCCCGGTTTCCACCGTTACCGACGGCTGGAAAGGGCGTCTGGAAGACCGCCGTACCGCCTCCAACGCGGACCCGTACAAGGTGGCCGCGGCTATCATCAAAACCACCAAGGAAGGCCTGTCCTAAGCGGCCTTTCCGCTTTTACGTGCAAAGCCCCGGCATCGTTCGGGGCTTTTTTTGCAACTTTTTTGTGAAATCTGCATATCACCGCGCAAATCCCGCCGGCTGCTGTCTAAAATAGCCCCAAACGCAAATTAATGCGGGGTAGAAGTTATGTCCCTGATGCACACCCACCAGACCCGGGCGCCGGCCGGCCGGACAGCCGCTGCCGTCACGGCCCTGCGCCTTTTGATACCGGTATCACTGATGCTGGCTGCCTGCCTGCCGCCGGCAGCCCTGGCGGCTGTTTACAAAACCACGGATGCGGAAGGCAATGTAATCTACACCGACGTACCGCCGGCAGGGGCTGAAGGGCAGGCTGAGGCCGCCCTGGAACTGCCCGACAGCAATACCTATCAGCCGGTGGTGCCAGCCGGCGGCAGCGCTGCCGGCCCAGGGCAGGAAGAAGAGGAACAAACCCAGGCTTTCGGCTACGAGCAATTGACCATCACCGCCCCTGCGGACGATCAGGCGATACGCGCCAATGCCGGCAATCTCACCGTTTACACCCAGGTGCAGCCGCAACTGCAGGACGGCCACCAGGTGCAGATCCTGCTGGATGGCCAACCCTGGCCGGTGCGCTCCGCCGGCGCGGTAGCCATGACCAATATCGACCGCGGCACCCACACGCTGACCGCCCAGGTGGTGGATGAGAACCTGCAGGTGCTGATCAGCTCTGCACCGGTCACCTTCCATATGCTGCGGGTTTCTGTGCTCACCCGGCCGCGTCCAAACGCCAATTAATTTCTGTCCAGAAAAGGCCTTCCTGGCCTTTTCTTCCCAACGACACGGACTAATCAGGTGCACGCGGACCGCGGTTCGCACCAACTCAGACATCTTTAAGTTGACCTTTTCTGGTGCGCGCACTATTTTGGTGCGTCGATTTTAAAGGCTATGGCAAAGATGGTGCGCACAACCCCTCCAGGGCCCCCGGCAGGGCTGAACATAGAGCAATTCTGTTGCTTAGAAGGTAAGTGACCGCTAACTGAAAAGACGTGGCCTGGATTTTGCTGCAACAAACTGCATAAAACTATAATTAATGACAAAGAAGCTCGCGTTGATAGAGAAAACTGCCCAGGTTCTGGACACTCTGGTCACAGGCATCGTATTGCTTGATGCTGAGCTGTGCATCGAACAAATCAACGCCGCGGCTGAAGATCTGCTGCAGACTTCCGCCGCCCATGCGGTGGGGCAGCCGCTGGACGTGCTGGTGCTGCGCGCGGAGCACATCATGAACCGCATGCGCCAGGCATTGCGCGACGGCCAGCCATTTACCGAACGGGAGGCGGTGCTGCGGCTGCCGGACCATCTGTCGATCAGCGTCGACTTTACCGTCAGCCTGCTGGAAACCAATCACGGGCAGCGCTCCCTGGTGGTGGAACTGCAGCCCCTGAACCGCTTGAAGCGCATCAACAAAGACGACGAATCCGTGGCCCGGCAGGAAACCGCCAGCCGCCTGATCCGCGGCCTGGCCCATGAAATCAAAAACCCCCTGGGCGGCATCCGCGGTGCCGCGCAACTGCTGGAACGGGAATTGCCGCGGGATGAGCTGCGCGAATACACCGGCGTCATCATCAGCGAAGCGGACCGGCTGAAAGAGCTGGTGGACCGCATGCTGGGGCCGCAACAGCAGCTGCAATTTGCGCCGGTAAACATCCTGCGCGTATTCGAGCGGGTGATCCAACTGATAGAGGTGGAAGAACCCGGCAAAATCCACTGGCGCCGCGACTACGATCCCAGCCTGCCTTACGTGGACGCTGACGAATCCCAGCTTATCCAGGCGGTGTTAAACATCGTCCGCAACGCCACCCAGGCCATGCAGGGTATGGAAGATGCACGCATTCACCTGCGCTCGCGGGTGGTGCGGCAGTTTACCATCGGCACCATCCGCCACCGTCAGGTGATGCAGCTGGATATCATCGACAACGGCACCGGCATCGATCCGGAGCTGGAAGAACGCATCTTCTTCCCGATGATCAGCGGGCGCCCCGACGGCACCGGCCTGGGGCTGGCAATTACTCAGAGCATCATTGCGCAGCACAAAGGCAGCATTCAGGCGGCCAGCAGACCCGGCCAGACCTGTTTTTCCATTTACCTGCCGTTTACCCAACCCGTCAGGGCACAGGCTGCCAAGACCCGCGGCGGCGCATCTGTTGAGGAAGTATGAAGATGAGCGACAATGTCTGGGTTATCGATGACGACCGTTCCATACGCTGGGTACTGGACCGCGCCTTAAGCCAGGCCGGCATTCCCATCACCGCCTTCAACACTGCTGACCAGGCCATGCACCACCTGCACGACGAAGCGCCCATGGCCATCATCACCGACGTGCGCATGCCGGGCATGTCCGGTCTGGAATTCCTGCAGTCCGTGCACGAAAACCACCCGCAGCTGCCGGTCATCATCATGACCGCCCACTCCGACATGCAGGCCACCGTGGCCAGTTTCGAACAGGGGGCGTTTGAGTTTCTGCCGAAACCCTTTGACGTGGACGACGCGGTGGCGGTGGTGAAACGCGCCATCGCCCACAGCCAGGAAGCCACCGACCTGGAGCTGCTGAGCAGCGAACCGGCGCCGGAGATAATCGGTCAGGCGCCGGCCATGCAGGAGGTGTTCCGCGCCATCGGACGGCTGTCTTCGTCCGACGTTTCAGTGCTGATCAACGGCCCCTCGGGCAGCGGCAAGGAGCTGGTGGCCAAAGCCCTGCACCGCCACAGCCCCCGCTCCAACAACGCCTTTGTGGCGCTGAACATGGCGGCAATCCCCGATGAGCTGATCGAAAGTGAATTATTCGGCCACGAAAAAGGCGCGTTCACCGGCGCCAATCAGCGGCGCATCGGCCGCTTTGAGCAGGCCCACGAAGGCACCCTGTTCCTGGACGAAATCGGCGATATGCCCGCCACCGCCCAGACCCGGCTGCTGCGGGTGCTGGCGGAAAGTGAGTTCTACCGGGTGGGCGGCCATCAGTCGGTGCGGGTGGACGTACGCATCATCGCCGCCACCCACCAGAATCTGGAAACCCTGGTGGCCAGCGGCCGCTTCCGCGAAGATCTGTATCACCGCCTGAACGTGATCCGCGTGCACGTGCCGCCGCTGTCGGAACGGCGTTCGGACATTCCGGTGCTGGCGCGGCGGTTTCTGGAAACCGCGGCCCGGGAGCTGGGGGACGAAACCAAACGCCTGGCGCCGGAAACCGAAGAATACCTGACCCTGCTGCCGTGGCCCGGCAATGTGCGGCAACTGGAAAACACCTGCCGCTGGCTGCATGTGATGGCCAGCACCCGCACCATTCTGCCCGACGACCTGCCGCCGGAGCTGCAGCAGCCGGACACCCAGAGCGGCGATTCCGACTGGGAAACCAACCTGCAACTGTGGGCCAGCCAACTGCTGGACAGCGCCGACCCGCAACCGCTGCTGGAGACCGCCATGCCCAAGTTCGAGCGCGTCATGATCACCGCCGCCCTGCGCAAAAGCGGCGGGCGCAAAAAGGACGCCGCGGAACTGCTGGGCTGGGGGCGCAATACGCTGACCCGCAAGATGCAGGAACTGGACATGTCCGGCCCCTGAGCTGCCGCCATGTCCGCCACGTTCCATGTGGTTCTATATGAGCCGGAGATTCCGCCCAACACCGGTAATATCATCCGCCTGTGCGCCAACACCGGCGCCAGCCTGCACCTGATCCGCCCGCTGGGCTTCGACTGGGACAACCGGCGCCTGAAACGGGCCGGCCTGGATTACCACGAGTATGCTGACGTCAACCTGCACGACAGCCTGGCGGACTTTACCGCCGCGGCGGCACCCGCGCGGGTATTTGCCTGCACCACCAAGGGCACAACCGGCTACCACCAGCCGCGCTACAGGCCCGGGGATACCTTTCTGTTCGGGCCGGAAACCCGCGGCCTGCCGGACCCTGTGCTGGCGGAGTTTGCGGATGAGTACAAGCTGCGCGTACCCATGCGCGCAGCCTCCCGCAGCCTGAACCTGGCCAACGCGGTGGCGGTCATAGCGTACGAAGCCTGGCGGCAGTTGGAGTTCAGCGGCGGCCGCTGAGGCCGCGGTCAGTGTTTAACCGGGTTGTCCTGTTCCGCCGCCTGCTGTTGCTGACGCTGCTGGGCCAGGGCCTGGCCGTACAGGGCGTCAAAATTCACCGGCGCCAGTTGCAGTGCCGGAAAACCGGCTTTGACCACCAGGTTATCCAGCGCTTCACGTAAATATGGAAACAGCATATTCGGGCAGGCCACCCCCAGCACCTGGCGCAGGGCAGCCCCCTGCACCCCTTCGATAACAAAGATGCCCGCCTGGTGCACTTCCACCAGATACGCGGTGCGCTGTTCGTCCCGGGTGGCGGTCACGGTAACAGACAACACCACTTCGTGGCGGTTGTCCCCCAGGCTGTTGACCGACGTGTTGATGTCCACCTTCATTTCCGGGCGGAACTGTTCAGAAAATATGCTCGGCGCGCCGGGTGATTCCAGCGACGCGTCTTTGACATACATGCGCTCGACGCGAAGCTGCACCTGCACAGTCTGACGCTGGGGCTGCGGGTTGTCTTCGCTCACGCTTTCACCACCGGCAGGCTCTGGCCGCGCCATTCCGCAATGCCGCCCTTCAGGCGGCTGACGTTGGCAAAGCCTTTTTTCTTCAGCAGCGTGCCGGCGCTGCCCGAGTGCTGACCCATTTTGCAGGTGATCACCAGCGGTTTGTCCTTGTATTTCTCCAGCTCATCCGCGCGGCCGTCCAGGCTGGAAAAAGGGATGTTAATGGCATCCACAATGTGGCCCTGGTCAAATTCCGCTTTCTCCCGCACATCCACCACCACCGCATTTTCACTGTTCACCAGGGTGACCAGTTGCTGGGCGCTGATGGAGGCGCCACCGCGGTTCATTTCATTGCGGATAAACAGAATCAGCAGGACAACAAAAACACCCACCAGAACGGGGTGATTGCCGATATATATAAACAGTTGCTCCATATACTATGCGCCGGGAAAAACCTAAGGCTCTAAAAGCGCGAGATTATACACACCGTCACGCAGATGTTTTTGTTAGAATTGCGCACCTTCTATACCCCCGCTGATACGGGCCGATATTCGGGTAAAGTGGCCAACCAGGAGTAACCCATGCGACAAGTAAACCTGCTGATAGTGCTGGATGGTTTCGGGCATGCGCCGGCGGGTGAACACAACGCCATCAGCCAGGCCGCCACGCCGGTATGGGACGAGCTGTGGGCCAACCAGCCGCGCACGCTGATTTCCGGTTCCGGCGAGGACGTGGGCCTGCCGGCGGGGCAGATGGGCAACTCCGAAGTGGGCCACATGAACCTGGGCGCCGGCCGGGTCATCTATCAGGATTTCACCCGCATCAACCGCGCCATCAGCCAGGGTGAATTTGCCAACAACCGCACGCTGAACAATACTTTCAAGAAGCTGGATAAATCCGGCGGCGCGCTGCACGTGCTGGGGCTGCTGTCACCCGGCGGCGTGCACAGCCATGAAGAACAGATTTTTGAACTGATCCGCGTGGCGGCAGCACGCGGCATCAGCCGTATCTACCTTCACGCTTTCCTGGACGGCCGCGATACCCCGCCGCGCAGCGCCAAAGCCTCCCTGTTGGCGGCACAGAGCCTGTTTGAAGAACTCGGCTGCGGCCACCTGGCCAGCATCACCGGCCGCTACTACGCCATGGACCGGGACCAGAACTGGGACCGGGTGGAGCGGGCTTACAACCTGCTGACCCGGGGGGAAGCGCCGTTTCATGCCGACAGCGGCACCGCCGCCCTGGCCCAGGCTTACAAGCGTGATGAAGGGGACGAATTTGTGCAGCCCACCGCGGTACACGCGGACGATGAACTGCCGGTGGCTCTGAAGCCGGAAGACGCGGTGATATACATGAACTTCCGCGCCGACCGGGCACGGCAACTGACCCGTGCGCTGACGGAAGAAAACTTTGACGGATTTGCACGCCGCAGCGTGGTGGCGCTGACGGACTTTGTCACCCTTACCCGCTACGCTGAAGACATCAGCGCCCCCTGCGCGTTTGCGCCGCAGAAGTTCAGCAATACGCTGGGGGAATACCTGGCCAAACTGGGCAAACGCCAGCTGCGCATCGCGGAAACCGAAAAATACGCCCACGTCACCTTCTTCTTTTCCGGCGGCGTGGAAACCCCCTACCCGGGTGAAGAGCGCCTGCTGATACCGTCACCCAAGGTGGCCACCTACGACCTGCAGCCGGAAATGAGCGCGCCGGAGGTGACCGAAGAACTGGTGCAGGCCATCCACGGCGGCGAGTTCGACGTAATTGTGTGCAACTACGCCAACGGCGACATGGTGGGCCACACCGGCAAAATGGATGCCGCCAGGCAGGCCGTGCAGACTCTGGATGAGTGCCTGGGCCGGCTGCGCGAAGCGGTGCAGGCCACCGGCGGGCAGATGCTGATTACCGCGGACCACGGCAACTGCGAACAGATGCGCGACGAAGCCAACAATCAGGAACATACCGCCCACACCAGCAACGCCGTGCCGCTGGTGTACATCGGCCCCCAGGCGGTGCAGTTTGCAGATGCCGGCACCCTGTCCGACGTGGCCCCCACCCTGCTGGACCTGATGCACCTCGATATCCCCGACGAAATGACTGGACGTTCCCTGGTTAAGATTGAAAATCTGCGCAGCGCCTGACACCCGGCCGCGCCGTACGCGGCGGCCACGGCTGACTTTGCTGCTGCTCTGGAGCAGCTGCCTGTTCTGTACTGCCGCCCAGGCTGAAGAAGCGGACACCCAGACCACTGCCCAACAATTGCGCCAGACCCTGGAGCGCCTGAATGCCCTGGATAAGTGGTTCAGCCAGGCGGACGAACGGCGCACCCGGCTGCTGGTGGACATCCAGCAGCAGGACAAAGACATCGCCGGATTGAACCGCGCGGTGGATAACATCCAGGCGCGGGTGCGTGCAACGGACGCTGAACTGAAGCGGCTGCAGGAACGCAGTACGGAACTGCAGGAACAACGCCAGGTGCAGGCGCAGTTGATCGGCGAGCACGTCTCCGCCGCTTACCGGCTGAGCGGCCAGGATTTTCTGAAACAGCTGCTGAACCAGGAATCGCCGGACAAGTTCGAGCGCATGATCCGCTACCACCGGTACTTCAGCGAATCGCGGTTGGCCATGCTGGAAGAGTACCAGCACACCCTGGTGGAACTGGCGGACACCAACAGCAAGCTGAGTGAGCAGCAAGCGCAGCAGACCGCGGAACAGGAAAAGCTGGTGGCGGAACAGCAGGCGCTGACCGGCCAGCGCCGCGAGCGCGGCCAGTTGATCAGCAAGCTGGACGCGGAAAAAGAATCCAAAACCGAAGAATACGCGCGCCTGGAAGCGGACCGCGACCGCTTGGAACAATTGTTGGCGGAACTGCGGCGCCGGGCCAACGCCCTGGACGGCACTGCTTTTGCCGCCGCCAAGGGCACCCTGCCGATGCCGGCCAAAGGCCGCATCCGCCACGCCTTCGGCAGCCGCCGAGCGGACGGCCGCATGCGTTGGCATGGGGTGGACATCAACGCCCGCCAGGGTACGCCGATTACCGCGGTGTTCCGCGGCCGGGTCATTTTTTCCGACTGGCTGCGCGGTTTTGGCCTGCTCACCATCCTCGACCACGGCAGCGAGTACATGACCCTGTACGGCCACGTGGATACGCTGACCAAAAAAGAGGGTGACTGGGTGGAAAGCGGCGAGATGATCGCCCGCGCCGGCAACAGCGGCGGGCGCAACGAACCCGGCGTGTATTTTGAAGTGCGCCACAAAGGCCAGCCCCAGGATCCGGTAAACTGGGTGGTTCGTTAGCGCGGATTTACATTCCCGCTACTGTAAATAACCGCGGGGAATTGAGACACTTGGGCTTATGACGTTACGTCCACTGACCCTGATTGGCATTATCGTCAGCATTGTGACCGGTACTTCGCTGGGGGTGGCCCTGCATCTCTATACCAGCCACCGCGCCGCGGCGGACCCGGCGCTGACCCTGGGCGAAGCCATGCGCCACGTCAGCGAAAACTACGTGGAAGAGGTCAACCCCGACGAGTTGATGGACAATGCCATCGAAGGCATGATGCGCAGCCT
>JANQOA010000226.1 GCA_028279305.1 Pseudomonadales bacterium
GCGCAGCGAACAGGTGATGGCACTATTGCAGGATAAGGGTGCTGCGGTGTCGGACAGCGCCAGGCCGGAAATCGACCTGCAGCAGGGTGAGCTGGCGTATGTGAACCTGATGCAGGCGGTCAGCACGTCAGGCATCCCGGATGCCATGTACCAACAGAATGTTGAAGCCGCCGCCGCCTTTGCCGAGGACGACACGTCGCCGGCGGCGGTGTTTGCACGCGCCGCGGTGCAGACCCACAACGACTGGGTGAATTATGATCATATCCGGCTGCAGACCCGTTATGCCTGGCGCCGGTTTTTCCGCGACTGGGATGTGCTGGTCTGCCCGATATCCGTCAGCGCCGCGTTTCCCCATGATCACCGGCCCCTGGATCAGCGCACCATCACGGTAAACGGCGAGCAGCGGCCCTACTTTGAGGGGGCGTTCTGGGCCGGCCTGGTGTCGCTGTCAGGGCTGCCCGCCACGGTATTCCCCACCGGTCCGGGGCAAGACGGTTTACCCATCGGTCTGCAGGCGGTGGGTGCCGAGTTTAACGACTACACCACCATTGCGTTTGCAGACATGTTGGAGAAGGAGATGGGCGGGTTTGTGCCGCCGGCGGCGGAGCAGGCGCCGTGACTTTTGACGAATATATTGGTCTGCAATATGACGAACAGAACGACAACGGCAATGTGGTGTGCGCGCGGGTGGAAATCCAGGCCCACCACTGTAATCCCACAGGCAACATCAACGGCGGTTTGTTGATATCCCTGGCGGACAATATCGCCACCGGCGCCGCCGGCCGGGGTTACTTTGAGAAGTTTGGCGAGCAGAAGTTTATGGTCGGCGTCGATCTGCACGCCACCATGCTGTCCAATCAGCAGGGCGGCACGGTACGCGGCGTTGCCGAGCCGGTCAGGGTCGGACGGCGGGTGACCGTGGTGCGCACCCGGGTCCTCGGCGAGCAGGACAAGCTGCTGGCGGAGGTGACCACCACCCACATGCCGGTATGATGGCTCAGCCGTCCATGCGCCGCGCCAGGCGCCGGATCAGAAGAGGTTGCAGCTTGCGGCCCAGCCAGCGGATCACGGCGGGCACCCTGGGTGTCTGGTCGGCGGAGCCGAACCGGTCCAGGCCCAGGCTGTCTCTGAGGTCCGCGCTGATGACAGCCACCGGTTTATCCAGCGGAATGCCGGTGCCGTCCGCAATTCTCACCATGCGCTGAAAGTTGCCGATAATGGCTGCGGCATCTACCAGGCCTTCAGCGCCCAGCCGCCGTGCAAGCTGGTTGCGGGTTTCGGTCAACTGCTCCGGCTGGTCATCCGCCAGCGTCAGTTCAACAAACCTGGATAACAGGCCGCCTTCCGCAACCCCGCTGTCCACATCGTCACCGGTCACCGCCGCCAGGTTGGCCTGCCGGCCGTTTAACTCGCTGTTCACACGGAGCAGCGTGGCATGTGAGGAAGTTCAGTAGAAACAGTCGTTCAGTGCTGACACCCGGGCGGCGATAAACTCGATTTGCGCCCGGGAGATGGCCCGGCTGCCGTTGGCGTTGGGGTCCGGTACCTCGTGCATCTGCACGTATTGGGCAGCGGACAGGGTTTTCAGCAGCCGCACCGCTTCCGGTACCAGACTCAGCGCGCGGATCACGTTGGCGGACTGGCCGTCGGGCCACAAGTCGGTGTCGCTGCCGGAAAGTTTGCCGATCAGGGGCACCCAGGCGGTGTCTTCTTCCAGCCCGTCAGGCACGTAACCGGAGGGCGCGCCGTCGACGGGTTCCGGCAGGGGCTCCAGTTCGAAGCCCAGCGCGCGGTTGAAGCTGTCGATACACAGGGTGGTGACAACGACACTGATCGCTTCAACGTAATGGCCGGCGGTAAATTCTTCATTAAGCTGTTCCTGCAGCCAGGCGCGGCTGAGACGGGAGGCGTCGGTGGTCAGGCGGTGCACGATATCAATGACGTCAGGCGGCAACGACGTGGTGGAAGTGTGGCTGCCGGGCAGTGGGGCCATGGGTGACAGTGCCGCTTTACGCGCCCTGCAGAACTCACAATCCGCGGCGTTGCGCACTTCAGCAGCAATCGCCAGCCGTTCTTCCCCACGCCACCAGGTGCCCGGTTCCGCCAGCTTGCGCCAGGCGTGGCGGTAGGCATCGGGCAGATCCGCGCGTATCGGGAAAGGAGAATTGGTATAAGCAAATGCCTGCATGGTCAGCCCCGGTTGATATGCGCTGCTACCTTAGCGCGTCACAGGCAAAAAGTTTAGCGGCATGGGCCGCTGCTGCTGCTGATTGGGAATCCCGCCCACACGCAGGCACGGCCTGTTATACCCAACTGGCGGTTATATAAGTCCACAAAGTTATAACTGGGGCTTATTACTGAGGCTTATTTGAGTATGGCGAATGATTCTTTTTGTTTCGGGCTGCCTGCCCCTACAGTGTGCACATGCAAGCACTTAACGCCATAGTTCAGGAAGACTTTGACCACAGCCGGTTGGAGGACTGGAACCACCATTTTGCCGGGTTGGATGCACCGTCCAGGGTAGCGCTGGCGCTGCAGGATCTGCCCGGAGCACACGTCTTAAGCTCTTCTTTCGGCGCTCAGGCCGCGGTCAGCCTGCACCTGTTAACCCAGGTGCAGCCGGATATCCCGGTCATTTTGCTGGATACCGGCTATCTGTTCCCGGAAACCTATGCTTTTGTAGAAGAATTGACAGAGCGTTTGCAGCTTAATCTGCACACCTACCGCGCCCGGATGAGCCCGGCCCAGCAGGAACACCTGTACGGCCAGCGCTGGCTGCAGGGTACGGAAGGGCTGGACAGTTACAACTTCGACAACAAAGTTGAACCCATGCAGCGGGCGCTGGACGAGCTGGCGGTGGGCACCTGGTTCTCGGGCCTGCGCCGCAGCCAGGCGGCCAGCCGGGAAAGTACCCCCTTTGTGCAGTACAAAGACGGCCGCTTCAAGGTTGCGCCGATTGCCGATTGGACGGATAAAGACGTATACGATTACCTGCAGGCCAACAATCTGCCTTACCACCCGCTGTGGCACGAGGGTTATATATCCATTGGCGACACCCACACCACCAAGGCGTTGCACGAAGTGGAAGATCCGGCCCAGGTGCGCTTTTTCGGCTTAAAGCGGGAGTGCGGGCTGCATAGCTGAGGGCATACCCCGCCGGTCAGGCCAAACCCACCGCGGTGTACAGCATGCGCGCCGCGACAAACAGCAGTAATACCCCAAAAGCACGCTTCAGTTGCGCCGCCGGTACCCGGTGTGCAACGCGCACCCCCACGGGCGCCATGCTCACCGCAGCCGCGGTGATCAGCAGGAAACTGACCACGTCGACAAAACCGATGTGCCAGGCTGCTGCAGGCAGGTTGTCCGGCATGCGGCCGGCATTTAAAAAAGCGTAACTCAGGGCACCGGCAGCGGCGATGGGCACACCCATGGCGCTGGAAGTGGCGGTGGCGTTGTGCACCGGCACGTTAAAGTAGACCAGGGTGGGCACAATGACGTTGCCGCCGGCGATGCCCGCAATGCCCGACATCATGCCGCCGGTCAGGCCGATGACACCGCCGCCGGCGCGGCCTGGAAACGCACGGTGCGGGGCGGGTTTCCAGTTGGTCAGCATCACCACCGCGACAAACGTCAGAAACACGCCGATGATGGCGCGCAGCATGGAGGCGTTCAGCACCGGTGCCAGCAGCCCAGCGCAGAAGCTGCCCAGCACAAAAAACACCACCAGCCGGCGGAACAGTGCCCAGCGCACCTTGCCGGCCCGGTATTGGGTAAACGCCGCGGACATGGAGGTGAAAATGATACAGGCCAGCGAGGTAGCTACTGCAAACAGGGTGATGCTGCCCGCCGGGTAAGCGCCGGTGAACTCAAACAGCAGGATCAGGCACGGTACTATGACCACGCCGCCGCCGATCCCTAGCAACCCGCCGAGGAAACCGCTGCCCAGGCCGATGGCCAGCAATCCGGCCAGCAGCGACGGGGAAATCCCGTCTAGCAAGTGGGCCGCCCTGTTGCGGTGTGCGGCCGGGTGATAAAGGTAGTGTGGTTAAAGGTTGTGATTCAGATCCCTTCCAGGGTTGCGCTCACCCTCTGCATCATCTCCTCTTTGTTATACAGGTCATAGTAGATCGATGCCATGACGCTTTGCGGGCCGAAGAAAAACCGCTCGTACAGCACCTGCCGGTTGCCGAAGCCCGATACCGCAACATCGTGGGCCAGCCGGAACAAAGCCACCCGGTCGCGGCTTGGCAGGTTGGTGAGCTGAAAATAGCGCTCCACGTCAGCGGCTATATCGCCGCTGAAGTCGGCTTCGCAGGGGGTTGCCATCAACGAACTGGAACCGAGCATGTGAATGCTTTCGACCAGTTTGGGGTAAAGCTTTGGAAACAGGTTGCGCGCGGTGTCCAACGGCCGCCGCTGGGGATGATACAACCCCCACTGATCCTGCTCAGCGTGGGCTTCAGCGCTGAACAGCAGCGCACGGACGGTTTCCGCCACCCACATCGCCTCGGCGATCTGGCCTTTGACATTGATGTCCTTATCCTTGCCTGAGGCGTGGGCCATGGCGCACAGCAGCCCGACAATAAACTCCACCTTGGCCAGCTTGCCGCAGGCCACCTGATGCATCATGTGCACCACCGCGTTTGTCTCGGCAAAGGCGCGGTTACACAGCAGCGGGTCCTTGTACATGAAGACCCGTTCCCAGGGCACCTGCACCCGGTCGAAGATGACCACCGCATCCATCTCCTCGAAGCGTGAGGCCAGCGGCGCGTCGAAGGTGGACTTGCCGTGTTCATAACTGTCCCGGCAGATCAGTTTCAGGCCCTGCGTATTGATGGGGATGGAAAACGCAAAGGCATAGGGAATGTTCTCTTCGGACGCCCGCAGCAGGGTGGATGGAAACACCTCAATTTCGTTGGCGCTGGGCCCCAGGGTGGCGAGCAGCCGTGCTCCGCTGACCACAATGCCGTTGCTGTTCTCCTCAATCACCCGCAGCGCCACCTCCGGGCTGGACAGACCTTCTTTGGCCAACTGGGCGTTAAACTGAGGGTTCACCAGTGTGTGGGTGAGCACGTAGTCCCGGCTGCGTGCCTCCAGGTAGTAGTTGCGCATGTTGCGGGCAAAATCCGTGGGCGCATCCGCGGCGTTTTCGTTAAGGAATTCCGCCGCCCCGGCAAAGGCCATTACGGACGCATTCTTGTAGTCCGGCGTGCGGCCGAACATGCCGTTCGACCATTTAGCCCATTCGTAGTACGCGGTGCCCCGGCGCTGCACGTCTTCGGCGCTTTTCGGTTGCAGGAAAGACATTGAATAACGTTCGCCATCTTCTTGAAAAGTAAGGCTTTCCAGATGCTCCGCAGTCTGCTGACGGTCGAGAAAATCCGCCAGCGTGCGCACGCCCCGGGCAATGCCGTCCGCGCTGGTGACGTCAGCAACCCGCTCGCCGCGCAACCAGACCGAACGGTTGTCGCGCAGGGATTGCAGGTATTCATCGCCGCTCTTGATGCCCATGCCGGTCTCCTATTCGTTAATATATTAATATTTAACATATTAAGTATATAAGTCAACAGTTGCGGCGGTTGCGGGTTCATGTTGTGCTGTTTTTTTGTTGTATGACTATTTAAGCGGTCCGCGTGAGACGTCTGTCGAGGTTGAAATGAGTACATTTGTTCTGGTGCATGGTTCCTGGCACGGCGCCTGGTGTTGGTACAAGGTGATACCGCTGCTGGAGGCCGCGGGACACCGGGTGGTGGCGCTGGATCTGCCGGGGTTGGGTACCAGCAAAATCACCCCGGCGCAGGTGACGCTGGATATGTGGATCGACCACGTCTGTGACGAACTGGACCGCCATGCCCAGCCGGTGGTGCTGGTCGGCCACAGCCGCGGCGGTCTGCTGATCAGCGGCGCCGCGGAGCGGCGGCCGGACAAGATCAGCCGCTTGATCTACCTCACAGCATTTCTGCTGCCGGACGGCGGCACCATGCTTGGCGCGGCGGCTGAAGACGGCGATTCAAAGGCTGGTGATTTCCTTGAAGTTAACGAGGCTGAAGGGTTTATTACCTTTGACAACAGGGAGTTGCAGCACGTTTTTTATGCTCAGTGTGACGAGCAGGATGTGGCGCTGGCGCGTCTGTGTATTCAACCGGAACCCTTGGCGCCGCTGGCAACGCCCTTACAACTCAGTGATGAGCACTTCGGCCGGGTACCCCGCGTGTATATTGAATGCCTGCAGGACCGTGCCATCAGCCCGGCAAAACAGAAAGCCATGTACAGTGAGTTACCCTGTGAGGCGGTGATCAGCATGGATACCGACCACTCGCCGTTTTTCTCAGCAACCCCGGCTCTGGTGGGGCATCTGCTGGAGTGGGCCTGAGCTTCGGGGCAAAAGTGCGGAAATAAACCGGGCAACAAACCCGGACATAAAAAAAGGGCCGGTATAAACCGACCCTTCTTTGCTCGTTGTAGGACCAACTACGTGAGCTGACCCTCGAAACTCGCAATAGATATCACTGATCACCTCCTTATAAGTTGCCCGACATGCGGGGGATTATGTCGTTCCTCGTTCTATTTGCAAGTGAATTTCGATGTAATATGGAAGGGGTTCTAATAAATACATCAAGCGGCGGGGAAGAGGTCAGTTGGAAGATCAGGCAGCAGGGCAGTTAGCGGGAAAAGTGGCGGCCGTCACCGGGGGTACAGCGGGCATCGGGCTGGGTATCGCCCGGGCATATCTGCAGGCGGGTGCCAAGGTCATGCTGATGGCGCGAAATGCAGCCAAAGCTGAAGCCGTGCTGGCGGAGCTTGACGCCGGTGAGCGCTGCGGGTTCTGCGCCGGAGATGTGATGCAGCAGGCGGACGTGGAAGGTTTTATTGATCAGACCGCGGCGCGCTTCGGCGCGGTGGACATCCTGGTGAACAATGCCGGCGGTGCGGGGGACCTGCAGCCGCTGGTGGAACTCAGCGATCAGACCTTCGACGACACCATGAAGTGGAATGTGTATTCCACGTTCTGGTCGACCCGGCGCGCCCTGCCGGGGATGCTGCAGAAAGGCTGGGGGCGCATCATCAATATCTCTTCCACCGAAGGAAAAGTAGGCAAGCCCGTGTTCACCGCTTATTCCACCGCCAAACACGCGGTCAACGGCATGACCAAGGCGCTGGCCCAGGAAGTAGGCCCTCAGGGGGTCACGGTAAACGCCATTTGTCCGGGCCTGATTGTCACCGACATCGTCAAGAACAATGGGCCGGCCACGGCGGAAGCCATGGGCATGACGTTTGACGAGATGATCAATATGTTTGCCCAGGAGTCCGCCCTGAAACGGCCCAACACCGTGGAGGAAGTGGCCGCGCTGGCGCTGCTGCTGGCCTCGGACGCCGGCGCCGGCATCACCGGCGCTGCTCTCAGCGTGGACGGCGGCACCGCACCCTACTAGTCCTTCCCCCCGCGTGCGCCGGGCAGCCGATGCCGCCGTTGCGGTGGTGCCGCGGCTGACTCTTAACGCCCTGTTCATAAGGTATAATAGGCTGTTTGATAATCCCGGGGATTGGCATGGATAAACAGCAATGGCAGGCGCTTGCTGAAAAAGAACTGCGCGGCAAGGCGCTGGACGAGCTCACCTGGGTGAGTCCGGAAGGCATTCCGGTAAAGCCGCTGTACAGTGTTGAAGACCTTGAGGCTATTGCCCACCTGAATACCTTTCCGGGTTTTGCACCCTTTGTGCGCGGCCCGCGCGGTACCATGTACACCAACCGTCCGTGGACCATCCGCCAGTACGCGGGCTTCTCCACTGCGGAAGAGTCCAATGCCTTTTACCGTCAGAATCTGGCTGCCGGCCAGAAAGGCTTGTCGGTAGCCTTTGACCTGGCCACCCACCGCGGCTTCGACTCCGATCATCCGCGGGTCACCGGCGACGTGGGGATGGCCGGCGTGGCCATCGACTCGGTGGAGGACATGAAAATCCTCTTTGACGGCATCCCGCTGGACCAGATGTCGGTATCCATGACCATGAATGGCGCGGTCCTGCCGGTGCTGGCGGGTTATGTGGTGGCCGCGGAGGAACAGGGGGTGGCGCAAAAGGACCTGTCCGGCACCATTCAAAACGACATCCTCAAAGAATTCATGGTGCGCAACACGTTTATCTATCCGCCGGAGCCGAGCATGCGCATCGTGGCGGACATCATCGGCTATACCGCGGAACATATGCCGCGTTTCAACTCCATCTCCATTTCCGGTTATCACATGCAGGAGGCCGGCGCCAACGCGGTGCAGGAGGTGGCGTTCACCCTGGCGGACGGCATTGAATACGTGCGCGCGGCGCTGGCCAAGGGCCAGGAGATCGACAAATTTGCCGGACGGCTGTCGTTCTTCTTCTGTATCGGCATGAACTTTTTTATGGAAGTGGCGAAGCTGCGCGCGGCGCGTATTCTGTGGCATGAACTGATGAGTCAGTTTAATCCGCAAAACCCGGCGTCCCTGATGCTGCGCACCCATTGCCAGACCTCCGGTGTATCCCTGCAGGAACAGGATCCGTATAACAATGTGATCCGCACCACCATCGAAGCCATGGCGGCGGTCATGGGCGGCACCCAGAGCCTGCACACCAACGCGCTGGACGAGGCGATTGCCCTGCCCACACCGTTTTCCGCGCGCATTGCCCGCAACACGCAGATTATCCTGGCGGAAGAAAGCCAGATCACCCGCACCGTGGATCCCCTGGGCGGCAGCTACTATGTGGAAAGCCTGACCAATTCCATTGTTGAGCATGCGCGGGCGCTGATTGCCGAAGTGGAAGAGATGGGCGGCATGACCCAGGCGGTGGTGGCGGGTATGCCCAAACAGCGTATTGAAGAGGCGGCGGCCCAGCGTCAGGCGCGCATCGAGCGCGGCGAAGACGTGATTGTGGGGGTCAACAAGTACCAGGTTGAAGAAGAGCAGGGTGAACTGGACGTACTCTCGGTCAACAACACCAAGGTGCGGGATGCCCAGCTGCGGCGCCTGGCGGAAGTCCGCAACAACCGCGATGAAAGTAAGGTGCAGGCCGCCATGGACGCGTTGAGCAAAGCCGCTGGTGAAAACTCCGGCAACCTGCTGCAGCTGGCCATTGACGCGTGCCGCGCCCGGGCCACCGTGGGTGAAATTTCTTATGCGCTGGAAAAGGTCTACAACCGGCATGAACCGGTGGCCAGAATGACACCCGGCGTGTATGCGGAAAGCTACGGCGACGACCCGGCGTTCACCAAGGTGCATGAGGAAATTAAAGTATTTACCGACCTTGAAGGCCGGGCGCCGAGCATTCTGGTGGTGAAAATGGGCCAGGACGGTCACGACCGCGGAGCCAAGGTGATCTCCAACGCCTTTGGCGATTTTGGCTTCGACGTCACCATGGGGCCCTTGTTTCAAACACCCCAGGAGGCCGCCCGACAGGCCAAGCAGCACGGCGTGGATGTGATTGGTGTATCCACGCTGGCCGGCGGGCATAAATCGCTGGTGCCGGAGATGATTGAGCTGCTGCGCGATGAAGGCCTGGAAGATGTTGTGGTGGTGGCCGGCGGCGTGATTCCCCAGCAGGACTACCAGGCGTTGTATGACGCCGGCGTACACGCAATCTTTGGCCCGGGCAGCAATATTCCGGAAGCAGCCAGCCAGATACTGCAGCTTATTCCGGGCCGCAACCGTTAAGCCTCCACGAATTACTCAGCACAGGACACATAACAATGATTGGAAAACTGAACCACGTAGCCATAGTGGTACCGGATCTGGCGGCGGCGGCCATGTTGTACAAAACCACCCTGGGCGGCCAGGTCACCGAACCGGTGGATTTGCCGGATCAGGGGGTAACCACGGTGTTTGTGGAGTTACCCAATACCAAAATTGAACTGTTGCACCCGCTGGGTGAAGGCTCCCCGGTGCAGAAATTTCTGGATAACAACCCCAGCGGCGGCATGCATCATGTGTGTTACGAGGTGGAAGATATCCATGCCGCCATTGCGCACCTGGAAAGTGAAGGCGCGCGGGTGCTGGGTGACGGCAAACCTTCCATCGGCGCCCACGGCCTGCCGGTGGTATTCCTGCATCCAAAAGACTTCTGCGGCACCCTGGTGGAACTGGAAGAGGTAAAAGCCGCCTGAGAACCGGTGTACCGGCGGCTGTTTAAACTCCAGGCCTATTCGAACTCCAGGCCTATTCAAACTCCAGAATAGGCTGATCCACCATCAGGCTGTCGCCTTGCTCCGCCAGCACCTTGGCGATCACCAGGTCTCCCTCAGCGCGCAGGCTGTTTTCCATTTTCATGGCTTCCACCACCGCCAGTTCTTCACCGGCTTTGATTTCGTCCCCTTCTTTGGCACTCAGCCGCACCAGCAGGCCCGGCATGGGTGAGAGCAGAAACTTGGACAAATCCGGCGGCTGTTTTTCCAGCATATGGCTGCTGAGGGCAGCGGCGCTGGGGGTGAGGATCTGCAGGTCAATTTCGGTGCCGCGGTAAAATGCCCGGTAGCCGGCACCGTGGCTGTCGAGTTGCAGGCTGACCGGGGAGTTGTTCACCTCGGCTTTGACGACGTTTTCACCAAATGTCCAGGCGGTGTGGATCTGGTACACCCGGCCCTCGTGCTCCACCTGAAACCCCTGGTTGTCCCGGTTGACACAGACCGGGTACTGGACCTTGTTGGCCACCACCACCCACTCGTCCCGCGGGGTGGGTTCAAAGCGGTGGGTCTGGCCGCTGATCTGGTGCAGGCGCTCCTCTTTCAGGGTATGGACCACGGCGGTGACCGCCACTGCGATCAGCGGATCGCTCTGGGGCACGTCGCCGGCATGAAACCCGTCGGGGTACTCTTCTGCGATAAAGTTGGTGGTCAGGCGGCCCTCCGCAAAG
>JANQOA010000242.1 GCA_028279305.1 Pseudomonadales bacterium
CGGCGCCGCTTCGAAAGCGCCTTCGACAAGGTCCGCCGGCAGCGCTTCATGCCGCTGGTGGCCAGCGCCCTGGCCCATCCCCGCACCACCCTGCTGACCACCGCCGCCGCCATGCTGGTGGCGGTGTCCCTGGTGGTGTCTCAGCACGTCGGTTTCAACCTGATCACCGGTTTTGATTTTGAAGCGGTGGAGGCGAACGTGGCTTTTTCCGGCAGCGCCGGTGAACAGGACCGCCGGGCTTTTATGCAGCATCTGCAGGACACCCTGGAACAGACCCACCTTGAAAACGGCGCGGACAACATTCTCGGCTGGACCGCCAAATACAACCGCGCGGATTTCGACAACGAGCGCCACGAGGGTGAACAGTATGCGGCGCTGGACGTGCAATATGCGTTTGAGGAAGACCGCAGCATTGCGCCGAAAGACTTCACCGGCCAATGGCGGCAGAAGATTCAGCGCCCGCCCTACGTGGAGCAGCTCACGGTAAATGTCAGCGGCGGCGCCAACAACGGTGAAGCGGATATCACCCTGGTGTTGCGCGGCAATACTCTGCCGGAATTGAAAGCCGGAGCGGAGGACTTACGCAATCTGTTGGCCAGCTACCCCGGGGTGGCCAACGTAACGGATAACCTGCCTTACGGCCGCGAACAGATCATCTTTGAGATGACCGCCCGCGGCCGTGCCCTGGGACTGACCGCGGAAGGCATCGGCGCCCAGCTGCGCGCCGCTTACTCCGGCGCCCGGGTGCAGATCTTTAACGAGCAGGACAGCGAGCTGGAGGTGCGGGTCATGCTGCCGGACGCTGAACGGGACAACCTGGGAGCGCTGCAGCAATTCCCCATCCGCACCGGGTCAGGCGCTTTTGTACCCCTGGGCAGCGTGGCGGTGCTGTTTAACCGCCGCGGCATAGACGTGGTGCGGCACTCGGATACCCAGCTTGCGGTGGCGGTATCAGCGGACGTGGACGAAGACGTCAACAACGCCATTGCGGTAGTTAACGACATTACCGCCCAGCGGCTGCAACCGATCCTCGACCGCCATAATCTGACCTTCAGCCTCGGCGGCCAGAGTGAACAGGATAAGCTGATGCTGGACACCCTGGCGTTGGGCGGCGTCCTCACCCTGATCCTCATTTACCTGATTCTCGCCTGGGTGTTTTCCTCGTATCTGTGGCCGCTGGCCATCATGATGGCCATCCCGTTCGGTTTTACCGGCGCCATATTTGGTCACTGGGTCACCGGCTGGGACCTGGGCGCCATGTCGCTGCTGGCATTTTTCTCCCTGACCGGCGTGGTGGTAAACGACTCCATTGTGCTGATCAGCTTTCTGCGCCGTCATGTGGACAACGGCAAACCCCTGCGGGAAGCCCTGCTGGAAGCCACCGCAGCACGCTTCCGCGCCGTCATCCTGACTTCCCTGACCACCGTTGCCGGGCTGCTGCCGCTGATGTTTGAAGCGTCCACCCTGGCGATGTACATGGTGCCCATTGCGGTCACCATCTGTTTTGGCCTGACATTTGCCACCGGCCTGGTACTGGTGGTGATTCCCGCGCTGATCCTGTTACTGGAACAGGCCAAACAGCAGCTTACCCAAACCGTTAACCGGCTGACTGGAAAAACCCATGAAGATCAATCCATTCAAATCTGATAACCCGCGGCACCGGCAATGGGGTATCTGTGCAGCGGTGGTACTCTGCGCCGCCCTGGCCAGCCTCTCCATATTTGCCACCGGGCCGGCCGCCAAACCGGCAACACCGGTGGAAAAAGCCTGGCCGGTCTCGGTTACCACCGCCGCCAAACAGCGCCTGCAGCCCAGTTTTACCGCCTTCGGCAAAATAGAATCCAGCCAGGTGGCGTCGCTGCGCTCCGAACTGGTGGCCCAGGTGCGGGCTGTTATGGTGAAAGAAGGGGACTGGATTGAAGCCGGTGAAACCCTGGTGCAGTTGGACGACCGCGAGGCGGAACTGCAGGTTAAAGAACGCCGCGCCGCGCTGAAGCAGCATCAGGCCAACCTGGCCGCGACCCGGGTGGAGTTGCATCTGGAAGAGCAGAATGCCAGCCACTTCAGCGCCCGTCACGAAGTGGCCCAGGCCAAGCTGAAACGCCATAAGGATCTGATGAGCAAACGCCTGATCAGCAAATCGCTGCTGGATGAAGTGGCCAGTCAGGCCAGCGAAGCCAGCATCGAATACCACACCCATGTGCGTGAATTACGCCGCCTGCCGAGTGAAGTTGAGGTGCATGAGGCGCGCGTCGACCGGGCTGAAGCTCAGCTGCAGCAGGCCCTCATCAATCTGGAAAAAACGCGCATCAGCGCCCCGTTCAGCGGTCCGGTGCTGGGTGTTTATGTAGCCGCCGGGGACCTCAGCAACCTGACCGCACCGCTGGTCAAGGTGGCGGACGCTGACGGCTTTGAATTGCGTATACCGGTGCCTGATCAATATGTGCAACAGTTTGATCAGGCGTTAACCCTGCGCCGCCAGAGTCCCATTCAGGCATTTGCCGCCGGCGGCGTGAAACTGCACCTGACCCGGCTGGCCGGCCACGTGCGCGCCGGTCAGACCGGAGTGGACGCATTTTTTGCTTTCAGCCGGCCCGCCGGCCACAGCGCGGCCTTCACCACCGCGTTGGGCAAAGTGTTAAACGTCAGCATCACGCTGCCGGCGCAGGACAATCTGATTGCCCTGCCGGTGCAATCAATTTATGAAAACCAGCGCGTCTACGCCGTGTATAACAACCGGCTGGTGGCGCACGCCATCGAACGGGTGGGAGAACATCAGAGCGCGGAAGGCAGCTATCAGGTGCTGGTGCGCAGCCCGGATCTCAAACCCGGCGCCGCCGTGATTACCACCCAGTTGCCGAGAGCTATCAGCGGCCTGCTGGTGGAAGTTGCCAACGCCGGCCATACCAGCGGCGGTTAGATTGCGCGGCAGTTGCCCTAGCGCTGCGCCGCGTCTTTCATGGCCTGGAACTCAAACGCGTCTATGCCGTCGTTGCCATCCAGGTCAAAGTCGCGGTAATTCCTCGACGGGTCCAGACGGGCGCCAATCTCGCGCCGGGACAGGTAACCGTCCCCATTGTCATCCAGGCGCTCAAAGGCGCTGTCCGCCAGCAACGGCCGGTTGCCGTCCCACCGCTTCGGTGTGACTTCCCGGCTTTGCGGCGCTGGTGCCGGTGCTGACGGATCGGTCTCGATGGTGGCTTTGTTTTCACCGGCTTTCATGGTGGCGGTGCGCCGGCCGTCACTGATGGTGGCCACCACCCCCGGGTCCCGGGCCACATCCTCAGCCTCTGCGCCCGTGTCCCGCACCGGCGCCGCCGGTTCAACTGCAGCTCTGCCGGCCACAACATCCGCCACCGCCGGCCAGCTGTCCGCGCCGAAACGGTATGCGGTATCCAGCACGTCACTGTTGACCACCAGATAGCGGCCGTCTTCCGATTGCCCCAGGGCCGCCGGCGCAACCGCAATCAGATTGCGGTCGATGAGGAAACTGCCCACTGACACCACCACGTATTTCATCGTCCCGGCGCGGATATCTACCGCCAGATCTTCAACCCTGCCCAGCAGTTCGCCGTCCGGGGTAATCACCACCCGGCCGATCCAATCCGTGGCCTTCTGCGGGCCGTCGCTCTGCGCCGCGGCGGCCGGCGGTATCCAGGCGGCTAACGCCAGGGTAAACAGACAGGCAGCCGCCAGCGGCGGGTAGCGCAAGTGGTGTCGATAGGTTCCATTAATCACGGCGTCTGCTCTCGTTGGTTACATATTATTTAGAACACTGTTCCCTGCAGTTCGGTGACAGGCTGCTCATTGCCGCACAGTCCCCTGCACAAATCATCTACCGCCTGCCAGCTATCGTCAAGTAAATTGGTCAGTCCGTGGTCACCCGTTTACCCAGCGCAATCCGGTAAAACACCGGCACCGCCAGCAACGTCAGCAGCGTGGCAAATGCCAGCCCGCCCATGATACATACCGCCATCTCCATAAAAAAAGCATCCCCCAGCAGCGGCGACATGCCGGCGATGGTGGTGCCCGCCGCCAGCATCACCGGCCGCAGACGGCTGACGCTGGCCTGCATCATATTCTGCAGGGTAAACCCGGTTTCACCGCAGCGCTTGTCAATTTCGTCCACCAGCACAATACAATTCTTGATCAACATGCCGGACAGGCTTAAAAAGCCGAGGAATGAAGGAAAGGTAAACGACAGATCCGTTGCCAGCAGCGCCAGCACCACCCCGCAGATGGTCATCGGCACCGTCAGCCAGATAATAACGGGCTGGCGCAGGCTGCCGAACATCAGAATGGTGATAAAGAACATCAGGCCAAAAGCGGTCGGAATTTTGGAGGTCAGGGTTTCGTTTGCTTCCAGGCTGGCTTCATACTCACCCCCCCACTCAAGCCGGTAACCCGGCGGCAGCACAATGGCCTCCACGTCGCCGCGGATTCTGTTAAACACCCGGGTCGGGTTATGGCCGGTGGGCGGGTTGGCCTGGGCCGAGATGGTGCGGAAGCGGTCACGCCGG
>JANQOA010000275.1 GCA_028279305.1 Pseudomonadales bacterium
GGTGGATCTGATTGCGCCGATTGCGATGGATGATGGATTGCGGTTTGCGATCCGCGAAGGCGGCCGCACCGTCGGCGCCGGCGTCGTCACCAAGGTGATTGAATAGGCCACACACATTCCGTGTCTTACAAGGTGTTGGGTGATTGAATAGGCCACACTCATTCCGTGTCTTACAAGGTGTTGGGTCTGAAGCGCCCGCTGTCGGCGTGGCGCTTCCATGATTGAGTCGAGTTTAGGGCGCTGCTGGCAGGTGAATTTGCTCAAAGCGTGCAAATTTGGGTCAGCAAGGCCCTACATTCCGAAGATCTGAAGGTTATTCCGTATTCCCGGACAGGGGGGATTCGAGACGCCGCATGGAACGGGTTCCCAGCCAGATTTCCAACACATTGTTTTGCCCGTAGGCCCGCTGTCGCCTGCCCAGGGTCTTGATGTGTGACACCCAACGGTCTGTGGCGCTGAGTTTTGATGGCTGTGGAACACCCAGGTGAATATAGTCGCAAGTGTTCTGCAGTCTTTTGAGGTATGCAGCCAGGGTGAGCGGAAGAGACCTTACGGTTTTTTTCTCCGCGTTAGAGTTTAAGCCGCTTACGATCGGTTCAAGGTATGCGTCGAGCTTTTCTTTGGAGTGTTTTGCGTCCTTCATTCGCTCGAATACTGAAGTATCTTGGCATTCTTCGATATTGCGGGCGATCTTGGCTCGAACGGGGTTTAAGTCGACGTAGGCCATGGCAGCGAGTACAGCGTCTTCATCCAACAACGCGCCAGAATAAAACCGATTCGCCCAGAAGTTGCCGTCGGTACCCGCCTCCTGGTTGGCGCGCCATGAAATGGGTTGTTTCAGATGCTTCATGAAGCAAGACAAATCCCCAAGCTTGCGGCGGGTTGCTGCGAGCAGCGAGGGGTCTTCCAGAATCACCTGATAACGCAGCTCTTGCATGCCAAGGTCAATACTGCCTTCCACTAATGTTGGGAATGCGTCTACCCAACGCCGTGCCACTTCCTCATCGGTCCATCGACTGCTGGCACCGGGATCAAAAAATAACACCAGGTGGAAATGGTTGCTCATGATGGCGTAGGCCGCAATCTCAATCGCAAAAAAGCGCCCCAGGTGTTTAATGCGATTTATGACCCACTTTCGGCGGTGGCTGAAGTCTTCCCCCGTGAGAGGGTCGGGGCCCAATAGCCAGGCCCGCTGCACACACCGCGAAGTGATGTGGTAGTAAAGCGGCGCGATGGGATCAACCAGTAGGGAACGGGGAGTGGCCATGGGTGCATGCTATGTTGGACGCAGTGCGAAGTGAGTGGCGGATACCCCAGCGTGGTGTGAGATTCCCATACCTTTGTGTGTAAGGCCAAATGCGTGTGTGGCCGGATCAAAGATGTTGCTAAGCGTGGTGGAGCTATGTATAGTTCGCGTCCCGCTTTTGGGGCGCTCTGGCGTGCGCGTATGCGTGGCCGGGTATAAAAGCGGTTGTCATTTTTGGAAGCAGAGAGCAGTTCTAATCCTAGCGGGATCTTCAGGGATGCTGTGGTTGGAGAGGAGCTTTTTAACTTCCGAAAATGTGCTCTTTAACAGGAGAACTAGCAGGTTGCCGCAGCCGCTGGCGCGCGGCAGCCGTTTGAGTACAACACTCAAAGCAAGTAGCCATGCACCCGGTTTGGTGTATGTGCTGGAGAGTGGTGGGCGCAGCCCGCCTGAATTGCGTAATTAGCAATTTCTAATTAATAGAACAGTAGTGGAGTTTCGCTAGGTGCAGAACCAACGTATTCGAATCCGCCTGAAGGCTTTCGATCACCGTTTAATTGACGTTTCCACCCAGGAAATCGTGGATACGGCCAAACGCACCGGCGCCCAGGTTAAGGGGCCCATCCCCCTGCCTACGCGCAAGGAGAAATTCACCGTTCTGATCTCCCCGCACGTCAACAAAGACGCGCGTGATCAATATGAGATCCGTACCCATAAACGACTCCTGGATATTGTAGAGCCCACCGAAAAAACCGTGGACGCGCTGATGAAGCTGGATCTCGCGGCAGGTGTGGAAGTACAGATCAGTCTGAATTAAGCAAAGCGCCGGTACTCCTTAAGGAAACCGGCGCTTTTTAGTAGTGGCCTGGAAATGCCGGGGCACACAAACACCGCCAGGCGGAAATCCGCCGGGTGGAGATGAACGAAAAAGGCTCCGATTGGGAGCCGGTGGTAGGCGCAAGCCGGGTCCAACCTTGCAATCTTCAGCTTTTGCTGGAAGGGATTGGAGGGGGTGGGCTCTACGCGTTTATGTAAGGAAAGGAACCAATGGCAATTGGCTTGGTAGGCAGAAAAGCGGGCATGACCAGGGTCTTCACCGAAGAAGGCAACTCGGTGCCGGTAACGGTGATCGAAGCGGACCCTAACCGCATCACGCAAATTAAAACAGCCGACACAGACGGCTACAGTGCCGTGCAGGTAACCACCGGCGAAGTGAAGCAGAACCGGGTGAACAAGCCGCGCGCGGGTCATTTTGCCAAAGCCAACGCGGGTGCCGGGCGTGGTTTGTGGGAATTCCGGGCGGACGAGTTGGGTGAACTGAGTGTAGGCGGCGAGCTTACCCTGGAACAATTTGCCGCTGGTGAAAAAGTTGACGTACGCGGCATCTCCAAAGGTAAAGGTTACGCCGGCACCATTAAACGCTGGAACTTCCGCGGTCAGGACAACACTCACGGCAACTCCATTTCCCACCGCGCACCGGGTTCCATCGGCCAGTGCCAGACGCCGGGACGGGTGTTTAAAGGCAAAAAGATGTCCGGCCACATGGGTAACGCCAAAGTGACTACGCAGAACCTGGAAGTAGTACAGGTTGATCTGGAGCGTAATCTGCTGCTGGTTAAAGGCTCCGTGCCGGGCCCTGCGGGTGGTGACCTGTATATCCGCCCGTCGGTCAAAGCCCGCGGCAACTCAAGTGGGGGGGATAAATAATGAATCTCAACCTGGCAGCAGACGGCGGCAGCGTGGAAATATCTGACGCAGCATTCGCCCGCGAATTTAACGAAGCCCTGGTGCACCAGGTGGTGGTAGCCCATATGGCCGGCGCGCGCCAGGGCACCCGCGCGCACAAAAACCGCTCCGCAGTGCGCGGCGGCGGCAGAAAGCCGTGGCGCCAGAAAGGCACCGGCCGCGCCCGCGCAGGGACCATCCGTTCGCCGATCTGGCGCAGCGGCGGCGTGACGTTTGCGGCCCGCCCGCAGGATCATTCGGTGAAGGTGAACCGCAAGATGTACCGCGGCGCGCTGCGCTGTATTGTCTCAGAGCTCATTCGCCAGGAACGCCTGGTTGCTGTAGACACCTTTAATGTAGATGCCCCGAAAACCAAATCCCTCCTCACCCAACTCAAGTCCCTCGAACTCTCCAGCGTACTGATCATCACCGAAGAGGTAGACGAAAACCTCTACCTGGCTTCACGCAACGTCAAGGGGATAGATGTACGCGACGTACAGGCGGTAGATCCGGTCAGTCTGATCAGCCACGACAAGGTGCTGTTTACCGTTGGCGCGTTGAAAAAGCTTGAGGAGGCGCTGGCATGAATCAGGAACGCATGTACACCATTCTGCTTGAGCCGCACATATCGGAGAAAGTTTCTCTGCTCGGCGACGCGGTCAACCAGTATGCGTTTAAGGTCAGTAAAGACGCCACCAAAAGGGAAATCCGCGAAGCGGTAGAAACCCTGTTTAAGGTGAACGTCAGCAAAGTCACCACCGCCAACGTTAAAGGTAAGGTGAAGCGCACGGCGCGCGGAGAAACGCGCAGAAAAAACTGGAAAAAAGCCTACATCACTGTGGCTCAGGGCCAGGAAATCGATTACATGGTCACCGACTAGGTGCCCCAAGGGATAAGCTGAGTAATAAAAATGGCAGTTGTTAAAGCAAAACCCACTTCCCCAGGCCGCCGCTTTGTGGTGCAGGTGGTGGACAAACAGTTGCACAAAGGTGCGCCGCATAAGCCGCTGCTGGACCGCCAGAGCAATAAGGGCGGCCGCAACAACGCCGGCCGCATCACCATGCGGCACCGCGGCGGCGGACATAAGCAGCATTACCGCATCATCGACTGGAAGCGGAATAAAGACGGCATTCCAGCGGTAGTTGAGCGTCTCGAGTACGACCCCAACCGCACGGCAAACATTGCGCTGTTGAAATACAAAGACGGCGAGCGCCGCTACATCATTGCCCCCCGCGGTGTGTCCGCCGGTGATGAACTGATGAGCGGCAGCAGCGCGCCGATTCGTGCCGGTAACGCCATGCTGCTGCGCAATGTACCGGTGGGCAGCGTGATCCATTGCGTTGAGTTGAAGCCGGGTAAAGGCGCCCAGATGGTGCGCAGTGCCGGCGGTTCATGCCAGCTGGTCGCCCGCGAAGGCGGGTACGCCACCCTGCGGATGCGCTCGGGTGAAATGCGCCGGGTATTGGCTGAATGCCGCGCCACCCTGGGTGAGGTGGGCAACTCGGAACACAACCTGCGCTCCCTGGGTAAAGCCGGCGCCTCCCGTTGGCGCGGCCGGCGCCCGACGGTGCGCGGTGTGGCCATGAACCCGGTTGATCACCCGCACGGCGGCGGCGAAGGTAAAACTTCCGGCGGCCGCCACCCGGTTACACCCTGGGGTGTGCCTACCAAGGGGTATAAGACGCGCAAAAACAAGCGCACGGATAAATTGATTGTACGCCGCCGCGGTAAGCGTTAAGCGGTAACAGAGATTGGAGACACGTTAGTGCCTAGATCGTTATACAAGGGGCCGTTTGTTGATACCCACCTGATGAAAAAGGTGGAGACCGCCGCGGCCAACAATGAGCGGCGCCCCATCAAGACCTGGTCGCGGCGCTCGATGATTGTGCCGGAAATGGTGGGCTTGACGATTGCCATCCACAATGGCCGTCAGCATGTGCCGGTGCTGGTCAACGAAGACATGGTCGGCCACAAGCTGGGTGAATTTGCACCCACCCGCACCTACCGCGGGCACGCGGCTGACAAAAAGGCGAAGCGCTAAGCGCTTGCGTGCGGCTAACAACAAGCTCAGGGCTTAAGCAGGAATAGGAATTACGATGGAAGTCAGTGCTACCGCCAAAAGGTTGGGAATCTCAGCTCAGAAGGCGCGCCTTGTGGCTGATCAGGTGCGCGGCAAACCGGTGGCTGACGCCCTCGACATTTTGAATTTCAGCACCAAGAAGTCTGCGGTGCTGATGCGCAAGGTTGTGGAATCCGCGATTGCCAATGCGGAGAACAACGAAGGCGCGGACATCGACGAGTTACGTGTTTCAGAAGTTTTTGTCAACGAAGGTCTGACCATGAAACGCATCCGCCCGCGGGCCAAAGGCCGGGCAGACAGAATTTTAAAGCGGACCAGTCACATTACCGTGACCGTGTCCGATTCGTAACGGAAGAGAAGAGTATGGGCCAGAAAGTACACCCAACCGGTATCCGCTTAGGCATTGTCAAAGAACATACCTCGGTGTGGTACGCGGACAAAAAGAGCTACGCCGCCTATCTGCTGAACGACCTTGAAGTGCGGGACTTCCTGCGCAAGCGTCTGGCGGATGCTTCGGTCAGCCGCATTGACATCGAGCGTCCGGCACAGACCGCGCGCATTACTATCCATACCGCCCGGCCCGGCATTGTGATCGGCAAAAAGGGTGAAGACGTGGAGCGCTTGCGCGCGGAACTGACGCGGAAAATGGGCATGCCGGTGCATGTGAACATTGAAGAAGTCCGCAAACCGGAACTGGACGCGCAACTTGTTGCGCAGAACGTGGCACAGCAGCTGGAACGCCGGGTGCAGTTCCGCCGGGCCATGCGCCGGGTGATTCAGAATGCCATGCGGCTGGGTGCGGAAGGCATCAAGGTGCGGGTGGCCGGACGTCTGGGCGGCGCCGAAATTGCACGCTCCGAGGTGTACCACGAAGGTCGGGTGCCGCTGCATACCCTGCGTGCGGACATCGACTATGCCACCGCGGAAGCGCTGACCACCTACGGCATCCTCGGCATCAAGGTGTGGATCTTCAAAGGTGAAGTGATTGGTCAGGCAGAGGAAACGGCGGCGACCACCCAGCAGGCCTAGCCGGGTGCAAGAGTACAGATAAAGAAAGCAGATGTTACAACCAAAACGAACCAAGTTCAGAAAACAGCAGAAAGGCCGCAACCGCGGACTGGCTGAACGCGGCAGCAAGGTCAGCTTCGGCGAATACGGCTTGAAGGCTGTTGGCCGCGGCCGCATGACCGCGCGCCAGATCGAAGCCGCGCGGCGGGCCATGACCCGGCACGTGCGGCGCGGCGGCAAAATCTGGATTCGCGTCTTCCCGGACAAGCCGATTACCAAAAAGCCGCTGGAAGTGCGCCAGGGTAAAGGTAAGGGCAGCGTCGAATACTGGGTGGCGCTGATTCAGCCGGGCCGCGTGCTGTATGAGATGGAAGGCGTGCCGGAAGACGTGGCGCGTGAAGCGTTTACCCTGGCGGCAGCCAAGTTGCCTTTCAAAACCGTGTTTGTGAAGCGGACGGCAATGTAATGAAAGCACAGGAATTACGGGACAAGTCACCAGAAGAATTGCAGGCGGAACTGTTGCGCCTGCGCAAAGAGCAGTTTTCGTTGCGTATGCAGTTTGCCAGCGGCCAGTTGGGCCAGCCCCACTTGATGGCGGAAGCACGTCGTGACATCGCGCGGGTAAAAACCGTCATGAAGGAGAAAGCGGATGGCTGATGCGCAGCAGCAGAAAAACCCACGTGCGGTGTCGGGCCTGGTGGTCAGCGACCGTATGGACAAGACCATCACGGTCATGGTGGAACGCCGGGTCAAACACCCGGTTTACGGCAAGTTCATGCGCAAATCGACAAAAATCCACGCGCACGACGAAAAGAACAAGTGCCAGGTAGGTGACACCGTTACGGTCGTAGAGTGTCGCCCGTTGTCTAAATCCAAAACGTGGATGCTGAAGAGTATCGACGAGAAGGCAGGCGGAGTCTAAGGGACATGATTCAGACGGAAACCATGCTGGAGATTGCTGACAACAGCGGTGCGCGCAAGGTGCAGTGCATTAAAGTGCTGGGCGGCTCCAAGCGGCGTTACGCCAACATCGGCGACATTATCAAGGTCACCGTCAAAGAGGCGATCCCCAGGGGCCGGGTGCGCAAGGGCCAGGTGATGAACGCCGTGGTGGTACGCACGCGTAAAGGTGTGCGCCGCGCTGACGGCTCGCTGATCAAATTTGATCAGAACGCGGCGGTGCTGCTGAACCCGCAGAACCAGCCGGTAGGCACGCGGATATTTGGTCCGGTCACCCGCGAACTGCGCAGTGAGAACTTCATGCGCATCGTATCGCTGGCGCCGGAAGTGATCTGAGCAGAAGAAGACGGATAGAAGAAGACAGAACATGTTGAAGATCAAAAAAGACGATGAAGTAGTGGTCATCTCAGGCAGCGACAAAGGCCGCCGGGGTGAAGTGCTGCGCGTCTTGAAAGACGGCCGCCTGCTGGTTTCGGGTCTGAAGATGGTGAAAAAGACCCAGCGCCCGAACCCGCAAACCGGCGCCCGTGGCGGCATAGTCGAGCAGGAGGCGCCCATTCATGCCTCTAACGTCGCCATCTGGAATCACGAAGAAAACCGCGCCGACAAAGTGGGCATCAAGGTTGAAGACGGCAAAAAGATCCGTGTCTTCAAGTCCACCGGTAAGCCAATTGAGGAATAGGCATGGCGAATTTGTATAACACCTATATCGAAGAGATTCGTCCGCAGCTTAAGAGCGAGCTGGGCCTGGCAAACGTCATGCAGGTGCCGCGGCTGCAGAAAATCACCTTGAACATGGGTGTGGGTGATGCGCTGGGCGACAAGAAGATTCTTGACGCCGCGGTTGAAGATATGACCGCGATTGCCGGCCAGAAGCCGGTGATCTGCCTGGCGCGCCGTTCCGAGGCGGGCTTCAAGCTGCGCGAAGGCGCGGCCATCGGCTGCAAGGTGACTTTGCGCCGCGGGCGCATGTTCGACTTTGTTGAGCGGCTGGTGGGCATTGCCATCCCGCGGGTACGGGACTTCCGGGGCCTGAACCCCAAGTCCTTTGACGGCCGCGGTAACTTCAGCATGGGCCTGTCCGAACAGATTGTGTTCCCGGAGATTGATTACGACAAAATCGACCGCATCCGCGGGTTGGACATTTGCGTCACCACCAGTGCGGCCACCAACGAACACGCTTTGGCGCTGCTGAAGGCATTTAAATTTCCGTTTCGCACCTAGTGGCGTAACTCAAGTTAGGAACGAGAGAGCTTTATGGCTAAACAATCAATGATCGAAAGGGAAAAGAAGCGGTTGCGTACACGCAACAAGTACGCGCAAAAGCGTGCCGCCCTGAAAGCGACCATTGCCAACCGAAATCTGCCTGACGACGAGCGTTGGGAGGCACAGCTGAAACTGCAGCAATTGCCGCGCAATGCCAGCCCGGTGCGCCAGCAGCGCCGCTGCGGCCTTACCGGCCGGCCGCATGCCGTATACCGGAAGTTTGGGCTGTCGCGTAACAAGCTGCGCGAAGCAGCCATGCGCGGTGACGTGCCCGGCCTTGTTAAGTCAAGCTGGTAGCGGAGGAGCTGGAACAACATGTCAATGCAAGATCCGATAGCCGACTTACTGACCCGCATCCGCAATGCGCAGATGGCCGGGCATACCGAGGTGGATGTACCGAATTCCAAAGTTAAGCGCAGCATCCTGCAGGTACTGGCGGACGAAGGTTACGTCAACAGCTTCAGCGCTACCGATGAAGTCAAATCGGTGATCAACGTGCAGCTGAAGTACCATCAGGGTACGCCGGTTATTGAAGAAATCGCCCGGGTCAGCCGTCCCGGACTGCGCATCTATAAAGAATGTAACGACCTGCCTCAGGTTAGAGGCGGTCTGGGTATCGCCATTATCAGCACCAACAAGGGTGTTATGACGGATAAGAGCGCCCGGGCGGCCGGAGTGGGCGGTGAAGTGCTCTGCACCGTATTCTAGGAGAAGTTCATGTCCCGAGTAGCAAACAGCCCCGTGACATTGCCTTCCGGCGTTGAGGTGAAGTTGAACGGCCAGGATCTGTCGGTAAAAGGCAGCAAAGGTGAATTGCAGCTTTCCGTACACGAGGTGGTGGAGTTAAAGCAGGAAGAAGGTCTGCTGCGTGTGGCGCCGCGCAGCAGCGACCGCGGTTCACGGGCCATGGCCGGTACCATGCGCGCCGTGGTGCAGAACATGGTCACCGGCGTCAGCACCGGTTTTGAGCGCCGCTTGGAATTGCAGGGGGTCGGTTACCGCGCCCAGGCCAAAGGCAAAACGCTGACCCTGCAGCTGGGTTTTTCCCACCCGGTTGAGTACGCGTTGCCTGAAGGCATTGAAGCCCAGACACCCAGCCAGACGGAAATTGTCATCAGCGGTATCGACAAACAGCAGGTAGGCCAGGTGTGCGCGGAGATTCGCGGGTTCCGGCCGCCGGAGCCTTACAAGGGTAAAGGGGTACGTTACCAGGGTGAGTACGTGCGCCGTAAAGAAGCGAAGAAGAAATAACATGAACCAGAAGAAAGCAAGCCGAATGCGCCGGGCCCGCCGGGGCCGCATGAAAATGCGTGAGCAGGGTGTCACCCGGCTCAGTGTCAACCGCACACCGCGGCATATCTACGCGCAGGTCATTTCTGGTGACGGCAGCACCGTGCTGGCGCAGGCCTCCACCCTGGAAAAAGATATCCGCGGCGGGGCCACGGGCAATACCGCGGCGGCTTCCAAAGTGGGCGCGCTGATTGCCGACCGGGCCAAGCAGGCGGGGGTAAGTTCGGTGGCCTTTGACCGTTCGGGATACAAATATCATGGCCGCATTAAAGCGTTGGCGGATGCGGCCCGCGAAGGTGGTTTGGAGTTTTAAATGGCGTATACGGACGAAGTTCGCGAAGAAGGGCTGGTTGAGAAACTGGTCCAGGTCAACCGGGTCGCCAAGGTGGTTAAGGGTGGCCGTATCTTCGGTTTCACCGCGCTCACCGTGGTTGGTGACGGCAACGGCCGGGTCGGGTTTGGCCGCGGCAAGGCGCGTGAAGTGCCGCTGGCCATTCAGAAGGCGATGGAGGCTGCCCGCCGCAACATGGTGGACGTGGAGCTGAACGGCGGCACGCTGTGGTATGCCACCACCGCGCGCCACGGGGCCTCCAAGGTGTATATGCAACCGGCTTCGGAAGGTACCGGGGTGATTGCCGGGGGCACCATGCGCGCCCTGCTGGAAGCTGCCGGCGTGCACAACGTGCTGGCTAAGTGTTACGGCTCCACCAATCCGGTAAACGTCATAAACGCAACCTTCAAGGCGCTGAAGAATATGCAGTCGCCGCAGCAGGTGGCGGAAAAACGCGGTAAAAACGTGGAAGAGGTGGTTGCCTGAGGCAATTGGTAACGGGATCAGGCTGGAAAGTAGTATGAGTAACAATACGTTAAGAGTAACGCTGACCAAGAGCCCAAGCGGGCGGCTGAAAAAGCACAAAGCCTGTGTTGCCGGTCTGGGCCTGCGCCGCATCGGCCATACCGTTGAGGTGGAAGATACCCCCTCGGTGCGCGGCATGATTAACCGCATCTACTACATGGTGCAGGTAGAAGGAGAGGCGTAATGCGCTTGAATGATTTGCATCCCGGCCCGGGCAGCAAGCGTGCTAAACGCAGGGTTGGCCGTGGCCCCGGTTCCGGCTGGGGAAAAACCGCAACCCGTGGTCAGAAAGGCCAGAAAGCGCGCTCGGGCGGCGGCGTACGTCCCGGTTTTGAAGGCGGCCAGCTGCCTTTACAGATGCGCATACCAAAATTTGGTTTCCGCTCCCGGGTGGGTGCGGTAACGGCTGAAGTGCGCACCAGTGAACTGGCCAAGGTTGAGGGAGATACGGTCACCCTGGACAGCCTCAAAGCCGCAAACGTGGTGCGCCGGGATATGCAGCGGGCACGCATCATGCTCAGCGGCGAAGTGAGCAAGGCGGTCAACGTGCAGGGTGAAGACATTGCCGTGACCAAGGGCGCCAGGGCGGCGATTGAACAGGCCGGCGGCTCGGTGGGATCCGCGGCTTAAGTCAGCGGTTTGACGAGTAAGAGAACCTGATGTCACGAAACACCACAGAAATGGCGAATCAGCTGGCGGGCAACCAGGCCGGCATCGCAGAGCTGCGCAGCCGCCTGCTGTTTGTGCTGTTTGCCTTGCTGGTGTACCGCATCGGCACGCACATACCGGTACCGGGCATCGACCCGAGTCAGCTGCAGGCCCTGTTTAACCAGAATCAGGGCGGCATCCTGGAGCTGTTCAACATGTTCTCCGGCGGTGCCTGGGAGCGCATGAGTATCCTGGCGCTGGGGGTTATCCCCTATATCACCGCCAGCATCATCATGAATCTGATGACCATGATGTATCCCCAGTTCCAGCAGTGGCGCAAAGAAGGTGACTCCGGCCGGCGCAAGATCACCAAGGTGACCCGCTACCTGACCCTGGGGATTGCCACCATTCAATCGGTATCGTTGACGGTGACGCTGGCCAACCAGGGCCTGGCCTTTGATCCGGGCCCGACGTTCTACTTTGTTTCCACCCTGACGTTGATTACGGGTTCCATCTTTATGATGTGGTTGGGTGAGCAGATTACCGAACGGGGGATCGGCAACGGCATATCGCTGCTGATTTTCTCCGGCATCGTGTCCGGTTTCCCATCCGCCCTCGGCCAGGTGTTCGAGGCCGCGCGTCAGGATCAGATCAACATTATTGCCCTGTTGTTCATGACCGCCATCGCCATCGGCGTGGTCTGGTTTGTGGTCAGGGTGGAAAGAGGCCAGCGCCGGATAACGGTGAACTACGCCAAACGCCAGCAGGGGCGCCGGGTGTATCAGGCCCAGAGCAGCCATCTGCCGCTGAAAATAAACATGGCCGGTGTAATCCCCGCGATCTTCGCCTCCAGCCTGTTGCTGGCGCCGGCTTCAATGGCCAGCTGGTTCGGCACCAACCCGGGCATGGGGTGGTTGCAGGAGGTTTCCCTGGTGCTGTCTCCCGGCCAACCGCTGTACATTATGCTGTTTGCCGGCGGCATTATTTTCTTCAGCTTTTTTTATACCGCCATCATGTTTGATCCGAAAGACGTGGCGGACAATCTGAAGCGCCAGGGGGCATACGTGCCGGGTATCCGTCCGGGGCAGCAGACCGCCCGGTATATCGACGACGTCATCACCCGGCTGACGGTATTCGGCGCCCTGTATGTCACGCTGGTGTGCCTGTTGCCGGAATTTATGATTGTTGCATTTGACATCACCTTCCAGCTCGGCGGTACAGCGCTGCTGATTGTTGTGGTAGTGGCCATGGATTTCATGTCTCAGGTGCAGTCGCATCTCATGTCCAGCCAGTACGCCAAACTAATGGAACAGTCGAACCTGCAGAATTACGGCCGGCGCCGTTAAGCGGCTGAGGATAAACAATGAAAGTAAGAGCATCGGTAAAGAAGATCTGTCGCAATTGCAAAGTGGTGAAGCGCAAGGGTGTGGTACGGGTAATCTGCAGTGCGGAACCCCGCCACAAGCAACGCCAGGGTTAAGTGCGGTTGCGAAGGTAACAAGAGAGTAACGGAGCAGATATGGCACGTATTGCCGGTATAAACATTCCAGACAACAAACACGCGCGGATTTCGCTGACGTACATCTTTGGCATCGGCCCGTCCACCGCGGAAAAAATCTGTGATGCGGCGGGGGTGGACCCGGCGGCAAAAATTGGTGAGCTGGCGGAAGACTCCCTGGATTCGATCCGTAACGAGATCAGCAAGCTCTCGGTGGAGGGTGACCTGCGCCGGGAAACGTCCATGAACATCAAGCGTTTGATGGATCTGGGTTGTTACCGCGGCATGCGCCACCGCCGGCATCTACCGGTGCACGGCCAGCGTACCCGCACCAATGCGCGTACCCGCAAAGGTCCGCGCCGGCCCATTCGCAAGTAGCGCCGCAACGAACCGGCAGTCCGTAGACAAACGAACAGGTAGATAACAGGTAAACACATGGCAGAACGCAAGAAAGCCAAACGGGTGGTGATCGACGGGGTGGCGCATATCCACGCCTCTTTCAACAACACCATCATCACCATCAGCGACCGGCAGGGCAATGCGCTGTGCTGGGCCACTGCCGGTGGTTCCGGGTTTCGCGGTTCGCGCAAAAGCACCCCGTTTGCGGCCCAGGTGGCGGCGGAACGGGCCAGCAACACAGCCCTGGAATTCGGCATGAAGAGTGTTGACGTGCTGGTTAAGGGCCCGGGTCCGGGGCGTGAATCAGCGGTCAGGGCGCTGAACGCGGCCGGATTGAAAATAAACAGCATTGCGGATGTCACCCCCATCCCGCACAACGGCTGCCGCCCACCCAAGCGGCGCCGGGTATAGCGCAACAGGACAATAGACAAGAGGTAAGTGATGGCCCGATATCTAGGACCAAAACTCAAATTGAGCCGGCGGGAAGGCACCGATCTGTTTTTGAAGAGCGGTGTGCGGCCGATCGACTCAAAGTGCAAAATCGATAATGCGCCAGGTCAGCATGGGATCCGCCGTGGGCGTTTGTCTGACTATGCGGTGCAGTTGCGCGAGAAGCAGAAGGTGCGCCGCTTATACGGCGTGCTGGAAAAGCAATTCCGCAACTACTACAAAAAAGCGGACCGGCAGAAAGGCGCAACCGGTGAAAACCTGTTGAAGCTGCTGGAGAGCCGTCTGGACAATGTGGTTTATCGTATGGGGTTCGGCTCCACCCGGGCAGAATCCCGCCAGCTGGTGTCACACAAAGCCATTACCGTAAATGGCGGCATCGTGAATATAGCTTCTTACCAGGTGCGGCCGGATGATGTTATTGCGGTGACAGAAAAATCCCGTGCCCAACTGCGTATTCAAGCGGCCCTGCAGTTGGCCAGCCAGCGCGGCGAAGTGGAGTGGGTAGACGTTAACGCGGACAAGTTTGAAGGCGTATTCAAGCGCCTGCCTGACCGCGAAGAGTTACCGTCGGAAATCAACGAAAACCTCATCGTTGAGCTTTACTCCAAGTAAGTGAACTAGCGCGCAGCAGCGCAGGAGACAAATATATGTCACAGTTGGCGAACGAGTTTTTGACCCCGCGAAACATCGATATCCAGTCCGACAGCCCAACCCGGGCGCGGGTTACCCTGGAACCCTTGGAGCGCGGCTTCGGTCATACCCTGGGCAATACTCTGCGGCGCATTCTGCTGTCGTCCATGCCCGGGTGCGCCATTACTGAAGTCCAGATCGACGGCGTACTGCACGAATACAGCACGCTGGAAGGCGTGCAGGAAGACGTGATCGACGTGCTGCTCAACCTGAAGGGTATTGCCGTCACCTTGCACAACCAGGACGAAGCCATTATCAGCCTGTCCAAGAGCGGCGCCGGAGAGGTGACCGCGGGTGATTTCCAGTTGACCCAGGATGTGGAAATCACTAACCCGGACCATCTGGTCTGCACCCTGAACGACGCCGGGGCGATCCGTATCGAAGCGCGGGTGACCCGCGGCCGCGGCTACGTGCCGGTGGATTCCCTCAGCGAAGAGGAAGAGAGCCGGCCGATTGGCGTACTGCGCCTTGATGCGTCTTACAGTCCCATGAAACGGGTGGCTTACAGCGTGGAAAGCACCCGGGTGGAGCAGCGTACCGACCTGGACAAACTGATCCTAGATCTGGAAACCAACGGCACCATCGACCCGGAAGAAGCGATCCGCCGCGCGGCGACCATCCTGCAGCATCAGCTGGCGGTATTTGTTGATCTGGAAAGTGAAGGCGAGCAGGTGGTGGAAGAGAAGGAGGATGAAATTGATCCGATTCTAATCCGCCCGGTAGACGACCTTGAACTCACGGTGCGTTCCGCCAACTGTCTGAAAGCGGAAAACATCTACTACATCGGCGATCTGATTCAGCGCACCGAGGTAGAGCTTCTGAAAACGCCGAACCTGGGCAAAAAATCATTAACGGAAATCAAAGACGTGCTGGCATCCCGCGGGCTGTCATTGGGCATGCGGCTGGAAAACTGGCCGCCGTCCACCCTGCAGGGTGGGCGCGTCGCCTGAAACTGTGTTTAGCTTAGGGTTATAGGAAAGAAACATGCGTCATCGTAAGAGTGGCAGACACCTCAACCGGACCAGCTCCCATCGCCAGGCGATGTTCCGCAACATGGCGGTATCGCTGATTGAACATGAGCTGATCAAAACCACCGTGGTTAAGGCCAAAGAACTGCGCCGGGTGGCGGAGCCGCTGATTACCCTGGCCAAAGAGGATTCGGTGGCAAACCGCCGGCTGGCTTTTTCCCGCACCCGGGACAAAGCCGCTGTGGGTAAGCTGTTTGAGGAACTGGGTCCGCGCTATGCCGCCCGTCCCGGCGGTTATACCCGCATTCTGAAATGCGGCTACCGTGCCGGTGACGCTGCACCCATGGCCTATATCGAGCTGGTGGACCGACCGCTGCCCGAATACGATGATGATGAGCTGGAGGCGCTGGAAGAATCTGCGGACGCTGACAGCTCCGACGCGGATACGTCCGACGCGGACATAGAAGACGCGGAAATCGTCGAGGAAGAAGCGGAAGCTAAGACTTAGACGTGGGCCACAGCAGCTTCCACCCCACCCCCAGAACATTGATGGGCCCGGGGCCTTCAGACGTGCACCCGCGCGTGCTGGCGGCCATGGCGCAGCCCACCATCGGCCATCTGGATCCGCAATTCATCAGCCTGATGGACGATCTGAAAGCCCTGCTGCGGCATGCTTTTCAGACCGAAAACCCGCTTACCCTACCCTTGTCCGCACCGGGCTCAGCGGGGATGGAGGCAGCTTTCGCCAACCTCATAGAGCCGGGTGACAAAGTTGTGGTGTGCATCAACGGCGTGTTCGGCATGCGCATGGCGGAAAACGTGCGGCGCATGGGCGGCGAACTGGTCACCGTTGAAGACGAGTGGGGTACCCCGGTGGATCCGCAAAAGCTCAGCGATGCGCTGGCTGCCCACGCGGACGCCAAGGTGGTTGCATTTGTGCATGCGGAAACCTCCACCGGTGTCTGCTCGGACGTGGCGGCGCTGTGCGGCATTGCGCGTCAGGCCGGTTGCCTGACCATTGTTGATGCGGTCACCGCATTGGGCGGCATAGAGTTGCGCGTCGATGAGTGGCAGGCTGACGTGGTCTACTCGGGGACGCAGAAATGCCTGTCGTGTCCTCCGGGGATCAGCCTGATCACTTTCAGCCCGGCGGCCGCGGAGCACATCAAAGCGCGCAATACCGCGGTGCAGAGCTGGTTTCTGGATCTGTCGCTGTTGATGGGGTACTGGCAGGGTGAAGGTGCCCGGGCCTACCACCACACGGCGCCGGTTAATGCCATGTACGGCCTGCATGAAGCGCTGCTGATGTTGTACGAAGAAGGCCTGGAAAGTGCCTGGCAGCGGCACCGCAACATGCATGAACTGTTAGCCGTTGGCGTGCAGGAGCTGGGCTTGGAATTTGTTGTCGACAGCGGTTGCCGGTTGCCGCAGCTGAATGTGGTGGCCGCCCCTGAAGGCACCGACGAAGCCCAGGTGCGGCGCAAGCTGCTGGCGGACTTCAACCTGGAAATAGGCGCGGGCCTGGGCGTGTTTGCCGGCAAGGTCTGGCGCATCGGCCTCATGGGTTACGCGGCCCGGCGTGAAAATGTGCAGCTGTGCGTCAGCGCGCTGCGCGAGAGCCTTTAAGCGCCGCAAACCCGGCGCCTAAGCCAGCACCCCCTTCAAAAAACGCCCGGTGTGGGACTTGCGTACTTTGGCGACAGCCTCGGGTGTGCCCGTGGCGACAATGGTGCCGCCGCCGGAACCGCCTTCCGGGCCCAGATCAACTATCCAATCCGCGGTCTTAATCACATCCAGGTTGTGTTCGATAACCACTACGGTATTGCCGTCGTCGCGCAGGCGGTGCAGCACATCCAACAATTGCGCAATGTCGTGAAAATGCAGCCCGGTGGTCGGCTCGTCCAGGATGTACAGGGTTTTGCCGGTATCGCGTTTGGAAAGTTCCCGTGACAGCTTGACGCGCTGGGCTTCACCGCCGGACAGGGTGGTGGCGGACTGGCCCAGGCGGATGTAAGACAGGCCCACATCCATCAGCGTCTGCAGCTTGCGCGCCAGCATCGGTACCGGGGCAAAAAACGAATAAGCGTCCTCCACCGTCATATCCAGCACTTCGTGGATGTTCTTGCCTTTGTAACGTACTTCCAGCGTTTCCCGGTTATAGCGTTTGCCGTGGCAGACATCGCAGGGCACGTATATATCGGGCAGAAAGTGCATCTCCACCTTGATCACGCCGTCCCCCTGGCAGGGTTCGCAGCGGCCGCCTTTAACGTTAAAGCTGAAGCGGCCGGGTTTGTAGCCCCGGGCGCGGGACTCCTGCACCTGGGCAAACAGTTCGCGGATCGGCGTGAACAGGCCGGTATAGGTGGCCGGATTGGAACGCGGCGTGCGGCCGATGGGGCTCTGGTCGATATCCACTACCTTGTCCAGGTGCTCCAGGCCTTCGATGGCTTCGTGATCGCCCGCGGTAAGGGTGCTGGCTTTGTTCAAACTGGTGGCCGCCAGCGGGTACAGGGTCTGATTAATCAGCGTGGACTTGCCGGAGCCTGAAACCCCGGTGACGCAGGTCAACAGTCCGCAGGGAATGGCGATGGTGACGTCCTGCAGGTTGTTGCCCCGGGCGCCGATCAGGGTCACGTTCTGTTCTTTGCTGCGCGGCGTTCTCCGGGCCGGTACCGGGATGGCTTTTTTGCCCGACAGATACTGGCCGGTGATGGATTGTTTGGCGGCCAGAATGTCGTTGATGGAACCGGCGGCCACCACCTTGCCGCCGTGCACGCCGGCGCCGGGGCCGATGTCGATGAGAAAATCCGCGCAGCGGATGGCTTCCTCATCGTGTTCCACCACCAGCACCGTGTTGCCCAGATCGCGCAGATGTTCCAACGTGCGCAGCAGGCGCTCATTGTCGCGCTGGTGGAGGCCGATGGAGGGTTCGTCCAGAATGTACATGACGCCAACCAGCCCGGCGCCGATCTGGCTGGCTAAACGGATGCGTTGGGCCTCGCCGCCGGACAGGGTTTCCGCGCTGCGGTCCAGGGTCAGATAGTTCAACCCCACATCCACCAGAAACTGCAGGCGCGCCTTGATCTCTTTCAGGATCTTGTCCGCGATGGTGGCGCGCTGGCCTTTTAACTTCAGCTTTTTGAAGTGAACCAGAGTCTCTTCCACGGAGCCGTGGGTGATTTCCGGCAGGGTGGATTCGCCGACAAAGACGTGACGCGATTCCTGGCGCAGCCGGGTGCCCTGGCACTGGGGGCAGTCAGCCACCCGCAGGTATTTCTGCAGATTCTCCCGCACCATGTTGGAGTCGGTTTCCCGGTAGCGCCGCTCCATGTTGGGAATCACCCCCTCAAAGCGGTGGCGGCGGTGAATCACGTCGCCGCGGTCGTTGGCGTAGCTGAAATCGATGCGGGTCTGGCCGCTGCCGAACAATATTGCCTGCTGGTGTTTGCGCTTGAGCTTCTTGAACGGTTCCTCGACGTCAAAACCGTAGTGGCCGGCCAGCGACGACAGCATGTGGAAGTAATAAACGTTGCGCCTGTCCCAGCCGCGGATGGCGCCTTCGGCCAGGGTCAGATCATCGTCCGCCACCACCAGTTCAGGGTCGAAAAAAGACGTCACCCCCAGCCCGTCACAGGCTTCACAAGCGCCGGCGGGATTGTTGAAGGAAAACATGCGCGGCTCCAGCTCGGAGATGCTGTAACCGCATTTGGGGCAGGCAAAACGGGCGGAGAACACCATAGCCTCAGCGTCTTCGTCATCCATGTCCTGCACCAGCGCCACGCCGTCGCTGAGCTGCAGGGCGGTTTCAAAACTCTCCGCCAGGCGCTGCTGCAGGTCATCGCGGATGCGCACCCGGTCGATCACCGCCTCGATGGTGTGCTTCTTGTTTTTGTCCAGTTCCGGCGCGGTGTCCAGGTCGGTGACGATGCCGTCGATGCGGGCGCGCACAAAACCGTTGCCGCGCAGCTCCTGGAAGACATGCAGGTGCTCACCCTTGCGCTCGCTGATCACCGGCGCCAGCACCATCACCCGGCGCCCCTCCTGCAGGGCCATGACCTGGTCAACCATCTGGCTGACGGTCTGCGCCGCCAGCGGCAGGCCGTGGTCCGGACAGCGGGGTTCACCCACCCGGGCGAACAGCAGCCGCAGGTAATCATATATCTCGGTGATGGTGCCCACCGTGGAACGCGGGTTGTGCGAGGTTGATTTCTGTTCGATGGAGATGGCCGGCGACAACCCTTCGATGTGGTCGACATCCGGTTTTTCCATCATCGACAGGAACTGGCGCGCGTAGGCGGACAGGGATTCCACATAGCGGCGCTGGCCTTCAGCGTACAACGTATCAAAAGCCAGGGAAGACTTGCCGGAACCGGACAGCCCGGTGACGATCACCAGCCGGTCGCGGGGGATCTCGATATCAATGTTGCGCAGGTTATGGGTTCGGGCGCCGCGAACCGAGATATTTTCCAACTGACTGAACTCTTCCGCCAAACCCAGAAAAATAGCGTGATCCGGATTTCCGGGCAACTCCCGCAAGCTTAAAAACCGGTAAAGGTGGCCGGGGCGCCGGCCTACACCCAATTGCGCAGAATTTGGGTGGGGTTGGGATCAACGTTCCTTTACACTAGCGTGACTTCACGACATGGCACATAGACGAGTAAACGTATGGCACGGGGAATCAACAAGGTCATCCTGATCGGTAATCTGGGCAGAGATCCGGAAACGCGCTACGCGCAGAGCGGCAGCGCCGTCACCAATTTCAGTGTTGCCACATCGGAATCCTGGCGCGACCGCAGCAGCGGTGAGCAGCAGGAACGCACGGAGTGGCACAATGTAGTTTGTTTTGCGCGGCTGGCGGAAATTGCCGGCGAATATCTGCGCAAAGGCTCAAAGGTCTACATCGAAGGCAGCCTGCGCACCAGCAGCTGGGAGCAGGACGGGCAGAAGCGCTACCGTACGGAAATCATGGCCCGCGAACTGCAAATGTTGGACAGCCGCGGCGGTGCGCCCAGCGGTTTTGAAGGGGGCGGCCAGCGCTCCGGTCAGGGTGCACAAGGCGGCCCCGGCGGCGGTTATAACGACGGTGGTGGTTTTTCCGACAGCGGCTTTGGCGACAAAAGCGCCACCCTGTCGGACGATACGGACTTTGAGGACGACATTCCGTTCTAAGCCGGCCTGCTTCAGCCCCGCCACAGCAGGGCGAGTAATACCGCCCCCAGCAGCAGCCGGTAGATGACGTAAGGCATCAGGCCGGTGCGCTCAACCAGCTGTATAAAGTAGTGAATGCACAGGTAGGCGCACAGGCCCGCCAGGGCGGCGGCGCTGAGCAGGTGCAGGACCGCCTGTGGCTGCGGGGTTTCCAGCAGATCCAGAGTCAGCAGCAACTGCGCGCCGGCAATGGTGGGAATGGCCAGCAGGAAAGAAAACCGCGCTGCGCCGGTACGGCTCAGCCCCAGCAGCAACGCCGCGGTAATGGTCACGCCGGACCGTGAAGTGCCCGGGATCAGGGCAAACACCTGCGCCAGGCCGATCATCAGCGC
>JANQOA010000276.1 GCA_028279305.1 Pseudomonadales bacterium
TGTCAGCGCCGCCGTCAACGTCGTCTTGCCGTGGTCTACGTGACCGATCGTCCCCACGTTGACGTGTGGCTTGGTTCTTTCAAATTTCTCTTTGGCCATTATGGTTCCTGCTTATATGGTTGGCGTTACTTGAGGATTAACTTGCGTCCGCTGGACTATCTACTGGTCAGCCGTTCGGCAATGACATCGGGGACTTCAGCATAGTCGCTGAACTCCATGGTATAAGTGGCGCGGCCCTGGGTTGAGGAGCGCAGATCGGTCGAATAGCCGAACATTTCCGATAAAGGGACATCAGCGCGTACCACTTTCCCCGCCGGATTCTCATCCATGCCGGAGATCAAGCCGCGCCGCCGGTTAAGGTCGCCTACTACGTCACCCATGTACTCTTCCGGGGTCACCACCTCAACACTCATCACCGGTTCCAGCAATACCGCATCAGCGTTCTGCGCACCTTCACGCAGCGCCATTGAGCCGGCTATCTTGAATGCCATCTCCGACGAATCGACATCGTGGAACGAGCCGTCGTACAAGGTGGCGCGCACACCGATAAGCGGGTAGCCGGCCACCACGCCATTCTGCATTTGCTCCTGTATACCTTTGTCTACCGCGGGTATGTATTCGCGCGGTATCACGCCGCCGCTGATTTCGTCGACAAATTCGTAAGCGTAACCGCCCTCTTCGTCTTTGTACGGCTCCAGCTTCACATAGACGTGCCCGAACTGGCCGCGGCCGCCGGTCTGCCGGACAAACTTGGCCTCCTGCTCCACCGTGCCGCGAATAGTTTCACGGTACGCAACCTGGGGTTTGCCGATATTGGCTTCAACGCTGAATTCGCGCTTCATGCGGTCGACAATGATGTCCAGATGCAGCTCACCCATGCCGGAGATGATGGTCTGCCCGGACTCTTCATCAGTTTCAACCCGGAACGATGGATCTTCCTGCGCCAGCTTGCCCAGCGCCACACCCATCTTTTCCTGGTCGGCAACCGACCGCGGTTCCACCGCCACCGATATCACCGGCTCCGGAAACTCCATGCGTTCCAGCGTAATCTGCTTGTGCTGCGCGCACAGGGTTTCGCCGGTGGTGACATCTTTCAGGCCAATGGCGGCGGCAATATCCCCCGCGCGCACTTCTTTGATTTCATTGCGGTTGTTGGAGTGCATCTGCACCATGCGGCCGATCCGCTCCTTGCGGTTTTTGATCGGGTTGTACACCTGATCACCGGTGCTGAGCACACCTGAATAGACCCGGAAAAACGTCAGCGTCCCGACAAACGGGTCGGTGGCAATTTTGAACGCCAGCGCCGCAAACGGCGCGTCGTCATCCGCTTCACGGGTGTCGCTTTCACCGTTGTTCAGCGTGCCTTCGATGGCTTTGACCTCGGTGGGCGCGGGCAGGTAATCAATCACCGCATCCAGCATCGCCTGCACGCCTTTGTTCTTGAACGCCGAACCGCACAATGCAGGGACAATTTCATTGGCCAGGGTGCGTTGGCGCAGACCGGCTTTCAGTTCTTCCTCTGAAAGCGCCTCACCCTCCAGATATTTGTTCATGAAGTCATCATTGGCTTCAGCAGCCGCTTCCACCATGTGCTCCCGCCACTCCTCAGCCTGCGCCAGCAGCTCTTGAGGAATGTCCTCTTCTTCGTAGGTCAGCCCCTGATCGTGTTCGTTCCAGATGATGGCTTTCATGCGGATCAGATCAATCACGCCGCGGAAATTCTCTTCAGCGCCCACTGCCAGCTGCACCGGCACCGGAGTGGACCCGAGGCGCTCTTTGATCTGCTCCACCACGCGCAGGAAGTCAGCCCCCTGGCGGTCCATCTTGTTGACGAACACCATGCGCGGGACTTCATATTTGTTCGCCTGGCGCCACACCGTTTCCGATTGCGGCTCCACCCCCGAAGTGCCGCAGAACACCACCACCGCTCCGTCCAGGACACGCAGGCTGCGTTCCACTTCAATGGTAAAGTCGACGTGCCCGGGCGTATCGATGATGTTGATGCGGTGCTCTTCGTACTGCTGAGTCATGCCCCGCCAGAAACAGGTGGTTGCGGCGGAGGTGATGGTGATGCCGCGTTCCTGCTCCTGCTCCATCCAATCCATGGTTGCCGCACCGTCGTGCACCTCACCAATTTTGTGCGACAGACCAGTGTAAAACAGCACCCGCTCGGTGGTGGTGGTTTTGCCCGCGTCCACATGGGCAACAATGCCAATGTTGCGGTAACGGGTTATCGGGGTAGTTCTAGGCATCGCTGAAGACCGGAATTTAGCAGGTTGAAATTAACCGCCGCCCACCCGGGTGCTGAGACCCGCCAATACCTCTAGTAACGATAGTGGGCAAACGCCTTGTTGGCATCCGCCATGCGGTGTGTGTCTTCTTTCTTTTTCACCGCTGCGCCGCGGCCTTCCGAGGCATCCATCAGCTCCCCGGCGAGCCGCGCCGCCATGGATTTTTCGCTGCGCGCCCGGGCGCTCTCCACCAGCCAGCGCATGGCCAGCGCGGTGCGGCGCGAAGCCCGGACTTCAACCGGAACCTGATAGGTAGCGCCGCCCACCCGTCGGGATTTCACCTCCACCAGGGGTGCAATGGCCTCCAGCGCGTTTTCGAACACCTCAACCGGGTCGGCGGCACCGCCGCGCTCCTGAATGCGGTCGAACGCACCGTAGACAATACGCTCAGCCACCGCTTTTTTGCCGCTGACCATCACATGGTTAATAAATTTAGCCACGGTCTGGTTGTGGAATTTGGGATCCGGGAGCACTTCCCGTTTAGCGACAACTCTGCGTCGAGGCATTGATGTTCTCCTTGCTTCAGGTCACCCCCAAGAAATTCCGGGGCCTTACTGAGAAAAATTTAAATTCTATTTGGGCCGTTTAGTGCCGTATTTGGAGCGGCCCTGTTTGCGGTCCGCCACCCCGGAGGTATCCAAGGTGCCGCGAATGGTGTGATAGCGGACACCGGGCAGATCTTTAACCCTGCCGCCGCGGATCAGCACGACCGAGTGTTCCTGCAGGTTATGCCCTTCACCGCCGATGTAGGAGGTAACCTCATAACCATTGGTCAGGCGTACCCGGCACACCTTACGCAGCGCGGAGTTGGGTTTTTTCGGCGTGGTGGTATACACGCGGGTGCACACGCCGCGCCGTTGGGGACAGGCCTGCAACGCCGGCACAATATTCTTTTCTACCTTCCGCTTACGCGGCTTGCGGACCAATTGGCTGATTGTTGCCATAACCTGACTGTTAACCTCTAAACTCTAAAAACCCAGATCTGCCTATTGGCCTTTTACCAATAGTACGCACCGGCTACCGGCGCACCCTGAGAATCGGGCCGCGAAGTTTAATCGCAGCCCTCATCTAACACAAGCGGCTTATTCCTCTCCGCCGCTGCTGTCCTCCGCCGCATCTTCGCTGGCGGACAGCGCTGCGGTCAGCGCCTGTTCCACTTCTTCCGCTGAAGGACCCTGGGCGGCGAGGGTTTCTTCGTCGCGGCGCTTCTTGCGGTCCTTGTGGTAGGTCAGACCGGTACCGGCAGGGATCAGACGCCCCACCACAACGTTTTCTTTCAAGCCGCGCAGCCAGTCCTGCTTGCCGGTAACCGCCGCTTCCGTCAGCACGCGGGTGGTTTCCTGGAACGAAGCCGCGGAGATGAAAGACTCGGTGGCCAGTGACGCTTTGGTGATGCCCAGCAGGATACGCTGGAATTTAGCGGTTTCTTTGCCTTCCTCCGCCAATTCCTCGTTAATCTGCCGGATGCGGGTGTATTCCAGCTGTTCGCCGCGGATCAACTCCGACTCACCCGAACTCTGCACCTCAACCTTGCGCAGCATCTGCCGCACGATCACCTCAATGTGTTTGTCGTTGATGGTCACACCCTGCAGGCGGTACACCTCCTGAATTTCATTGACGATGTACCGGGCCAGCTCTTCCACTCCTTTCAGGCGCAAAATGTCATGGGCGCTGGGCGGTCCTTCACAAACCACTTCACCCATTTCCACCTGTTCGCCGTCAAACACACCAATGTTGCGCCATTTGGGAATCAGTGTTTCCACCGGGTCACCGTCCGGCGGGGTAATCACCAGCCGGCGTTTGCCTTTGGTTTCCTTGCCGAAGCTGACCGAACCGGTGGCTTCCGCCAGGATCGCCGGCTCTTTCGGTTTGCGCGCTTCGAACAGGTCGGCTACCCGCGGCAGACCACCGGTGATGTCCCTGGTTTTGGAACCTTCCTGCGGGACCCGGGCGATAATGTCGCCGACGCCAATGTGGGTGTTGTCCTCCAGATTGAGGATGGCACTGTTCGGCAGGTAGTAATTCGCCGGGACGTCGGTACCCGGCAACGACACCTGATTGCCTTTGCCGTCAAACAACCGCACCGCGGGCCGCAGATCTTTGGCGGCGCTGGGCCGGTCTTTCGGATCCAGCACGCTGATGTTGGTCAGGCCGGTCAACTCATCCGTCTGCCGGTTGACTGACAGGCCCTCCTCCATTTCGTGGAACTGCACGGTACCCGCCACCTCAGCAACAATGGGGTGGGTATGGGGATCCCACTGGGCAATGACCTGGCCGGCTTCAACGCTGTCATTTTCGGACACCGAGATCACCGCGCCGTAGGGCAGCTTGTAACGCTCCCGCTCACGCCCGTGTTCGTCCGCTACGGCAATTTCACCGGAACGGGATACCGCAACCAGCTCTCCGGATTCCCGGGTCACCGTCTTCAGGTTGTGCAGCCGTACCGTACCGCCGTGTTTCACCTGAATATTGTCGATGGCGGTCGCCCGCGAGGCCGCGCCGCCGATGTGGAAGGTACGCATGGTCAACTGGGTACCGGGCTCACCAATCGACTGAGCCGCAATGACGCCGACACTCTCACCCACGTTCACTTCGTGGCCGCGGGCCAGATCCCGGCCGTAACACTTGGCACAGACCCCGTAAGACACTTCACAGGTAATGGCGCTGCGCACGCAGATTTCGTCCACCCCCAGCTCTTCCAGGCTGTCGACCCAACCTTCATCGATCATAGTACCGCGGGGGATCAGCACGGTTTTGCCGTCGCTATCCAGCACATCCCTGGCCACCACGCGTCCCAGCACCCTGGCGCCCAACGGTTCAACCACGTCGCCGCCTTCAATGATAGCGGTGGTATGCAGCCCGTCTTCGGTACCGCAATCAACCGCGGTGATCACCACGTCCTGCGCCACGTCCACCAGGCGCCGGGTAAGATAACCGGAGTTTGCGGTTTTCAGCGCCGTATCCGCCAGCCCCTTCCGGGCGCCGTGGGTGGATATGAAGTACTCGTTTACCGTCAACCCTTCACGGAAGTTGGCGGTGATGGCGTTTTCGATGATGCTGCCGTCCGGACGCGTCATCAGCCCGCGCATCCCCGCCAGCTGGCGAATCTGCGCCGGAGAACCCCTGGCCCCGGAATCCGCGTAGATATACACGGAGTTGAATGACGCCTGATGCTCCTCTTCACCCTCCCGGTTGGTAACCGCTTCCTGGGAGATACCCTCCATCATGGAACGCGCCACCAGGTCGTTGGCACGCGACCAGATGTCCACAACCTTGTTGTACTTTTCACCCTGGGTCACCAGACCGGACGCATACTGAGATTCGATCTCGGTAACTTCCGCTTCAGCCTCATCAATGATGGTCGCCTTGTCCTGCGGGATGACAAAGTCTTCCACGCCGATGGAGGCGCCTGATGCGGTGGAGTGCGCAAAACCGGTGTACATCAGCTGGTCGGCAAAGATCACCGTGTCTTTCAGCCCGCACAGGCGGTAACAGTCGTTGATCAGGTTGGAGATCGCCCGTTTGTCCATGGCTTTGTTGACCATGGCAAAAGGCAACCGCTTGGGCACAATGTTGTAAAGCAGCGCCCGGCCCACGGTTGTGTCGTAAAGTATCCGCGACGCCTGCAGCTGGCCGTCTTCACCGGGCAGATGTTCTTCCACCCGCACCTTAACTTTGGCATGCAGATCCACCTGATGCGCGTGGTAAGCGCGGTGCACTTCTTCCGCGTCGGCAAACACACTGCCTTCACCCCGGGCATTCACCTTCTCGCGGGTCATGTAGTACACACCCAGCACCACGTCCTGGGACGGCACGATAATCGGCTCGCCGCTGGCGGGTGACAGAATGTTGTTGGTGGACATCATCAGCGCCCGGCTTTCCAGTTGCGCCTCCAGAGTCAGCGGCACATGCACGGCCATCTGGTCGCCGTCGAAGTCCGCGTTGTAAGCGGTACAGACCAGCGGGTGCAGCTGAATCGCCTTGCCTTCAATCAGCACCGGCTCAAAGGCCTGAATACCCAGCCGGTGCAGCGTGGGCGCGCGGTTCAGCAGCACCGGATGCTCGCGGATGACTTCCGCCAGAATATCCCATACTTCAGCGGTTTCGCGCTCCACCATCTTCTTGGCCGCCTTGATGGTGGTAGCCAGTTGCCGCTCTTCCAGTTTGCCGAAAATGAACGGCTTGAACAGCTCCAGGGCCATCTTCTTCGGCAATCCGCATTGATGCAGTTTCAGGGTGGGACCCACCACAATGACCGAACGGCCGGAATAATCCACCCGCTTACCCAGCAGGTTCTGGCGGAAGCGGCCCTGTTTACCCTTGATCATGTCCGCCAGCGATTTCAGCGGGCGCTTGTTGGAGCCGGTGATGGCGCGGCCGCGGCGGCCGTTGTCCAGCAAGGCGTCTACCGACTCCTGCAGCATGCGTTTTTCATTGCGCACAATGATGTCGGGGGCAGCCAGATCCAACAGCCGCTTCAAGCGGTTGTTGCGGTTGATCACACGCCGGTACAGGTCGTTCAGATCTGAGGTGGCAAAGCGGCCGCCATCCAGCGGCACCAGCGGACGCAGATCCGGCGGCAGCACCGGCAGTACCGTCATGACCATCCACTCCGGCTTGTTGCCCGAATTAACAAATGCCTCCATCAGCTTTAAGCGCTTGGAGAACTTCTTGATTTTGGTTTCGGAATTGGTGGCCGGAATCTCTTCCCGCAGAATGGCAATCTCCGCGTCCAGATCCAGCGCCAGCAGCAGTTCCTGGATGGCTTCCGCACCCATGCGCGCGTCAAACTCATCACCGAATTCTTCCAGCTTGCTGTAATACTCTTCGTCGGTCAGCAGCTGACCCACTTCCAGGTCCGTCAGGCCCGGATCGATCACCACAAACGACTCAAAGTACAGGACCCGCTCAATATCCCGCAGGGTCATATCCAGCAGCAGGCCGATCCGTGACGGCAGCGATTTCAGGAACCAGATGTGTGCCGTTGGGCAGGCCAGTTCAATGTGCCCCATACGCTCGCGGCGCACCTTGGTCAGAGTGACCTCCACGCCGCATTTCTCGCAAATCACGCCACGGTGCTTGAGACGCTTGTATTTGCCGCACAGGCATTCGTAGTCCTTAACCGGACCGAATATGCGCGCACAAAACAGCCCGTCCCGTTCCGGCTTGAACGTACGGTAGTTGATGGTTTCCGGTTTTTTGACCTCGCCGAACGACCATGAACGGATCATTTCCGGCGACGCCAGCCCAATACGCAGCGAGTCGAATTCATCGACGTTGCCCTGGGCTTTCAGTAAGTTAAGTAAGTCTTTCAAGATCTTTTCTCCTCTTTACTTAAGAAGTTAGCCGCAGAGCAGTTATTCAGTTTCCAGTTCGATGTTGATGCCCAGGGAGCGAATCTCCTTGACCAGCACGTTGAACGACTCAGGCATACCCGGCTCCATCTTGTAATCGCCATCAACGATGTTTTTGTACATCTTGGTGCGCCCGGTGACGTCGTCAGACTTAACCGTGAGCATCTCCTGCAATGTGTACGCCGCGCCGTAAGCTTCCAGCGCCCACACTTCCATCTCGCCGAAGCGCTGGCCGCCAAACTGGGCTTTACCGCCCAGGGGCTGCTGGGTAACCAGGCTGTAAGATCCCGTCGACCGGGCATGCATCTTGTCGTCCACCAGGTGATTCAACTTCAGCATGTACATGTAGCCCACGGTTGTCGGCCGGTCGAATGGGTCGCCGGTGCGCCCGTCATAAAGTTGCGCCTGCCCGGAACGGGGTAAACCCGCCAACTCGAGCATCTGTTTAATCTCTTCCTCACGGGCGCCGTCAAAGGCCGGGGTGGCCATGGGTACGCCGGTGCGCAGGTTCTTCGACAACTCAATGACTTCGTCATCCGACAGCGAATCCAGCGCCACACCGGAATCACCCACCTGGTTGTACACCTCATGCAGGAATTTACGCAGGTCGGCGGTCTTGCGCTGTTCTTCCAGCATCTCATTAATGCGCTCACCGACACCGCGCGCAGCCCAGCCCAGGTGCGTTTCCAGCACCTGCCCAACGTTCATGCGCGAAGGTACACCCAACGGGTTGAGTACAATATCCACCGGTTCGCCGTTCTCGTCGAAGGGCATGTCTTCCACCGGCATGATGACCGAAATCACACCCTTGTTGCCGTGCCGGCCCGCCATCTTGTCGCCGGGTTGAATACGGCGCTTGATCGCCAGATAAACCTTAACAATCTTCAAGACACCCGGCGCCAGGTCGTCACCGCTTTCAAGCTTCGCGCGCTTGTCTGCGTAGATGGCATCCAGCGCCTCTTTGCGCTCTTTCAGCTGCGCTTCGGCACGCTCCAACTGGGCGTTTAAGCTGTCGTCCTGCATGCGGATCTTGAACCAGTCGTCCAGCGACAGGGTATCGAGGTAAGCCTGATCGATGGTCAGCCCTTTGCTTTGCTGCGGAGCGCTGGCCGCCGGCTGCCCGGTCAGGGCGCGGCGCAGCCGCTCGTAGGTGGCTTCTTCGACAATGCGGTACTCGTCATCCAGGTCCTTGCGGATCTGTGCCAGCTGGGCGCGTTCAATGTCTTTGGCGCGCTGGTCTTTTTCCACTCCGTCGCGGGTAAAGACCTGCACGTCGATGACCGTGCCTTTGACGCTGGTCGGCACCCGCTGGGAGGTATCTTTTACGTCCGAGGCTTTTTCACCGAAAATCGCGCGCAACAGTTTTTCTTCGGGGGTCAACTGGGTTTCCCCTTTGGGTGTGACCTTGCCGACCAGAATGTCACCGGCACCCACTTCAGCCCCGATATAGACAATACCGGACTCATCCAGCTTGCTGAGTGCGCCTTCACCCACATTCGGGATGTCGCAGGTGATTTCCTCCGGTCCCAGTTTGGTATCCCGGGCAATACAGGTCAGCTCCTGGATATGGATGCTGGTAAAGCGGTCTTCTTTAACCACCCGCTCTGAAACCAGAATGGAGTCTTCGTAGTTGTAACCGTTCCAGGGCATGAACGCGATGCGCATGTTCTGCCCTAAAGCCAGCTCCCCCATATCAATGGACGGGCCGTCCGCCAGGGTGTCACCCCTGGCGATATTGTCACCGGGTTTCACCAGCGGGCGCTGGTTGATGCAGGTGTTCTGATTGGAGCGGGTAAACTTGGTGAGGTTGTAGATGTCCACACCGGCTTCACCCGCTTCCGTTTCTTCGTCCGACACCCGTACCACAATGCGGGCGGCGTCAACACTGTCCACCACGCCGCCGCGCTTGGCGATCACGCACACCCCGGAATCCCGCGCCACATCGCGCTCCATCCCGGTGCCCACCAGCGGCTTTTCAGCCCGCAGCGTGGGGACCGCCTGGCGCTGCATGTTGGAGCCCATGAGTGCCCGGTTAGCATCATCGTGTTCCAGAAACGGGATCAGCGAAGCTGCCACGGATACCACCTGTTTGGGCGACACGTCCATGTAGTTCACGTTTTCCGGCGCGGTCTTGGTGAATTCGTTCTGATGCCGCACATCAACCAGCTCACCCACAAAAGCACCCTTGTCATCCACCGGCACGCTGGCCTGGGCAATGACATAGTTGGCCTCGTCAATGGCTGACAGATATTCAATGTCCTCGGTCACCTTGCCGTCGGTCACCTTACGGTACGGTGACTCCAGGAAGCCATAACCGTTGGTGCGGGCGTAGGTCGCCAGGCTGTTGATCAAGCCGATATTCGGACCTTCAGGCGTCTCGATGGGACATACCCGCCCGTAGTGGGTGGGATGTACGTCACGCACCTCAAAACCGGCCCGTTCACGGGTTAAGCCGCCCGGGCCCAGCGCTGAAACCCGCCGCTTGTGAGTCACCTCGGAGAGCGGGTTGTTCTGGTCCATAAACTGCGACAGCTGGGAAGAGCCAAAAAATTCTTTGATCGCCGCCGCAACCGGCTTGGCGTTGATCATATCCTGCGGCATCAGGCCTTCGGATTCCGCCAGGCTCAGCCGTTCTTTAACTGCCCGCTCCACCCGGATCAGGCCGACGCGGAAAGCGTTCTCCGCCATCTCGCCGACGGAGCGCACCCGCCGGTTACCGAGGTGGTCGATATCATCCACATTGCCTTTACCGTTGCGGATATCCAGCAGGGTGCGCAATACGTCCACAATGTCGTCGGCGGACAGTATGCCTTCCCCTTCGATGGCTTCGCGGCCCAGCCGGCGGTTGAACTTCATGCGGCCAACCGCTGACAGATCGTAACGTTCGCTGGAGAAAAACAGGTTGTTAAACAGATTTTCCGCCGCTTCCTTGGTCGGCGGCTCACCGGGGCGCATCATGCGGTAGATTTCCACCAGCGCTTCCAGCTTGGTACGGGTGGGGTCGATGCGCAGGGTGTCCGCGATAAAAGATCCACAGTCCAGATCGTTGGTATAGATGGTCTCCAGCTCGCTGATGCCCAGCCCCATGATCTGCTCAAGCGCCTCTTCAGTGATCACGGTGTTGCACGGCACCGCAACCTCCCCGGTGGACTGGTCGACAATATCCCGGGCAGTCACCAGGTCCAGCAGGTATTCACGCGGCACCTGCAGCGACTTCATACCGCTTTCTTCAAGCTGACGTACGTGCCGCGCGGTTACCCGGCGGCCGACCTCCACAATCACATTGCCTTTGTCGTCACAGATGTCGAAAGAGGCAACATCACCGCGCATGCGTTCGGGTACCAGTTCCGCGGCTACCGTCTCACCGTCGATAAAAAACTTGTTGGTGTCAAAAAAGGTATCCAGTATCTGTTCGCTGGTATATTCCAGCGCCCGCAGAATGATGGTTGCCGGCAGCTTGCGGCGGCGGTCGATGCGTACGAATACACAGTCTTTCGGATCAAATTCAAAATCCAGCCAGGAACCGCGGTAGGGAATCACCCGTGCGTTGTACAGCAGCTTGCCGGACGAGTGGGTTTTACCGCGGTCGTGATCGAAGAATACACCGGGCGAGCGGTGCAGCTGGGATACCACCACCCGCTCCGTGCCGTTGATGACAAAGGTGCCGTTGTCGGTCATGAGCGGAATTTCGCCCATGTAGACTTCCTGCTCCTTCACATCCTTAACAGTTTTGTTAGACGACTCTTTATCGTAAATAATGAGGCGTACTTTTACGCGCAGCGGCGCAGCGTAGGTGATGCTGCGTAATACACATTCTTTGACGTCAAACGCAGGCTCACCCAGCCGGTAATCCACATACTCCAGCGCCGCGCTGCCTGAATAGCTGACAATGGGGAACACCGAACGGAATGCCGCGTGCAAACCGGACTCATCACGTTTGTCAGCATTGGTATCCAACTGAAGAAAATTGTTGTATGAGTCGACCTGAATGGCCAACAGATATGGCAACTCCATGGACTCTGACAACTTGCCAAAATCTTTTCTGATACGCTTTTTTTCAGTAAAGCTATACGCCATGCGGATCTCCTACGCTAACTAAGCGATGCGTTTGCGGGTTCTAAATTTCCAACCACAAAAGGCCGGCTCCCCACGGCGCCGCAGCGCCCGGGGGCCAGCCATTTCCAGCGGTCTGTGCAGCAACAAATAGACCTATTTGAGCTCAACAGTTGCGCCGGCTTCTTCCAGCTGTTTCTTGAAGTCTTCAGCTTCGTCTTTGGTCGCACTCTCTTTGATCGGGGAAGGCGCTTCATCAACCAATGCCTTGGCTTCTTTCAAGCCCAGGCCGGTGATCGCGCGCACCGCCTTGATCACGTTGACCTTCTTCTCACCTGCCGCGGTGAGGACTACGTCGAATTCGTCCTTTTCTTCCGCCGCCGCGCCGCCTGCGTCACCACCGGCTGCTGCCGGTGCTGCAGCCACGGCTGCCGCTGCGGATACGCCGAACTTTTCTTCCATCGCCTGGACAAGTTCAACAACCTCCATCACGCTCATTTCCGCGATGGCATTCAAAATATCGTCTGAGGACAATGCCATTTTCCAAGTCTCCTAAATAACTCTGTACGTTAACTTAACGCTAAGCTTCCGCTTTCTTCTGATCTGCGATGGCAGCCACCGTGCGGGTGAGTTTGCCGGGCACCTCATTCAAGGTACGCGCCAGCTTCACCACCGGTGCCTGCATAACTGCAAGCAACATTGCGCGCGCCTCATCCAGGGTGGGTAACTTGGCAACCCGGTCAATCTGATCCGCGCTGTATAGTTCACCACCAATGGACAGGGCTTTGACTTCCAGAGCATCAAGCTCTTTGGCGTAGTCTTTGAGCAAGCGCGCTGCTGAACCCGGATCCTCCTGTGAGAAGGCCACCAGGGTGGGGCCGACAAATGTCTCCTCGAGACACTCATAGTCGGTTCCTTCAACGGCGCGTCTGGCCAACGTGTTACGCACCACCCGCAGATACACACCGGAATCACGCGCCTTGGAGCGCATTTCGGTCATTTCTGCGACGGTAAGACCACGATAGTCTGCAACCACTGCTGACAAAGCAGATGCGGCAACCTCATTCACCTCAGCAACAATCTGCTGCTTTTGATCGAGCTTTAACGCCACTTTGCTTCTCCTGTTTAGGCGGCGGTTTGCCGCTGCCTAATTCACTTAAGGCGAGACTTCAACGGCACAGGCATGACAAGCCTGAAAGACCCCGAAGACTATGCCGACCCGCTGCATTGCAGCCCGGTCAGCCATTGCTGTTTCACAACAGCTCGCCGTCTGCGTAGGACATTAAGGCCGCGGCTGCGGCCACCTACGGTTTTTGACGGCCTCAGCCCCTCACCCGAAGGCGCGGCGCTGAGCCTCCAAACTACTTCACACTTCCAGCGATGCCGGGTCGATTTTGACCCCCGGGCCCATCGTCGTGGAAAGTGTGACTTTTTTCAGATAAACACCCTTGGCTGATGCGGGTTTGGCTTTTTTCAAATCCGCCAGCAGGGCTTCAACATTCTCTTTGATGGCATTGGCGTCGAACCCAACCTGGCCGACGCTGCCGTGGATAATACCCGCTTTGTCGGTGCGGAACTGGATCTGCCCGGCTTTGGCATTGGCCACCGCGGCCGCCACGTCCGGGGTCACCGTACCGGTTTTCGGGTTAGGCATAAGGCCGCGGGGGCCCAGCACTTTACCCAGCTGGCCGACCACACGCATGGCATCCGGCGTGGCGATCACCACGTCAAAATCCAGATTGCCGGCCTTAACTTCTTCCGCCAGATCCTCAAACCCGACTTTGTCCGCCCCGGCAGCGGTGGCAGCTTCAGCATTATCGCCTTGCGCAAATACCGCAACACGGACCGACTTGCCGGTGCCGTGGGGCAGGGTCGTTGCGCCGCGCACCACCTGGTCGGATTTGCGCGGATCGACACCCAGGTTAACAGAGACGTCAAACGACTCTTTGAATTTCGTTTTGGACAGCTCGTTGAGCAGCGTCACCGCTTCGTCGATAGCATAGTCCTTGTCCTGCTCAATCTTCTCGGCAAACAGACGCTGCCGTTTATTCAGCTTAGCCATCTATACACCCTCCACGTCGATGCCGGAACTGCGCGCGGTACCCGCAATGGTGCGCACAGCGGCGTCCATATCAGCAGCGGTGAGGTCGGGCATCTTGATCTGCGCAATTTCTTCCAACTGAGCCCGCGTGACCTTGGCCACCTTGTGTGTATTCGGCGTACCGCTGCCTTTGGCGATTTTAGCTGCCTTGCGCAACAGCACCGCCGCCGGCGGTGTTTTGGTAATGAAGGTAAAACTGCGGTCTGCATATACCGTGATAACCACCGGAATGGGCAGGCCCTGCTCCATGGACTGGGTCTGGGCGTTAAACGCTTTACAGAAGTCCATGATGTTAACCCCGTGCTGACCCAGGGCGGGGCCCACCGGCGGGCTGGGGTTAGCCTGGCCCGCAGGTACCTGCAGCTTTATATAGGCCTCTACTTTCTTTGCCATTTCATCTCCTCCGTTTGGAGTATGGGTACAAACGTGCGGCGGTGCTGCTGCATCCGCCCGGCACTCCCCGGTTTATTAGCCTTTTTCTACTTGGCCGAAGTCCAGTTCTACCGGCGTGGAACGGCCGAAAATGGTAACCGCGACATTCAGCCGGTTCTTTTCGTAGTTCACTTCTTCAACCACACCGTTGAAATCGTTAAACGGTCCGTCGATAACCCGTACAATCTCGCCCGGCTCGAACACCGTTTTGGGTGTTGCTTTCTCGCTGCCGGCCGCCACCCGGTCGAGAATGGCAGCCGCTTCGCGGTCTGTTAGCGGCGCCGGCTGATCCGCCTTGCCGCCGATAAACCCCATGACCCTGGGGGTTTCTTTTACCAGGTGCCAGGTGTCGTCGTTTAATTCCATTTCCACCAGCACATAACCGGGGAAAAATTTCCGTTCGCTGCGGCGCTTCTGGCCACCGCGCATTTCCACTACCTCTTCGGTAGGGACCAGGATTTCGCCGAAAAATTCCTCAAAATTCGACAGCTGCACCCGCTCCTGCAGGGCACGGGCAACGTTTTTCTCGAAGCCCGAATAGGCATGCACAACATACCATTTCTTAGACATGCGCCGTTGACCCCTTAGCCGATAATGGAGCTGACAAACCAGCTCAGCAGTGAATCCAGACCCCAGAGGATCAAAGCAAAAACCAGCACCAGGACCAGCACCACCATGGTGGTTTGCGTGGTTTCCTGATTGGTTGGCCACACTACCCGCCGGATCTCGGACCGCGCCTCTTTAATCAGCGTCCAGGTGTTGCGGCCGCGCTCGGTCTGCACGGCAACAAAACCGGCAATCAGCGCAATGGCCAGCATGGCCACCACCCGGATGAGCAGGGACTCGTCCTGGTAAAACCAGTTGCCGTAAACGCCACCGCCGAGCAGCGCCACAACAACCAGCCATTTCAGCCAGTCAAGCGAGCTGCTCGAAGAAGCCTCGGTGTTTGTACTCAAATTTTTGTACCTGTCCTACACATCCGGCCGGTAATGGCAGGCCAGGAGGGAATCGAACCCCCAACCTGCGGTTTTGGAGACCGCTGCTCTGCCAATTGAGCTACTGGCCTAAACTCCTACGTAGTTACTCGATCACCTTGGTGACGACGCCGGCGCCGACGGTGCGGCCGCCTTCGCGGATCGCAAACCGCAATCCATCATCCATCGCAATCGGCGCAATCAGATCCACC
>JANQOA010000277.1 GCA_028279305.1 Pseudomonadales bacterium
CCCGGCAGCACCCAGAAACACTCGATGAGGGACGCGGCGATGACACACAACAACACCGTGGGTAACGCCAGCACCATGTCGCCCATGATGCCGCCGATAATCAGCAGCGGTATAAACGCCGCCATGGTGGTCAGCGAGGAGGTCATCACCGGCACCCACATGCGCTGGGCGCCGGCCACCGCTGCCTGGTCCGGCGGCAGGCCGTTTTCGTACTGGGTGACTATGTCTTCACCGACCACTATGGCGTCATCCACGACAATGCCCAGGGCCATGATCAGGCCGATCAGGGCAATAATGCTGATGCCGTAGCCGAACAGCACATAAAACAGCGCCAGCGCCAGCATGAAGCTGACCGGGATACCCACGGTGACCCACATGCCGGCACGGGCGTTCAGGAACAGAAACAATACCCCGATGACCAGTACCAGGCCGGACAGACCGTTTTTAACCAGCATGCCGAGCTGCACGTCCAGCAGGCGCCAGATATTGACAATTTCGCGGATTTCCACGCCGGCGGGCAGGGCCGGACGGGTTTCCGCCAGCCACGCCTGCACAATGCGGTCGGCTCGGGCCGCGTCCGCGCTGGTGCTGCGCCATAACATCATTTCGATGGCCACCTGGCCCTCGCTGCGCAGTTCCGGTTGGCCGCGCTGGGGGCGCCGTTCTACCTGGGCAAAGTCCTGCAGCCGCAGCAGCTGACCGTTGGATTCAATCTGCAACTGTTCAAACCCCCGGGGATCGCGGCGCTGGTCGAGACTGCGCAACTGGCGGGTACCGTGACCGCGGCCCACCGCCCCGGCCGGCACATTGCTGCTGACCCGGGCTACTTCGTCAGCCACCTGGTCCAGCGTCATGCCCAGTTCCTGCAGTTGGCGGCCGCCCACCAGCAGGGCAATCTCTTCCGTCGGCAGCCCGTCGTAGTCGACGCCTTCGATACCCCGCCGCAGCAGTTGCCGCTCAAATTCGCGCACCAGCGGAATCAGTTCGCTGATGGTGCCGGGTCCGCTGACCTGCAGCACGCTGACCGGTTCGGTGTCCAGCATGCGGCGCACCACCGGCGGCTCAATTGCCGCGGGCAGATTGCGGATGTTGGTGACCCGCTGTTTGGCCTGGTCCAGCGCCTGGGTCATGTCCGCGTCAAAATGGAAGATGGCCCGCACCTCGGTATAACCGTTAACGGTGCGTGACTTCAGCTCCTTAAGGTCATTCAGGGTGCGCAGCTGCTGCTCTATGGGGGTGGTGACCAGGCTTTCGATGTCTTCAGCGGCCGCGCCCACCCAGGTCACCTCGGTGACCACAACCGGAAACTGGGTCGGCGGATCCAGCATGGTAGGCATGGTGCGCACGGCCCAGATCCCGGCCAGCACCATCATGATCATGACCAGGTTAGCCGCCACGCGGTGCTGGGCAAATGTCTTGATCATGCAAAGTCCCTTCCGTTTCGAGCTTAGCCGCCACCACGCCGGTGGTGAGAATGGCATTTCATGTATCGTGCCAATCTGAATGTCGCGGCAGCGCTATGGAAAGTTTGCGGGCAAAAGCCTTTGTGCCGCCGGTTTCAGCGGGGCGGGGGTAGAGCTCGGGCAGTTTGCGCTCCGGCGTGCGTCCAAACCGCTGGCGTATATGGCCAACTATTGGTCAGGCCAACTATCGGCCAGTCCAACTATTGACCAGTCCAACTATTGACCAGTCCACTATTGGTCAGGGTCAGTTGATGTGGGTGTCAGCGGTCCGGCCCAGGGATTCCACGCTCAGCACTCCGTTGCGGTTCACCAGGGTGGTGACTGAGCAGTTATCCGGGGCAAATATGCGCATGCTGCTGTTGCCGGTGGCAACGCCGACGGCAGCGTTTATGGCCACGTAGTGGCTGAAGATCACGCAGCTATGGGGCAGTTGGCTTAAACAGTCCGCCAGAGCCTGGCGCCAGACCTGAAACGGCGCCTCCAGGCTGTCCCAGCTGCCTTGCATGGCTTCGGCCAGCCACGCCGCGCGGGCCTGCAGATCTTCCGTCGGCGAGGGAATTTCAGCCACCCGGGGCTCGATGCGGATATCCTCAGCGCTGATCCGCCACATTTCCGCCAACGGCCGGGCGGTCTCAAAGGCCCGGGCCATGGGGCTGCTGTAAATGGGTAACGGCGCGGTATCCGCCAGTTCAGCGGCCAGCATCGCCGCCACGTCCCGGGCCTGCCGGCGGCCGGTTTGGTCCAGGCCCGGGTCCCGGTGGGCGCTGAAGCCGGCGGCGGCTTTGCCGTGCCGCACCAGATAAATTTTTGCTTCTGCTTGCGCTGCTGTAGAGGTGGTTACCAGGGTGCTGTCTCCCGCTCAAAATCCATACATTTTTACTGCTGCTTTTTATCCGTGGTGGCTTACAATAGCCGGCTTGCCCAGAGCTTTGTACAGGGAGCAATAGTGACTGACCACGCGGCCGCCGGCCTCAGCACGGCTTTAGTACCCGACACCACGGTGAGTGTGCGGGAAGCATTTGGTATAGATCAAGACCTGACCGTGCCCGGTTTCAGTGAGCGTTCGGACTATGTGCCGGTCATCGATGACGACTACCGTTTTGACCGGGATACCACCCTGGCGATTCTGGCCGGCTTTGCCCACAACCGCCGGGTCATGATCCAGGGTTACCACGGCACCGGTAAATCCACGCATATCGAGCAGGTTGCGGCGCGCCTGAACTGGCCGTGTATCCGCATCAACCTGGACAGCCACATCAGCCGCATCGACCTGGTGGGTAAAGACGCCATTGTGCTGAAGGACGGTAAACAGATTACCGAGTTCCGTGAAGGCATTCTGCCCTGGGCGCTGCAGCATCCGGTGGCGCTGGTATTTGATGAGTACGATGCCGGCCGCCCCGACGTGATGTTTGTCATTCAACGGGTGCTGGAAGTTGAGGGTAAGTTAACCCTGCTGGACCAGAACAAGGTGATCACCCCGCACAGCCATTTCCGTCTGTTCTCCACCACCAACACGGTGGGCCTGGGTGATACCACCGGCCTGTATCACGGCACCCAGCAGATCAACCAGGGGCAGATGGACCGCTGGAGTATTGTCGCCACGCTGAACTATCTGGAACATGACGCGGAGTGCGAAATAGTAGCCGGCAAAGCCAAGTCGTATCAGGAAACCGACGCCGGCCGCCGCTGTATTTCCAACATGGTGAGTGTTGCCGACCTGACCCGTAAGGGTTTCATCAACGGTGATGTGTCCATAGTCATGTCCCCGCGCACGGTATTGACCTGGGCGCAGAACGCGGAAATTTTCGGCGACGTTGGTTTTGCGTTCAGGGTGACCTTCCTGAATAAGTGTGACGAACTGGAGCGGCCGATCGTGGCTGAATACTATCAGCGCTGCATGGGTGAAGACCTGGGTGATGCAACCCGGGGAATCACGTTAAAAAGCGCCTGACATGGACTGAACCAGGCAGGCGCGGGTTCAGAATACAAACATGAGTGACGCGGAAAACCCACTGGAACCCTTCAAGCGCGCCATGACCGCAACCATGCGCGCGTTGGCGGAGGATGACGAGCTGGAAGTCAGCTTCGGGCCCGGCGCGCCGTCCGCCCGGGGTAACCGCATGCGCGTGCCTCTGCCCAGTGTCGGCTGCAGCGACAACGAGGTGAACTCGGTGCGCGGCGTGGGGGATCAGTTTGCCCTGAAGATGCGCCATCACGATCCCGCGCTGCACGCCCGCTACACCCCCGCCGGCGGCCCGGCCCAGGAAATGTTCGACTGGATCGAAGAAGCGCGGATTGCCTCCATCGGCAGCCTGCGCATGGAAGGCGTGGCGCAGAACCTGGACGCCCGGCTTGAGGTGCAATGCCAGCAGGCGGCATTTGACACCATCACCGCTGAAACCGAGGCGCCGCTGTCCGTGGCCGTGGGTTTGCTTGTCAGGCAGGAGCTGACGGGCCGGGAGCTGCCGCCCAGCGCGGAGAACGTGGTGCGTTTCTGGCGCGACCACATCGAAAGCCATGCCGGTGAACATATCCGCGGGCTCAAGGACCATATCCGCAATCAGACAGATTTTGCCACCGCCTGCCGCACCATCATTGCGGACCTGGGCCTGGCTGCCGACCTGGATGACCCCAACGAGGGGGATACCAACCAGGACGACATTGAAACCATGGATGAGAATCAGGACGCGGAATCGGATTTCAGCCCGGAAGATGTGGTGCTGGATGACGACGCCATGGCGGACGAAAGCGCCGACGGTGAAGCGGCCATGGTGGAAATGGATGCGGACATGGACATGGACGAGTCCGGCTCGGAAGCGGACCCCGAAGAAGCACCCACGCCGATGCCCGATGAAGCGGGCCGCATCGCGGTGGACATCAACTACCAGGCTTACACCGAAGCTTTTGACGAAACCGTGCGCGCTGAAGAACTGTGTGACGCGGAAGAGATGACCCGTCTGCGCCAGCTTCTGGATCAGCAGCTGGTGTCGCTGCAGCACACCACCTCCAAGCTGGCCAACCGGCTGCAGCGCAAGCTGATGGCAAAACAGAACCGGACCTGGGAGTTTGATCTGGAGGAGGGCATCCTCGACGCGGCGCGGCTCACCCAGGTGGTGGTGGACCCGGTGAATCCGCTGGCGTACAAGCAGGAAAAGGAGATGAAGTTCCGCGATACGGTGGTGACGCTGCTGATCGACAGCTCCGGCTCCATGCGCGGCCGCAGTATTACCATTGCCGCCATGTGCGCGGACATTCTGGGCCGCACTCTGGAGCGCTGCTCGGTGCGGGTGGAAATTCTCGGTTTTACCACCCGCGCCTGGCGCGGCGGCCAGTCACGGGAGCAATGGATCAACGAGGGCAAACCTTCCAGCCCGGGCCGTCTGAACGATCTGCGCCATATCATCTACAAAGGCGCGGACGACACCTGGGCGCGCAACCGGCGGAACCTGGGCCTGATGATGCGGGAGGAGCTGCTGAAGGAAAACATCGACGGTGAGGCGCTGATCTGGGCGCACAACCGGATTGTCACCCGCATGGAGCAGCGCAAGATTCTGATGGTGATTTCAGACGGGCTGCCGGTGGACAATTCGACGCTGCTGGTGAACCCCAGCAACTATCTGGAGCAGCACCTCAAATATGCCATAGAGATGATCGAAAACTATTCGCCGGTGGAACTGGTGGCGATTGGGATCGGCCACGACGTTACCCACCACTACAAGCGCGCGGTGACCATTACGGACGCGGAACAGCTCGGCGGGGCCATGACGGACCAGTTGGCCGAGCTGTTCGAGGTGCAGCACTAGGTTCCCTAACGGGTAACCGCCTGCATGCGCTTGATTTCCGGCGGGCCGGCCATTTTGCCTTTAAAACCCGCACCGGCGGCCTTGAAGTGTTCAGACTGACCGTGGGCGGCCAGCGCCTCCTCACTTTCATACATCTCCATGACGATATAGTTGCCTTCGTCATCTTTGCAGAGTTGATAAAGGATGCAGCCGGGTTCGTTGGCGCGCACGGCTTCCGACAGGGTGAGGAATACCTCCTCGAACTCTGCTTCTTTGCCGGGCGCGACGTTAAGCTTGGCGGTGACACCTATCATGGTTATCTCCTTTCTTAGTTTGGATTAGCGGTTGTATTGGTATTTGTATCAGGCAGTTATGGTTATCAGGTCGGCAACCCTTCAGGATAAACAGAGGATAAGGACTCACCGGCAGGGAGGCAAATGCACCGCACCCCGTTGTTAGAACAATTGGCTGTTTACGCGGACGCTTATCCGGCGGAAGCCGCCACCGTTGAGCGTTTCCGTGATTTTGTCAGCAGCCACGCGGACTGTTTTCAGCGCAACTGCTGGCACGGTCACGTCACCGGCTCAGCCTGGCTGGTCAACCCGGCGCGCACCCATCTGCTGTTGACGCATCACCGCAAGCTGAACATGTGGCTGCAGCTCGGCGGCCACAGCGACGGTGACGCGGATACCCGGGCGGTGGCCCGGCGCGAGGCGGAAGAAGAATCGGGGCTGCAGGTGCGCCTGCTGCGGCCGCAGATACTGGACATCGACATTCACGCCATTCCGGCACGCAAACAGGATCCGGCGCACCATCATTTTGATGTACGTTATGCCATGGCGGCGGCGTCGGAGGATTTTGTCGTCAGCAGCGAGTCCATGAGCCTGGCCTGGGTGGAGATCCGGCAACTGGAGCAGTACACCACCGAGACCTCAATCTTAAGAATGCGTGAAAAATGGCGGCTGGAAATGACGTCCGGCTGAAGCTGCTCGGGGGTTTGTCTAATATCTGCTTGAAATTTGTCACGTTTTCGTGATTGTGGTTCGTAACAGCTTCGCGTACCCTGCCAACAGTCTCGCCCAATTTCTGTGTTGCTTGGATTTCCTGAGTTTTGATTGGTCGAACGAGGGCCGCTCTTATCTGGATCGCAGGTAATCTCATGCGGCAAAATACACTGATCTTGGAGATCTTAGGTAGTGAAGAAACTTTACGTCGGCAATCTGGCCTGGGGCATTACAGACGACGACTTGCAGAATTTATTTTCGGAATTTGGCCAGGTTGCGTCCGCGGTGGTAATCACGGACCGTGAGACCGGCCGCTCCCGGGGGTTCGGATTTGTTGAACTGGAGGATGGTGCCGACCAGGCAATTGAAGCGTTGAATGGACAGGAAGTTCAAGGCCGGCCGTTACGTGTAAACGAAGCGCAAAGCAAAGGCCGCGGCGGCAGCGGCGGTAACCGCGGCGGCGGCCGACCCTTCTAAACTTCTATAGCAGCGACTCGGTGAACTTGGCTTCCATGCGGTGGTAGCTGGAGAGTCCACCGGGTACGTTGGCAAAAATCTCCGTCCACTCCGGCGTTGACATAATCTGCTCGAACTGCGCGTCCCGGGACTCGCGGTCGGGCCAGCGGATAATCCAGGTAATGTTTGCTGACCCCAGCTCGTCCAGGGGTTTGCCGTTGACTTCGGTCTGATCCTCGCCGGTGGCCCAGAAACCAACCAGATCCAATTCGCGGTCCAGGTAGGGTAGCGCCTGTTCGGTGGCCCAGGTTTTATAGTCGGCAAACTTCTCCGGGTCGAAGTGGTAATTTCTGATTTCGTAGATCATGTGGCCCTCGTAGGCGTCGGAGAGACGTCAGGCAGACGTCAGCTAAGCATACAGGTGACAGGCCACTTTGCGCGGCTCGGCACCCGCCGTAATGTCTTTCAACGGCAGTAATTCTGGCGTGTTGTGATGGCAGATGTCCATAACCTGCGGGCAGCGGTTGGCAAACCGGCAACCGTCCGGAATATTCACCGGCGACGGAATTTCACCCTGAATGGTGGTGGACTGGCGCTGGCGCTCCTGGCGCGGGTCCGGTTCCGGATTGGAACCCACCAGGATGCGTGTGTACGGATGTTGCGGGTCAAAAAACACCTGGTCGGCGCTGCCGACTTCCACCAGGCTGCCCAGGTACATCACCGCCATGCGGTCGCTGACGTAACGGACCATGGACAGGTCGTGGGCGATGAACAGCAACGTCAGCCCCAGGCTGTCTTTCAGTTCATCAAGCAGATTAACCACCTGGGCCTGTACCGACACGTCCAGCGCGGAGATGGGTTCGTCACAGACGACAAACTCCGGTTGCAGGATCAGCGCCCGGGCGATGCCGATACGCTGGCGCTGCCCGCCGGAAAATTCATGGGGATAGCGGGACATATGGTCCGCCTCCAGGCCGACCCGGGTCAGCCATTGCGCCACCTCGTCGCGGATATCCCGGTTTGATTTGGCGGAATGCAGCTTCAGCCCCTCGCCAACAATTTCGCCCACGGTCATGCGCGGATTCAGGGACGAGTATGGATCCTGAAAAATCATCTGCATGACCGGCGCGTAGCGCTGAAAGTCAGCCGCGGTGTATTTTTCCGGCAGCAGTTCACCGCGCAGGCGCACGCTGCCCGACGTTTTGTCGTGTAAGCCGAGCAGGGTTTTGCCCAGGGTGGATTTACCGGAACCGCTTTCACCCACCAGGCCGACAATTTCCTTTTCACCGATGTTGAGGCTGACGTCGTCAACCGCGTGCACGTATTGGCCCCGGGCCAGGCGGAAGTGTTTGACCAGATGCTCTATGCTGATCAGGTCAGTCATCAGCCGCTCCGCTGGCGGCCGCTGCGGCGGCTGCCGGGCTGTCCGGATGCTGCAGCCAGCAGCGGCTGGCATGTTTGATACCCTCCGCGTTCAGCGTCTGCAGAGCCGGCGGCTGCTGCGCGCAGATCTGCATGGCCTGGGGGCAGCGCGGGCAATAGCCGCAGCCGGCGGGCGGGTTAAACAGGTCGGGCGGTGAGCCTTCGATGGGGGTGAGGTAGTTGCTGCTGTTGGGATCGTTGGTGGGCATGGCGGCGCGCAGACCCAGGGTGTAGGGGTGGGCCGAGTGGTAAAAAATGTCGTCCACGCTGCCCTGTTCAACAATCTGCCCGGCGTACATCACCACCACCTCATCCGCCATCCGCGCCACCACCCCCAGGTCATGGGTGATGAGGATAATGGCCATGCCGTTGTCCCGCTGCAGGTCACCCAGCAGATCGAGAATCTGCGCCTGAATGGTGACATCCAGCGCCGTGGTCGGCTCGTCAGCGATGAGGATGTCCGGTTCGCAGGCAATGGCCATGGCAATCATGGCGCGCTGTAACATGCCGCCCGAAAACTCAAACGGATATTGTTTGGCGCGCTTGGCAGCCTCCGGGATTTTGCTCATCTCCAGCAGTTCGATGGCGCGGTTGAAAGCCTGTCGCTTGCTGTAGCCGCGGTGCACAATCAGCGTCTCGGCAATCTGGCTGCCGATATTCATGGTAGGGTTCAGCGAGGTCATTGGATCCTGAAAGATCATGCCGATCTGATCACCGCGGATGTCCTGACCGTTGATGGTTTTCTGCCCGAGGATATTGGTGCCGCGCAGCATGGCGGTACCGTTGGTAATACGTCCGGGAGGGACCGGAATCAGGCCCATGATGCTCTGCACGGTCACCGATTTGCCGCAGCCGGATTCACCGACAATGGCCAGCGTTTTACCGGCATGCACATCAAAACTGACGCCGCGCACCGCCTGCACGGTACCGCCGTAGGTTTCAAACTCCACCGCCAGATCGGTGACACTCAGCAGGGTATCTTGCATCGCTTATTCCCGGTTCCGCATGCGCGCGTCCAGCGCGTCGCGCAGGCCGTCGCCCAGCAGGTTGAAGGCCAGCACGGTGATGCTGATAAAGAGGGCCGGGAAGATCAGCTCATGAGGGGTGGTGAGCATGGTTTTGCGGCCTTCGTTGCACATGCTGCCCCAGGACGGGGTGGGCGGCGCCACCCCCATGCCGATAAAGGACAAAAATGCTTCGGTGAAAATTGCGCTGGGCACGGCAAAGGTGATGGTTACCAGAATCACCCCCATGGTGTTGGGAATCATGTGCCGCAGCACCAGGTAATTGGTTTGCGCGCCCAGCAGTTGGGAGGCGCTGATATAACCTTCTTCGCGGATCTGCAGAATCTGGCCGCGCACCAGCCGCGCGGTGCCCGGCCACAACAGGATGATCATCGCCACCAGCATCGGCAGGATGCCGCTTTCGCCGGGGGAAATGGAGAACACCACCTTAAACAGGATCATGAACAGCAGGAACGGCAAAGCCACCACAAAGTCGGCAAAACGCATCATCACCTGGTCGGTCATGCCGCCTAAGAAACCCGCGGTGCTGCCGTAGATGACGCCGATCAGCACGTACAGCAGCGGCGCAAAAAAGCCGATAAACAGAGAGATACGGGCGCCGTGCATCAGCCGCGCCAGCATGTCCCGGCCCAGATAGTCGGTGCCCAGCGGATGCCAGGCAAACTGGAATTCCATGCCCGGCCGGGCCTCTTCGTCCGCGCCCAGCAGGCCGCGTTCCCGGGCTTCGGAGACCGTGACCACCCGCTGCACCTCAACTTCCAGGCTGAAGCGGTTGGCGGTTTCAACCCCTGCCGCGTCCAGTACCACCACGGTATAAAAATAATTGCGCGGCCGCAGATCCAGGCGGTCCTCAAAATAATTCTGCGCCGCCGGAGTCTCAAACAGCGGCAGGCCCAGAGCACCTTCCGCGCCCACCGGGAAGATGTTGCGGTAGATGCGGTATTCCGCTGCCTGCGGCTGGATGTCCCATTGCAGGCGCACCGCCTGAGTGGTGGCCGCTTCCGCCAGGCGCAGACCGCTGCCCGGCAGATCCGGGGTGCCGTACCAGGGCTGGTAGTCGGCAGCCAGCACCGCGCGCCGGTCGGCCCCCGGCGGCTGGCTGATCTGATCGACATCCTGCAGCGCCGGGTCCACATCCCAGATCAGCGGGCCCAGAAACGTGAACAGCAGCAGGCCGACCACCAGATAAAGGGAAAAAATGGCGCGGCGGTTGGCGCGCAGGCGGACCCACGCGTCCTGCCAGTAGGACAGCGACGGGCGGCTGATTTTCTGCGTCTGCTGGACCTGTTGCAGCGGCGCAAAAGCGCCTGCCGGGGTAGGGGAAACCTGGCTCATCCTTCCAGCCTCACGCGCGGGTCGATCAGGCCGTAGATCAGATCAACGACAATAACCATGAATACCAGGAAAGCGCCGTAGAACACCGTGGTGCCCATGATGACGGTATAGTCGAGTTGTTGTACCGCCTGCACAAAGTAACGGCCCAGACCCGGGATGGCAAAAATGATCTCCACTACAAAACCGCCGGTGGTGATGACGGCAATTTGCGGCCCCAGCACCGTAATTACCGGCAGAATGGCGTTGCGCAACTGATGGCGGGTGAAAATCTGGGTGGCGGGCACGCCTTTGGAACGGGCCGTGCGGACAAAGTCGGAATTGACAATCTCCAGCATGGACGAGCGCATGAGGCGGGTCAGGTAAGCCATGGTCGACAGGCCCAGCACCATGCTCGGCACAATCATGTGCCAGATGGTGCCCCAGCCGCCGACAGGCAGAATTGAAGTGCCGGCCGCCTGGTTCAGGTTAACCAGACTGACCTGCCCCACCGCCGCCACCACAAAGCTGGGCACGGAGATGCCGAGAATGACCAGGAACATGATCACCGTATCCGGCAGACGGTTGCGGTACAGGGCGGTCAGGGCCCCCCACAACACCCCGCCCAGGGCGGCAAAAATCACCGCCAGGATGCCCAGGGTGGCGGACACCGGAAAGTGTTCCAGGATGATGTCATTAACCTCGCGGTTCTCCTGGGTAAACGAAATGCCAAAATCACCGCGCACCAGGTTGGTCAGATAAATGCCGTACTGGGTGTACAGGGGTTTGTCCAGGCCGTATTTTTCTTCCAGGTTGGCGCGGATGGTGGGGCTCAGGGCTTTGTCGGTGGTCAGCGGATCACCCGGTACCGCGTGCATGCCGAAAAAGGTGGCGGTGGCGATAAACCAGACGGTCACCACGCCCAGCACCAGCCTTTTGACGGTATAACGGAACATCTAACGGCTGCTGTCGATATAGGAGCGGGTGAAATCCACTTCCGCGCCGATGACCCGCCGTTTGACGTTATGCAGGTGCGGGTGCACCACATAGGTGACCCCGCGCTCGTACATGGGCAGGATCACCGCGTCGTCAAATACAATCTGTTGGATACCGGCAAACGCCTGCATGCGCTCCTCGGGGTCCACCGACGACTGGGCTATCGCCACCAGCCGGTCCAATTCCTTGTTAACGTAGCGGCCGCGGTTCTGGATGTTCCAGGAGGCAAACAGATCTCCGAAGGTCAGCGGGTCGTCATAATCCGGGCCCCAGCCGCCCAGCACCATGTCGAAGTCGCCGGAGTGCATTTTCTCCAGACGCTGCTTGAAGATCTGTTTGTCGATCTTCAGGTCCAGCCCCAGGCGCGATTTGAGCACCCCCTGGGTCCACTCGGACTGGATATTCGACAGCGGGTTGTCGCCGCTCAGCAGCACCAGCTGCGGCCATTCGCTCAAGCCCAGTTCCTGCTGCGCCTGTTGCAGGTGCGCCAGGGCCCGCTGATGATCCAGCTGCAGCCGCGGCGCCGGGAATTCTTTGCGGAAGTAGTCGTTGACCCCCATCAGCCATACCGGGAACAGTGACTCGCCGGGCAGATAACCGGGCAGCTTGGTGACTTTGTACACCAGCTCTTCCATGTCCAGTACCAGCTGCATGGCCTGGCGCAGGTTTTTGTTGCGCGTCAGGCGGTCTTCACGATGATTGAACTCGATATAGAACACCGTGCCGTCCTGTTCGCGTTTGATGTGCCAGCGCTGTTCCAGGGCCTCCTGCAGGTCTTCCGCGCCGAGGGTGGTGTAAGCGATGCGGTTGTCTTTGAAGAAGTTCAGGGTGGCGCCGGGATCGCTGGTGATATAACCCACGTTAATGGCATTCAGCTGCACCGCTTCCTTGTCCCAGTAGTGGGGGTTGCGTTCCAGGTACAGGCTGTCGCCGTGCACCCAGGTGCGGGCGATAAACGGGCCGCTGGACAGCAGTTTGTCAGCGTCCGCGCCGTACTTGCCGTTGGTGGCCCGGTAAAAATCCTCGCGCACCGGAAAGTAGGTCTGGAAGGTGACCATTTTGTCGAAATAGGGGGTCGGATTCTCAAACTCAACTTCGATGGTGTACGGATCCGGGCTGCGTACACCCAGCTCTTCAAGCGGCAATTCCCCTTCGTTGATGGCCCGGGCGTTTTTGATCGGATACAACAGAAAGGCATAACGGGAGGCGGTCTGCGGGTCCACCACGGTACGCCAGGCGAACAGAAAGTCCGCCGCGGTAATGGGTTCGCCGTCACTCCAGCGGGCATCCCGGCGCAGCTTGAAGGTTGCCCCCTGCGGGGTGATCTGCCAATCCCGGGCCAGGGCCGGCTGCAGACGGTCCTGCAGGTCCATGCGTAGCAGGCCTTCCATGAGGTGGCCCAGGATCATGCCGGAACTGGCGTCCGTGGCCCGGGTGGAATCCAGTTGCGGCGGTTCCTCGCGGATGGCGATGGTGATGATATTGTCTTCGTAGTTGATCGCCTTGGTGGCGGCGGTGTTGGTGCCCACCATGCTGGCCAGGGTCTGCAGCCCCCACATCAGCGCCGCCAGTACCGCGGTGGCCAGCATCGCAAACACCAGCAGCGGGCGCGCCGCGCTGCTGGCAAATGAAGCTTCTGAATCTGCGTCAGTGCGGGGCTCGGACATCTGGCTGTGGGGTTGGCCTATTGAGTCACTTGGCGCAGTAGATTACCCACAACCCGCTCCAAATGCATGAGGCAATTACATTCCTCCACCTGGTGCGAGTACGCCTGGTAGCGGCGCATTTCCGAATCCCCTGTATTCCAGGACAGGCGGGATTCAGGATTCAGCCAGATGACCCGTTTGCTGCGGTCGTACATTTCTTTTAACACGTCAGCGTGCGGGTCGCCGTAATTGTTGCGCGCGTCACCGAGAATGATGATGGTGGTGCGGTTGTCCACATCGTCCAGGCAGTGGTTCTTGAAATCAAGGAACGCCTGGCCGTAGTCGGTGGAGCCGCCGCTGTAGTCGCGCAGCACTTTCGCAATGGCGTCTTCAATCTTGTCACGCTGAAACAGATCGGTAACTTCCGCCAGGTCCGAAGAGAACGCAAAGCTGCGCACCTTGGGCATCACTTCATCCAGACTGTACAGGAACATCAGCATGAAGCGCGCGTAGTTGGCCACCGAGCCGGATACATCGCAGATGGCAAACACTTTCGGCCGGTCGATTTTCACCGACTTCCAGTGCAGGTCAAAAATTGCCCCGTCGTAGGCCATGTTGTGGCGCAGCGTGCGGGGTACGTTGAGCAGGCCCTTTTTGTACACCTTCTTGCGGCGGCTGTGCATGGTGGTGAGCTTTTTTGCCATCTTGTAGACAATTTCCTGAATCAGGCGGAAATTGCGGTGCTCCACATTGGACAGCTTCACCTTGCGCAGCAACTCTTCTCGCAGCTTCTTGCCGGACACATCCGCGTTCAGCAGGAACTGGCGTTCAACATAGTCGCGTACCTGTTCGCGCAGAAAATCCCGGCGGCGCTTTAACTCCTGGCCCAGGCGGCGGGCGGGAATGCGGCTGTCCTGACGCAGGTTGCCGATCTCCCCGTTCAACTCCGCCAGACCCATGGCATCCATGATGCGCCGGGTATACAGGCCTTTCTGGGTGAAGATCTGAATCTCGCGCACACCCACCTCTTCCCCGGCTTTGGCCATTTCCATGCTCAGGTCAACCATGGAGTTGCGCATCAGCAGTTGCCCGAGGGCGCTGCCGGCTTCAGTCATTTCGCCGGCGCCGAGGTCTTCCTCTTCTTCTTCCTCGTAAAGGTTGTTGTTGGGCTTTTTGCTTTTTGATTTCTTTTTGCCGCCGCTGGCCTGCTGGGGTTGACGGTCGCCGTTGCCGCCTTCTCCGGCTTCACCTCCTTCACCGGATTCTTCACCGGACTCTTCACCCTCGTGTTCCTGTTCGCTGTCCGCGGCGCCGCGCTCGCCGCTGACGTCTTCGAAACGGAAAAACTGGTCAAAACAGGTATCAAACGTTTCTTTTTCGTCGATGGTTTTCGGCAGCACCAGCGACAGCGAGTGCTTGAGAAATTCCCGGTCACGGTAGCCCACCAGCTCCACGGTATTCATGGCGTCCAGGGTTTCGGCGGTGGACACGCGCACCTCAGCCATGCGCAGGGAGCGGATAAAGTTGGTCAGGGTGCGGTCCATGACGGGTGGCGCTCAGCCTTTGCGTATTTTGGCCGTCAGGGCGTTGATTTCACCTTCCACGTTTTCGATATCCTCCTGGAATTTCAGAATGACGTTTAAGGTATCACGAACCAGCTGCGGCTCCAGGGTTTCAGTGTGCAGCAGCAGCAGGGTGCGGGCCCAGTCGATGGTTTCCGAGATGGCCGGCACCTTCTTCAGGTCCAGGTCGCGCAGTTCGTGGATAAAACCCACCAGCTGGCGTTCCAGCTCCGGCGGCACCTCGGGCACCCGGGCGTGAATGATGCGGCGCTCCAGTTCCACATCCGGGAAAGGAATATACAGATGCAGGCAGCGGCGTTTCAGCGCGTCGGAGATTTCCCGGGTGTTGTTGGAAGTGAGGAATACCATGGGCGGCTCTTTGGCGGCTTTAACGGTGCCGATTTCCGGGATCGAAACCTGGTAGTCGGAGAGAATCTCCAGCAGCAGGGATTCAAACTCGTGATCCGACTTGTCGATTTCGTCAATCAGCAGCACACAGCCATCCCGTTCCCGCAGGGCTTTTAACAGCGGCCGCGGTTCGAGGAATTCTTCGGAAAAGAAAATATCGCCGAATTCGTGCAGCCGTTGCACGGATTGGGCAAAACCCTTGGCACCCTGCAGGACTTCATCCAGGGCTTCTTTCAGCACCTGGGTGTACAGCAGCTGTTTGCCGTATTTCCATTCATAAATGGCCTTGGATTCGTCCAGGCCTTCGTAACACTGTAAGCGGATCAGGGGCAGTTCAAACATCTCCGAAGTGGTTTTGGCCAGTTCGGTTTTGCCCACCCCGGGCGGACCTTCAATCAGAATTGGTTTGCGCAGATGAAATGCCAGGTAGACCGCGGTGGCAATCTGATCGCTGCATATGTACCGGTGGGACTCCAGGTGTTGTTTAAGCGAGTCCACGGACTCGGCAATTTTTGCGATGTCTGCCATGTGATGCTAAATCTTTTGTTAGGTCTTGTTAAAAGGTATTCCGGAATCTTATAAAGGCGTGCGTTCTTATTTCTTATTTTGCCAGCACAAAGCCGCTTATTATCCCAGCGGGGCCGGGGGATGTATAGCGGTGGATTGACGGCGGGTCAGCGCCGGTCCAGACGCATAAGCCCTTCCTGGGTGGTGGAGGCCACCAGGTCGCCGGCCTGATTGTAGATCAGCCCGCGGTTGAAGCCCCGGGCGCCGGACGCCGCCGGGCTGTCCTGGACATACAGCAGCCACTCATCAGCGCGGAACGGACGGTGGAACCACATGGCGTGGTCGAGGCTGGCCATCTGCACTTCGTCCTGCAGGTAGCTGACCCCGTGGGGCCGGGTGGCGGTGTCCAGCAACGACCAGTCTGACAAATACGCCAACACACACTGGTGCAGGCGCGGGTCTTCCGGCAGGGGCTGGCGCGAACGCATCCAACACATCTGGTGAGGGGGTGCAACAGCCGGCGCGTACAGGTCGAGGGGATCAACGTGACGGATCTGAATGGCGGAGCTGCGTTCAAAAGAGCCCTGCATGGCATCGGGCCAGGCTTCCGCCTGGCCGGCGCGCAACTCTTCTTCGTCCGGCAGGCTGTCCGGGTCGGGGGCGTCCGGCATGGGGAATTGATGGCTTAAACCGTCTTCCGCAACCTGAAAGGAAATGGACATGGCAAAAATGGCTTCGCCGTTCTGCACCGCCACCACCTGGCGGGTGGTGAAGCTGCGGCCGTCGCGAATGCGGTCCACTTTGTAGAGGATGGGAATTTCAGTATCGCCGGCGCGTAGAAAGTATCCGTGCAGACTGTGGGCGCGGCGTTCAGCCGCCACGGTTTTGGCGGCGGCCACCAGCGCCTGTCCAATCACCTGGCCGCCGTAGACCCGCTGCCAGCCCTCGTTGGGGCTGGTGGCCAGGTAGTGGTTCTGCTCGATTTCTTCCAGATCCAGCAGCTCGATGACTTTTTGCAGGGATTGCATAGACTACTTGTCAGTACTTGTAGCTTTCGGGTTTAAACGGCCCTTCCTGGGTCACGCCGATATAGTCCGCCTGGTGGGCGGTCAATTGGGTAATGGTACCGCCAAACCCCTCCACCATCAGCAGGGCCACTTCTTCGTCCAGTTTTTTCGGCAGCACTTCCACCGTAATCGGCGCGCGCTGGTTGTTCGGCTGGTCCGCCCAGGCCTGCTCGTACAGATGCATCTGCGCCAGCACCTGGTTGGCAAAAGAGCCGTCCATGACCCGGGACGGGTGGCCCATGGCGTTGCCCAGGTTAACCAGGCGGCCTTCGGACAGCAGAATGACGTAATCCATGGCATCGTCGCTGCGGAAAATCTGATGCACCTGGTCCTTAACCTTGTCCCAGCGCCAGTGCTCACGCATGTAAGCGGTGTCGATTTCGTTGTCGAAGTGACCGATGTTGCAGACCACAGCGCCTTTTTTCACCGTTTGCAGCATGGCGGAGTCACACACGTTGCTGTTGCCGGTGCAGGTGACAATCAGGTCCGTGTCCTGCAGCAGGCGGTGATCTATATCCTCCGGCTTACCGGTATTGACGCCGTTGCTGTACGCGGACACCACTTCGTAGCCGTCCATGCAGGCCTGCATGGCGCAGATCGGGTCCACTTCGGAAACTCTGACAATCATGCCTTCCTGGCGCAGGCTCTGGGCTGACCCTTTGCCCACGTCGCCGTAACCGATCACCAGCGCCCGTTTGCCGGCCATCAGCATATCCGTGCCGCGTTTAATGGCGTCGTTAAGGCTGTGCCGGCAGCCGTAGCGGTTGTCGTTTTTGGACTTGGTCACTGAATCGTTAACGTTTATGGCCGGTACCTTGAGGCTGCCTTCTTTGAGCATGTCCAGCAGGCGGTGAACCCCGGTGGTGGTTTCTTCGCTGATGCCGTGAATCTGGTCCAGCATGGCGGGGTATTTTTCGTGCAGCAGCAGGGTCAGGTCACCGCCGTCGTCCAGCAGCAGATTGGCGTCCCAGGGTTTGCCGTCGGACAGTACCGTCTGTTCAATACACCAGTCGTACTCTTCTTCGGTTTCCCCTTTCCAGGCATACACCGGAATCCCCGCCGCCGCCATGGCGGCAGCCGCGTGGTCCTGGGTGGAAAATATGTTGCAGGAGGACCAGCGCACTTGGGCGCCCAGATCCACCAGGGTTTCTATCAGCACCGCGGTCTGCACCGTCATGTGAATGCAGCCGATTATTTTTGCGCCGGCCAGGGGCTGTTCGTCCCGGTACTTTTTGCGCAGCGCCATCAACGCCGGCATTTCAGCCTCGGCCAGGGAAATTTCCTTGCGGCCGAATTCAGCCAGGTTAATGTCAGCTACTTTATAGTCGGGCATGTTGGGGCTCCACTGAGTTGAGTTGATAGGTATGCACCTGTACGCGAAATCCGTTGCGCTGGGCGAGAAACTGGCGGTGGCGCTGGCTGAAACCGGTCTGCTCAGCCCAGCGGGTTAGCTGCCGGGGATCAAACCCCAGCCAGATATCACCGCAGGCGGCCTGCACCCATTGCTGGTTGTGGGTGCACAATTCCGTGATCACCAGCAAACCGGCGGGTTGCAGCAGCGCGGCTGCCTGGCGGAAGAACGCTGCCGGCGAGGCGCTGTGGTGCAGCACCATGGAGGCCACCACCAGCTGGTAACGCGGTTTGCGGGGTAGTTTAAGAAAGTCCGCCTCCAGCAGTTCCACATTCTGCAGGTCACCCACCTGGCGGCGGGTGTTGTTGAGCATGCTGCCGGCGTTGTCGACGCCGGTGACGCGGGTGAAATGTTTGCTCAGCCGCGCCAGCACCGTGCCGTCGCCGGGCCCTACTTCCAGCGCGTGGCGGCGCTGTACGGCAGCTTGCTGCACGGCTGCTTCGGTGACTGCGTCAGCGTACACGCTGGGTGCGCAGATCATCTCGGTTTGCTGTTTCAGGGCGTCCGCGTTGAGGTTAAAAAATGCTTCCGAGTGCTGCAGGCGCTGCTGGTAAATCTCACTTATGTTGGCGGCCAGGATGGCGTCCAGGGGCTGACCGTCCAGTTCGCTGAACAAAGCCTGCACCAGCGGGCCGGGGATGGCGGCCGGGCGCTGATAAAAAATGCTGGTACCTTCGCGCCTGCGGGTCACCAGGCCGGCATCGCTGAGGGTTTTCAGGTGATGGCTGATGGCGGGTTGCGCCATGGCAAAAATTTTCCCCAGTTCCAGCACCGCAAATGCGTCTTCCGCCAGTACCCGCAGGATATTGGCGCGCAGGTTGTCACCCGCCGCGCGGCAAACCTTGATCAGGTCGGGGAGACGCTCCGCGGCGGATGGCGCGGGGCGCCCGGCGCTGCGGGGCTGCTGTTGTGCCGGAGCTCGCATGGCGGCGCATTGTAATGCCTGGGGTACGAATATCAAAATATTTTGATATTTAGTTATCAAATGACTTGTGACAGACTGTGCGGCCTGTTGAAACAGCCGTAGTTAAAGGCATGGCGCCGGATCCGATCAGCAAGCTGCCCGATGTGGGTACCACCATATTTACCGTGATGTCGGCGCTGGCACAGGAGCACGGCGCCATTAACCTGTCCCAGGGGTTTCCGGATTTTGACGGTCCAGCAGCGCTGCTGGAGCGGGTTCAGTACTACCTGACCCACGGTTTTAATCAATATCCGCCGATGGCCGGCGCGGCGGCTTTGCGTGAGGCGGTGGCGGCCAAGGTGCGCGACCTGTACGGCGCCCGGGTGGACGCGGCGGAGGAGGTGACCATTACCGCGGGCGCCACCGAAGGCCTGTTTTGCGCCATCGCCGCCACGGTACGGGCCGGGGATGAAGTGATTGTATTTGACCCGGCATATGACAGTTACGAGCCGGTGGTGCGCCTGCAGGGGGCCAGCACGGTGCACGTACCGCTGCGCGCGGAAGCCGGCTTTGCGGTGGACTGGCAGCTGGTGGCGGATGCGGTGAGCCCGCGCACCCGAATGATGATTATCAATACCCCGCACAATCCCACCGGCGCGGTGTGGTCGCGGCAGGATATAGATGCCCTGCGCGAGGTGGTGGCCGGCACCGATATGCTGCTGCTGGCGGATGAGGTGTATGAACATATCGTCTTCGACCAGGCCCAGCACCAGAGCATGTGCCGCTATGAAGATCTGTTAGCGCGCAGTTTTGTGGTGTCCTCCTTCGGCAAGACCTACCACGTGACCGGCTGGAAGGTGGGCTATTGTGTGGCGCCGGCGGCGCTGACCAACGAGTTCCGCAAAATCCACCAGTTTGTCAATTTCACCGTAAACACGCCGGTGCAGCTGGGCCTGGCGGACTTTCTTGCCGGCCATCCGCAACACCATCTGCAGCTCGGCGACTTTTACCAGGCCAAGCGGGATCTGTTCTGCAGCCTGCTGCGGGGCTCCCGTTTCGGGCTCGAGCCGTCCGGCGGCACCTACTTCCAGCTGCTGAATTACGGCAGCCTCAGCGGCGAAGCGGATACCGAGCTGGCGCGCCGCTGGACCCGGGAGATCAAAATTGCGTCCATCCCGATCTCGGTGTTTTACCGGGATCCCGGTGAACTCACCCAGCCGTTTCTGCGCTTCTGTTTTGCCAAGGACGATGCCACGCTGAGCCACGCCGCGGAGGTGCTGTGCAGCCTTTGAACGTATGCCTACTGCAGACCGCCACCCACTGGCATCAGCCCCAGGCCAACCGGGACATGTTTGAGGAATTGTTTGCCCGGGTGCCGCCCCGGGCTGACCTGGTGGTGCTGCCGGAAATGTTCAGCACCGGCTTCAGCATGGCCAGCGGCGAGATTGCTGAACCCATGGACGGCGCCACGGTCACCTGGCTGCGCCAACAGGCGGCGGTGCTGGGCAAGGTGGTCTGCGGAAGCGTGGTCATCAGCGAAGGCGGCGAGTACTTTAACCGCTTTATCTGGATGCCCCCGGACGGCACGGCCGGTTATTACGATAAGCGGCACTGCTTCCGCATGGCCGGCGAGCATGAGCACTACAGCGCCGGCGGCGGCAAAATCATCCTGCAGCTGGGTGCCTGGCGGGTCTGTCCTTTGGTTTGTTACGACCTGCGCTTCCCGGTGTGGTTCCGCAATCACGCCGCCGGCAGCGGGCAGCACGGCGGGGCAGCGTACGATGTGCTGTTATGCGTGGCCAATTGGCCGCAGGTGCGGCAGGCGGCGTGGCAGACCCTGTTGCGCGCCCGCGCCATCGAAAATCAGGCGTATGCGGTGGGGGTCAACATCACCGGCACCGACGGCAACGGGGTGGTTTATGGCGGCGGCAGCGCCGTGTACGCCCCGGACGGTGAAATTTTACTGGAACTCGACGCCGGCGCCCGGGTTGCGGATGCTGAGTTGGACGGCACAAGCCTGCAGCAACTGCGCAAATCTTTTCCGGTGTGGCAAGATGCGGATCGTTTTGAATTGTTGGAGTAGTAAGTGAGCAGGAATCCCTTGTCAGGCCCGGTGCTGTTATTGATGTTGCTGGTGGGGTTGGCCGGTTGCGGCAGCGGCGGTGAGGGTGACGCCACCTCCGCCAACGGTACCGGGGCAGCGGATGCCCAGCCGCTGGAGATATCGGGTAAGAAAATTTATGGTGAATACTGTTTTTCCTGCCACGGTCCCGGTTTGAACGGGGCGCCGAAACTGGGTGACAAAGAGGCCTGGGCACCGCGGCTGGCCAAGGGTGTGGACCTGATGCTGCAGGCCACCATCGACGGCATTCCGCCGGCCATGCCGCCCATGGGTTTGTGTATGAGCTGCAGCAATGAGGAATTGCGTGCCGCGGTTGAGTACATGAGCACACAATAAGCGGCGGCAAGATGCGTCCGGTAGATGTGTCTGGGCGGTCAAGCAGGCAAAATATTGGCGTAAACCGCCATTGGGCGGCGGCAACCGGCCTGCGCAGAGCCCGTTGCGCAGGGGTTTGCAGGATTGGAATAATTCCTGCTTGGTAGAATAGATCCCTGCCTGGTAGTTGACCGGCCGGGAAATTTTACGGTTATCGGAGGTACGGATGGCACATTTGCGGCCCGGTGATGTGGTTTCCCGGCGCAAGGGTCTGGTCATGCACCGGGGGGTGGTGCTGCGCGATGGAAGGATCCTGCACAACACGCCGTTTAAAGGTGAACATGTCTGTTCGCCGCGGGAATTTCGCGCCGGCAGGCGTATGTATGTGCAGACCACCGATGCGGACACCCGGCAGCGGGTCAGGCGTGCCGGTGATGCGCACCTTGGCGGCCGCGGCTACAACGTGCTCACCAACAACTGTGAACATACCGTATCCCGCCTCACCCACGGCAAGGCGGAAAGCCCCCAGCTGCGCAGCTGGCTGCTGGGCACCGGTCTGGCGGTTGCCGCCTTTGCGCTGACCCGGCACCCGGCGGCGGCTGCAGCGGCGTACGCCGTGGGACGCAAAGTAGGCGCCGTGCGGCCGCGCTGATAACTAACCCGGATTAACCGAGGCCGGATCAGCAGAGCCAAACCCCGGCGGCACCGCGGCGCGGAAAGTTTGCGCGTCTGCCACCAGCCGGCGGCAGTGCAGCATTAAACGCGGAGCCTGCTGCTCCGCCGCCCGGGGGTTTCCGTACAGGGTGTCCCCCAGCAGCGGGTAGCCGAGCCAGCTCAGGTGTACGCGGATCTGGTGGGTGCGGCCGTGGAAGGGTTTCACCAGCAACAGGCTTAAGCCGCCGGTTTGCGCCAGGCAGCGCACCCGGGTCAAAGCCTCAACCCCGGTGCGGTCCTGTATCACATTGAATGTATTGCCGCTGCGGCTGATGTCAGCGCGCCGGCCGGCCACCCGGTAACGGCTTTTGCGGCCGCGGCATAACGGCAGGTTGATATGCACGGTGCCGCCGCGGGGGAATGCCCCCAATACCCAGGCGAGATAGTATTTGTGCACCCGGCGTGCGGCGAACGCGCGGGTCAGGCGCTGCTGCGCGGCGGCGCTGCGGGCCACCAGCAGCACGCCGCTGGTGCCTTTGTCCAGGCGGTGCACCAGATACGGTTTGCCGGGCAGTTGCTGCAGTTGTTGCCACAAATCCGCGCTGCCGCTGCGGTCACCCAGCAGGGAGACGTTGCTGGGCTTGTTAACCACCCACAGATCCTCCTGCTGCGCCAGCACCCAGGGCGGCAGACTGCTCATGGCTGCAGTTGTGCCTGCATAAAATTGCACAGCGCCCGGCAAATGGCGGTGACTTTGTCCGTGTCCACGGATTCCGGCCAGCGGTCGGTGGGCATGTGAAACCACGGGTTGCTGCCGAGGATGGAAACGTAGCTGCCGCCCAGGTCGTGGATATTGCGCGCCTCACCCAGCGGCCGTTGCGCAGGTTCAGTCAGATCCTGGGTTGCCACACCTTGCCCGGACAGCGCATCCAGGGCCGCCTGCAAGTTGCTCTGGCGGCTGGCCTGCAGGCGCACCCGGCCGCCGCAGGCGGCAAAATTTGCGCCCAGGTGCAACCAGCCGGCGGCAGCGGCGGTAAATTCCGCTGCCTGCCGTTTAAGAAAGTGCTGCAGGCCGAGGTGGCCCAGTTCGTGGCCGCTGTTGGCGGTGAAGATCACGCTGCGTTCCGGTGTCTGCTGCGCGCACCGGCGCAGTAAAGCCAGCCACACGCCAATGCCGCCGGCCCGTTCCGCGGTGCAGGTCCACCAGGCGCTTTTAGGGGTCATCACCACCCAGGGCGGCAGCGCCGGGTTGTTGCCCGGCACGGTGCATTGGATGTTGCAGGCAGCGCTGCTGCGGCGCTTCATGTCCACGCACAGGGCCGCCTGCGTGCCGCTGCGCCGGGCGTCCTGCAGCAAGGACCGCCAGCAGCTGTCGAGCTGCAGCACGGGCGGGCCGAAGGGCTGCTGGATGTGTTCAGCATTCAACACAGCCAGGCCCTCGTGCACACCTTCAGCAGCGCTCACCGCCAGCAGTCCGCCAACACCGCTGCTGCGGCGCTGTTGCTGCGCGGCCAGGGTCAGCGGATGCTGATCGTAGGGTGTAAAGTCACAGATCTGCAGCTGTGCTCCGACACGGCCGCGCAGCGGCCGGCGGCCGGTGACACCGCCGT
>JANQOA010000292.1 GCA_028279305.1 Pseudomonadales bacterium
CCAGCTGGAGATGCTGGTGCGGAACATCAACGCCCAGCCGGTGGCCAGCACCACCCTGGTGCAGGTGTTACGGCACAATGCTGAGAACAATGTAACCAACGGCCTGTTAGCAGAATCGCTGGCTTATTCCAGCCTGCAGCACAGCAGCGGCTTCCGCCACTGGCTGCAGGCCCGCAAGCCCGGTTCCGAAGCAGCCAAAGAAGCCGGGGCCCGGCCCGTGCTGATACACCGCGACGACGGCACGCTGGAAGTCACGTTAAACCGCCCCCACGTGCACAATGCCTTCAGCGACGCCATGAAAACGGGCTTGTGTGAAGCGCTGCTACTGGCCCATGCGGACCCGACCATCAAGCGGTTTGAGTTAAACGGCCGCGGCCCCTCGTTTTGCGCCGGCGGTGATCTGACCGAATTTGGTCAGGCTGCTGACGCCGGCACCGCTCACCTCAGCCGCCTGGCGCGGCACGCCGGACAGCTGCTGGCTGACCTGCCGGCCCACAGCCATGTGCGGGTACACGGCGCCTGTATCGGCGCCGGCATTGAGGTGCCCGCTTTTGCGGACGAGATCAGCGCCGCGCCGGATGCGCAATTCCGGCTGCCGGAAGTGGCCTTTGGTCTGATTCCCGGCGCTGGCGGTACGGTCAGTATTGTTAAACGCATCGGCCGCCAGCGGACCGCTTACATGGCGCTGTCCAACGCAAGCATCAGCGCGGCACAGGCATTGCGCTGGGGCTTGGTGGATCATATCCTCGAAGCTCCGCAATGAGACTCAGCATGGACCTGAAAGCATGGACCTGAAAGACAAAGTTGCCATTATCACCGGCGCCGCCAGCGGCATCGGCCATGCCACCGCCCGCGCCATGACCCGGCTCGGCGCCCGGGTGGCGCTGGTGGATGTGAACGAGAGCGGAACCGCCGCCGCGGCGGAGGAACTGGGCACCCTGGGACTGGCGTGTGACGTGGCTGATGAAGCCGCTGTGAACAACATGGTTGAGCAGGTGCAACAGCGGCTCGGACCGGTGGACATCCTGTTCAACAATGCCGGCATCGCCACCGGCGGCGACCCGCTGACCACCCCGGTGGAGGTCTGGCAAACCCAATGGGAAGTGAACGTCATGGCCCATGTCTATGCCGTGCGGGCCGTGTTACCCGGCATGTTAGAACGAGAATCCGGTTATCTGCTGCACACCGCCTCCATGGCCGGCATTCTCACCACCCACGGCAATCTGACCTACGCCGCCACCAAACACGCCGTGGTGGGAATTGCCGAATGGCTGTCCATTACCTACCACGACAAAGGTATCCGGGTATCGCTGCTGGCGCCTCTGGGGGTGCGGACACCGATGCTGGGGGATACCTCATCCGCTTTTGCCAGCCAGACTGCGGGTCCCATTAAAGAACCGGACGAAGTGGCACAGCAGGTGGTCGATGCCATGGCGGAAGAGCGCTTCCTGATCCTTACGGATCCCATCGCGCAAACCTGGATGGACCGCAAAAATACCGATCTGGAGCGCTGGTTAGGCGGCATGCGGCGGCTGCAGGGAAAACTGGAGCAGATGACATCCAAGTAAGCCTTCCCGCGCCGGCCGTTCTGGCACGCGCCGCCGCCATTTTGCTGCTGCTGGCCGGCTGCAGCAGTGATGGCGCGCTGCAGGGGGATGCCCCGGACAACAGCACCGCGCCAGCCGGCGCCGCTGACGTGGCCGGTACGGGCGCCGGCGGCGCGGCAGAGGCTCAGCAGTTTGTCGAACAGGTTGAGCAACACCAGCTTGAATTCGGCGAATACCGCGCCCGAGTCAGCTGGCTGCGGGCCACCAACATAAACTATGACTCCAACTGGCTGTACACCCGGGTGCTGGCAGAGGATACCGCCGC
>JANQOA010000299.1 GCA_028279305.1 Pseudomonadales bacterium
CACGTCTGCCGCGCGCAGAGCTGCAACCTCTTCACCCCCGCGGCCGAATATAAAAGGATCACCGCCTTTCAGCCGCACCACCCGCAGCCCTTTGCGCGCCAGGCTGATCATACAGGCCTGGATCTGCGGCTGACGCATGGCATGCATGTGTTTGCGTTTACCCGCATACACCAGTTTGCAGTGCGGCGGCACCAGTTCCAGCAGACTGTTGTTAGCCAACCGGTCGTAGATCACCGCATCCGCCTGCTGCAGATAACGGTAGCCTTTAACCGTGATCAGGTCCGCATCCCCGGGGCCGGCGCCGATCAGGTACACCCGGCCCGGTTGCGCAACCGGTTGCGGCCGGCTCATGAACCGGCCGCCTCAGCCACCGCCGCCGGGCGCGGCGCCGCTGCCGCCAACAGGCTGTTCAACTCCGGCACGCAGGAACCGCAGTTGGTCCCGCATTGCAACACTTCTCCAAGGGCTTGAACGCTGCCGGCGCCGGCGGCAATGGCAGCTTTAATGCTGGCTTCGCTCACCTCAAAACAACTGCAGATCAGCGGCGACAGGTCGCTTTGCCGCGGGCTGCCGGTGGTCAGTTTTTGCCACGCCGCACCGCCGGCATGCATCTGCCCGGCCAGCCGGCGGGCAGCCGGCAACTGTTGCCGCCGCGCGGCACTGTACAGCAGCCAACTCCCCGCCCCGGCGCCGCCCGCGTAGCGCCGCTGAAGCCCTGCCTCAAATGCCGCGGCGGGTGGTCCCGGCAGGGTACCCAGCAATGCTTCCACAGCCTGCAGCGCAACCTCGTAACACCAGCCGTCTGCCACGGGTTGCACTGCCCAGAACTGAACGCCAGGCACAGCCTGCAGCCGCGCCCTGCTCAGGGGGCTGACGGTTACCATCCGCGCCCAGCAGCGGCAGTGCAGTGCCGTCACCTCAACCGCGGCATGTTTACTTTCCGGCTGTCCGGAGTGCGGGTCTACCACCGCCTGTACCAGTTGGCTGACATTCGCCTGCCGGGCGAACTGATCATTCCAGTGAATGGGTGCAAAGACCTGCCCCGGGGCAACGTCATCGGTCAACGCCGCCAGCATGCAGACGCTGCCCAGCTGGTTATGCAACCGCACCAGGCTGTCCCCGGTGATTTGCCGCGCCGCTGCGTCCCGGGGGTGGATCTGCAGCCGCGGCAGGGCGTCATGGTTGAACAACTCCGGCGCGGTGCCGGTTCTTGTCATGGTATGCCACTGGTCGCGCAGGCGTCCGGTGTTGAGAATCAGCGGGTGGGCCGGGTCCGGCTGCTGCACAGGGGGTTTATGCGGCGTCGGCACAAACCGCGCGCAACCGCTGGCGGTACTGAAACAGCCGTCCGCAAACGGCCGCGCGGGCGGCCACTGCCGCGGCTTAAGGTTGTCGTACTCTCCATCGTCCAGGTGCTGCCAGGCGGACAGGTCGAGCTGACGCCGGCCGTTGTTGTTAACCCCGGTCAGGGCGGCGTGCTCGCGGAATATCTGCGCCGGCCCGGCATAGGCAAACTGCCGCGCAAACCCCAGCCGGCGGGCCACCTCACTGACCATCCACCAGTCCGGCCGCGCCTCACCCGGGGCCTCCAGCAAGCGGCGCTGGCGCGACACGCAGCGCTCGGAGTTGGTCACGGTACCGTCCTTTTCACCCCAGCCCCGGGCCGGCAAAAGAATCCGCGCCAGCGAATTGGTATCGGTGTGCTGCACACAATCGGACACCACCACCAGCGGGCAGTGCCGCAGCGCTTCCCTGATGTGTGCGGAGCGGGGCAGGCTGACGGCGGGGTTAGTGCCCATGATCCATAGTGCTTTGATCTCCCCCGCCGCTGCCGCGGCAAACAGGTCCACCGCCGTTAAACCGGGGCTGGTGGCCATGTTTGCCGCTGACCAGAAGCGGCTGACGGCCGCTATGTCGGCGGGGGTAAAATCCATATGCGCGGCCAGTTGGCTGGCCATGCCGCCCACCTCCCTGCCGCCCATGGCGTTGGGTTGTCCGGTAATCGAAAAAGGCCCGCAGCCGGCGCGGCTGATGCGGCCGGTAGCCAGGTGGCAGTTAATAATGGCATTTGCTTTATCGGTACCGGCGGCGGATTGATTGACACCCTGGGAAAACAGGGTGACGGTGCGGTCACAACGGGCAAACCAGCGGTAAAACTGCAGAATGCGGGCTGCAGGCAGACCGGTCACGGCCGCCACCTGGGTAATGCCCGTTCGCACCTGTTGCAGAGTCTGCGCAAACCCCTCGGTATGCGCGCTGATATATTCCCGGTCTACCGCCTGCTGCTCCGCCAGGTAGGTTAACAAGCCGTTAAACAACACCGTGTCCGAGCCGGGCAGCAGCGGCAGATGCAGATCAGCCAGGTCGCAGGTTGGCGTGCGCCGCGGGTCGATAACCACCACCCGCATGTTACCCTGCTGCCGCGCTGCAGCGGCCCGCTGATACAGCACCGGGTGTGTCCAGGCCGCGTTGGAGCCGGCAAGCACCAGCAGGTTGCAGCTTTCCACGTCAGCGTAATCACAGGGCACCACATCTTCGCCAAAGGCGCGCTTGTGGGCCGCCACCGCGGATGCCATGCACAGGCGGGAATTTGTGTCCACGTTGGCGGAACCCAGAAACCCCTTCATCAGCTTGTTGGCTACATAATAGTCTTCCGTGAGCAGCTGCCCGGACAGGTAAAACCCCACCGACCCGCTGCCGTACTGCTGCAGGGTATGACGAAAACCGTCTGCTACGGCATCCAGCGCCTGCTGCCAGCTGGTCTGCCGGCCGTCCACCCGGGGGTGCAGCAGGCGCCCGGACAGCCCCGAGGCGGCCGGCAGGTGGGTGCCCTTGACACAGAGACGTCCGGCATTGGCCGGGTGGGCGGAGTCGCCGCTGACTTCG
>JANQOA010000317.1 GCA_028279305.1 Pseudomonadales bacterium
CACGTCGGTGCCGTATGCCTCAACAATCCGCCGGAACACCTCCAGTGACGGCACCGAGTGGTCGTTTTCCAGCTTGGACAGATAAGACTGTTCAATGCCGATGGCATCCGCCGCCTGGGGTTGTGTCCATTGGCGCCGTTCGCGTAACTGCCTGAGTTTTTCGCCGAGTTTCATAAACCCTCAAAGCTGCGGTTTGCAAAGGATTCTTGCGTATTCATGCTGGCATAGGAAGGTGAATATCCTGGAATAGGCGGGCATTCGTGCTGCGGCGGAAGGTGTTGCTGGCGCACGGTTCTGGTGCATGGCTGGTGAGTTTCCGGGCATTTCTGAGGCTTTTCTGAGGTTTGGGGCTACGGCATCAAGCGCAAAAACAACGGCTAAGAGCGTGAGGAACAGTGGCACGGGATTTGCTTTGCAGGAGGCAGCGGCCGTGATGGCCTGCTCAACCCGACAACAGAACGAGGAACCCACATGATAAGCCCTGAACTGGATTACACCGCTGAAACCCTGGAAGCCGCCTGCCGCTGTGAAGCCCTTTTTGAGCAGTACGATGATGAGACGGCTGCCCCGGCGAATGACGACAGTTACGAAAACCTGTATCCCAACGTCGCCTGAAAGGGGCGCCGTTAAACGGCGCTAATAAAACTCCCGCGGGTCCGGATAAAACGGATGACGGGTGTGATGCTGGACGATGTTGCGGAATTCGTCGGGGTTTTTGAACCGTACCAGCGCTGCATTGTCCCGGTGCAGTGCTACCGCCAGCCGCGACAACCAGAACGCCAGAGCCGCGTACAGGGCAAAGCTGGAAAAAAACCATAGTTCCTGCACGCTTAATGGCCTTTCTTCATGGTACGCCCGCAGCAGGTGCAGGGTGCGCTCAGGATCCAGACCGCCGCCGGCGTCGTTACACCAGTCATTGGCCGCAACCGCCAGGTCGTAGAGCAGAAAGCCGTTGGCGGCGTGGTGAAAATCCAGCACCCCGGTCAAACCCTGCTCGTTAAACAGCAGATTGTCGCGGAACAGGTCGCCATGGATCATCCCTGTTGGCAGCGCCTGCACGTCGGTGCGCTTCAGCAGCGACACCACCCGCGCCACGGAGTCCGTGATCAGACTCTGGTCTGTATAAGGCAGGAAACCCTGCACCATCCCCGCACGCTCCTGCAGCCAGGTCACATCACGCGGATAATCCGGCAGCTCAATCCCGGCGTACTGCATGGTTTTGTGCATGCGTGCAATAAAACGGCCCAGCGCGCCAATCTGGCGCATGGTGGGATTATAGATGTGCCGCCCGGGCAGGCGGTGCTGCAGCATGGCGGGCTTGCCGGCGATACGCTCTACCTGTTCCCCGTGGATATTGCTCAGCGGCGCAGCCACCGGCAGACCGCTGCTGTCCAGGGCCCGCATCATGGGGACATAAGCCGCGCCGGCGTTGGCCGCCTGTTCCATGATGGTGAGGACAAAATTACGGGTGATGCCCTGGTGCCCGGTTTGCACAAAATAGTTGCTGTTTTCGATGCCGTTGGCGGCCGGCCAATACCGTTCCAGCTCGCCGATATCGTAGCGCGCCAGGGTGGCTTCCATGGTTTGTGCGGGTAACTGCGTGACTGCATTCATGGATTAAAACTCGGCGATTACCCACTGCGGCAGCAGCATGTCCGCGCGTTCCAGGTCGCCGTAACCCTTGGTCGGGTCCCGCGGTACCAGGTAGTAAGGCTTGCCCCATTTGGGCACCACCCGCACCATGCGCAGTTGACCGTTCTGTCGAAACTCGTAAACGACTTTATCCTCGTCGGCAATAATCACCACGTCCGGCCCGCGCAGGGATTCTTCAGCAGCGGCGGGCAGACTGACAGCGGCCGCCAGCAGTGCAGCCGCGGCAAGGACGCTGAACTTTTCGCGAACAAACTGAACGTGCTGTAGTACAGTGCGGTGCATAAATCGAATGGTGACTTAAAAGCGCGCGCTTAGCAAAACTAACGCAAATCCAATGAGCAATCCCAATAACAATGGCGAAAGCAAAACAAAAATCAAAAGCTGATCAGGCCGCAGACACGACACCGCTGATTCTGGTTGACGGTTCATCTTATCTATTCAGGGCCTATTATGCGCTGCCGGACTTGAGCACCAGCAGCGGTCAACCCACCGGTGCCGTGCGCGGCGTCATTGCCATGATCCGCAAACTCACTAACGACTTCACCGGCAGCACCGTGGCGGTGGTGTTCGACGCGCCGGGCAAGAACTTCCGCGACGACCTGTACAGCGAATACAAGGCCAACCGCGCGTCCATGCCGGATGACCTGCGGGAGCAGATTCAGCCGATTCATCAGATCATCCAGGCCATGGGGCTGCCGCTGCTGGTGGTACCCGGGGTTGAGGCGGACGATGTCATCGGTACCCTCGCCAGCCAGGCCACCGCCAAGGCCCGGGAGACCATTATTTCCACCGGCGACAAAGATATGGCGCAACTAGTTTCGGACCACGTCACGCTGGTTAATACCATGACCGAGACCACCACCGACCGGGCCGGTGTGATGGACAAATACGGGGTGCCGCCGGAGTTGATTATCGATTACCTGGCCCTGATGGGGGACAGTGTGGATAACATCCCCGGAGTGCCCAAGGTAGGCCCGAAAACCGCGTCCAAGTGGCTGAACCAGTACGGCTCTCTGGACGCGGTCATCGAGCACGCGGCAGAGATTAAAGGCAAGGTGGGTGAAAACCTCAGGGACAGCCTGGAACAGTTGCCGCTGTCCAAGGCATTAACCACCATCAAGTGTGATGTGGAGCTGGAAGTGGGCGTGGCGGACCTGCAGCATCAGGCGCCGGACGTGGATGGCTTAATGAAGCTGTTTGGCGACCTTGAGTTCAAGGCCTGGCACGAAGAGTTGCAGGACGGCGTGCAGGCCGGCGGCGCTGCCGCCGCACCGGTACCTGAGCCCGCCCGGGTGGAACGGCACTACGACTGCATCACCACCACCGAACAGCTTCAGCAGTGGGCGGACAAGCTGCGTGCGGCGGGCGCCTTTGCGGTGGATACCGAAACCACCAGCATCAACTATATGGAAGCGCAACTGGTGGGCTTCTCCTTCGCCACCGCCCCCGGGGAAGCCGCATATGTGCCGGTGGGGCATGATTACGCCGGCGCCCCGGATCAGCTTTCCCTGCAGCAGGCGGTGGAGGTGCTGGGTCCGGTGCTGGAAGATCCGCAGCTGACCAAGATCGGCCAGAACCTGAAATACGACATCAGCGTGCTGCACCGGCACGGCATCGCGCTGCAGGGTCCGATGTTCGACACCATGCTGCAGTCTTATGTGCTGAACAGTGTGGCCACCCGGCACAACATGGACGATCTGGCTAAACAATACCTGGGCATCGACACCATTCACTTTGAAGACATTGCCGGCAAAGGCGCCAAGCAGCTGACCTTTAACGAAATCCCGGTGGACAGCGCCGCGGAATATGCCGCTGAAGATGCGGATGTGACGCTGCAGCTGCACCACGTGTTGTGGCCCAGGCTGCAGGCTGAAGGCCGCCTGGCGGAGGTCTACTCGGAGATTGAATTGCCGCTGGTGACGGTGCTCAGCGCCATGGAACGGCACGGCGCGCTGGTGGACGGGCGGCTGCTGAAACAGCACAGCGCTGAGCTGACGGACCGGCTGCAGGGTCTGCAGGAGGACGCCTGGGCGCTGGCGGGTGAAGAATTCAACCTGGATAGCCCCAAGCAGTTGCAACACATCTTCTATGAGAAGCTGGGCCTGCCGGTCCTGAAAAAAACGCCCAAGGGGGCACCGTCCACGGCGGAGCCGGTACTGGTGGACCTGGCGCGGGACTACGAGCTGCCCGCCAAGATCCTGGAATACCGGGGCCTGGCAAAACTGAAATCCACCTATACCGACAAACTGCCGCTGCAGATTAATGCCGACACCGGGCGTATCCATACCTCCTATCACCAGGCAGTTGCCGCCACCGGGCGTTTGTCATCCGCAGACCCGAACCTGCAGAACATTCCGATCCGCAACGCTGAAGGCCGCCGCATCCGCCAGGCGTTTGTGGCGCCGCCGGGGAAGCGTATGGTGGCGGCGGACTACTCGCAGATAGAACTGCGCATCATGGCGCATCTGTCCAACGACGAGAATCTGCGCAATGCGTTTGCGGAGGGGCTGGATATTCACCGCGCCACGGCGGCGGAAGTGTTCGGCAAAGCCGCGGCGGACGTCAGCGACGAAGAGCGCCGCGGCGCCAAAGCCATTAACTTCGGGCTGATTTACGGCATGTCCGCATTTGGTCTGGGCCGGCAGCTGAGCATCTCCCGCACGCTGGCGGCTGAATATATCGAGCGTTACTTTCAGCGTTACCCCGGGGTGCGCAACTACATGGAGGAAACCCGTGCCCGGGCGCGCGAGCAGGGTTATGTGGAGACCGTATTCGGCCGCCGCCTGTACCTGCCGGAAATTAACGCGCGGCATGTCCCGCGGCGCCAGGCGGCGGAGCGCACCGCCATTAACGCGCCCATGCAGGGTACGGCGGCGGACATTATTAAACGCGCCATGTTAGGGGTGCACGCCTGGCTGGCGGAAGCGGGGCTGGATGCGGCCATGATGATGCAGGTGCATGACGAACTGGTGTTTGAAGTGGCTGAGGATGAGGTGCCGCAACTGGTGGAAGGAGTGACCCGCATCATGCAGGACGCCGCTACGCTGCAGGTGCCGCTGATTGTTGACACCGGTGTGGGAGACAACTGGGATCAGGCGCATTAGAACGGCGTCAGCCCGTGGCAGTCCAGCTTAGAACCTTTTCGATCAATGCCTGCTTGCCGGTGCCCTTGAGTGCGGAAAACAACTGCATGGAGAGGTTTTCATGGGCGCTGTAGCGGCCGCGCAGCGTTTTCAGCTCGCGCTGTTGCCGGGATGAACTTAACTTGTCCGCTTTGTTCAACAGCACATGGGCGGGCATGGCGGACGCGTCTGCCCAGGCTAACAGTTCCTGGTCGTAAGCCTGGTCCGGGTGGCGGATGTCCATAACCAGCACCAGGCCCACCAGGTTGTCACGCCGGGACAGATACTGGTTCACCGATTTCTGCCACGCCGCCTGGGCGGATTTGCCGGCTTTGGCATAACCGTAACCCGGCAGGTCCACCAGCCGCCCGCCGCGGCTCAGATCAAAGAAGTTCAACATCTGGGTGCGGCCGGGGGTTTTTGACACTTTGGCCATCTTGCGGTTGTTAGTAATGGTGTTCAGTACCGAAGACTTGCCTGCGTTGGAGCGGCCGGCAAACGCCACTTCAGCCACAGCGTCCCGCGGACAGCGGCGCAGATCCGGCGCGCTGGTTAAAAAGGTGGCGTCCAATCGCTCTATCGGGGGCACTTTTTGTGTCATGTTGTTATATAATCCGCGCGCCCGAACTCTGGCATGTTTGGCGCGGAAAGTGCAACTCTGCAGTAAGTACGCAAAGTACGAAACCGCAGACATCGCGGGAGTACGCCGGGTTTGTACGTTAAACGGATTGGATTCTTTGCATGAAGGTTGGTAAGCACATCACTGGTATTCTGTTCGGTAGTCTGGTGATTGCCGCGGCGGCGGCAACACCTGTGGTCATGGCAGCGGGTGATGCGGAAGCAGGCAAGAACCAGGCTGCCCCCTGTGCCGCGTGCCACGGCCAGGATGGTGCTACCCCGTTGGCTCCGGACTATCCCAACCTGGCGGGTCAGAATGAAAAGTACCTGCTGCGCCAGCTGCAGATGATTAAGAGTGAAGAGCGCAGCATTCCGCTGATGGCCGGCCAGTTGACCGCCAAAAGTGATCAGGATCTGGCTGATCTGGCAGCCTATTATGCGTCGCTGCCCAGCAAGATCGGCCAGGCCCAGGGTGATGATGAGCAGATTGCCCGGGCGGAACAGATTTACCGGGGCGGTATCGCCCGAAAAGGTGTTGCGGCCTGCAGCGCCTGCCATAACCCCGCCGGCGTGGGCAACGCGCAAGCCGGGTTTCCCCGCGTTGGCGGCCAGTCGCTGGAGTACACCAAGGCCCAGTTGACCGCCTACCGGGAAAAAACACGCGCCACTGATGAGATTTATGGCGGCATGATGCGTGACATTGCGGAAGGCCTGACCGATACCGAAATTGCGCTATTGGCAGACTACCTGCAGGGCATCCACTGATAGTGTGAACTTCTGGGCTTAAATTAAGCCAAAGTTCATCCAGCATTGTTATCTTTTGCGTCCGGCGCCTTATTGCGGGTGCCGAGATAGAGGAATGGTCATGATTCAAACTGCACTGAAGCGAATAGCCATCTTATTTGCTTACTTATGCTTGGCCGGCGCTGCCCAGGCTGCTGAACAACTGGCGGCGCCCAACCTGGTGGCAAACTTTGTTGAGGGCACCCACTACAAGCGGCTTGAGATCGACGTTGAAACCGCGGACCCGGACAAGGTCGAAGTGGTTGAAGTGTTTTCCTACATGTGTGTGCACTGTTTTAACTTCGACCCCTATGTAGAAGCATGGAAAGGCATCCAGGAAGAAGACGTGGCTTTCCGCCGCGTGCCTGCCTCGTTCAGTGCGGACTGGGAACTGCTGGCCCAGGCGTTTTATACCGCTCAGACCCTGGGTGTCACCGATCAGGTGCATACCCCCATATTCGAAGGGCTGCACAACAAGGGCAAGGATTTACGCAAATCTGCCGGCCTGGCCCAGGTGTTTGAGGATGCGGCGGACGTCAGCGAAGAAGACTTCAATACCGCCTACAACTCCTTTTCCGTACGCAGCCGGGTGCAGCAGGCCAAAGCGCTGACCCGGGCTTATAAGGTCACCGGCGTGCCGACCCTGGTGGTGAACGGAAAATATGTGGTCGACGGGCGCATGGCGGGCGGAAACGTTGCTATGCTGCAGGTAGTGGATTTTCTGGTCGCCCAGGAGCGTGCGGCCGCAGTAACGGAAGGTGCGGAATAGTAAAATGCTAGGCAGTCCTCAGTCTGAAGACGCAGTAACCCCTAGACTTAGGCTTCCAGGAAGGGAGCCGAACATGTTATCCATGTTTTCGAGGGCGCGCCGCACGGAGCGGGCGGCGGTAGTGGACGCGGTCGCCAATATACAGGAACAACCCAGCGCCCAGGCAGAGGAATGCCTGAAACTGCTGACCTTTAACATTCAGGTTGGCATCAAAACCACCGCGTACCGCCAATACCTGACCAAAGGCTGGAAACACGTGTTGCCCCATGAAGCGCGGGTGCGCAACCTGCAGGAAATTGCGCGCCTGGTCGCCGGCTACGATCTGGTGGGCTTGCAGGAAATAGACAGCGGCAGTCTGCGCAGCGGATTTGTCAATCAGGTGGAGTTCCTCGCCCAGGTGGCCGGGTTTCCGTTCTGGTACGCGCAACTCAACCGCGACCTCGGCCCGCTGGCGCAACACGGTAACGGCTTGTTATCGCGCATTGAACCGGCGGGGTTGGAAGATCATAAGTTGCCGGGTGTCATTCCCGGCCGCGGCGCGGTGATTGCCCGCATCCCGTTTGCCGGCGACGAACTGGTGGTGGTGATGTTGCACCTGTCGCTGGGTGAGCGCTCCCGGCGCCGCCAACTGTCTTATATCGCGGAATGTGTCAGCCACGAAAAGCAGGTCGTGCTGATGGGTGACATGAATACCCCGGTAGCGGAATTGATGGAAGATTCACCGCTGGCGCGGCTGAACCTGCAGGCAGCCAATACCACCACGCCGACTTACCCGGCCTGGCGTCCATCGCTGGCCCTGGATCACGTGCTGGTATCCCCCACCATCAATGTGGACCATCATAAGGTGATCGATTGTGCGGTCTCCGACCACCTGCCCATAGCGGTTGAGGTCACCCCCGCGCAGCCGGCGCTGGCCTGTCCCGCCTAGCGGTAACGGCGGGCAGCCTATTGGCCGCCCACCTCTCCACTCGCCTGTGCCTCACCTGACGAGCTGACCCGTGGGATTTCACACGCCGGATCCAGAACTTCCGGGTACTGTTCCCGCCATTCCGACTCACAGAAAGCGATGACCGTTTTCGCCCGCTCCACCACGTAAGCGCGTACGGCCTGGGAGTCTTCCACGCTCAGCGCGTGGCTGAAGCTCGGCATTCCCTTCTGCGCATAAGCGCCGCCGACAACAATGGCGTCCCAGATGGCATGGGTTTCCGCCCCGGAGTACATCAGGTTGACAATGGGGCCGCTGGTGCCGACGCCGGGACCGTGGCAAACCGCGCAATAATTGTGGAACAGCTCCTGGCCGTGCAGGTGTTGTGCCTCGGTGTATTCCATTTCCACCGGCTCGGGTACCGCCAGATAGGTCACCTCGGGTTCCGGCAGGGTCAGGTCGCCGCCCAGTTTATAGGTCAGGATGCGGCCGTCGCTGAGCACGTTTTCCCGGTGTCGGGGTGCGCCGCTGGCGATGCCGTAAGCGCCGCCCCATCCGGCCACCACGGTGATGTACTGTTCACCGTCGATACTGTAGCTGACGGGTGCAGCGATGATGCCCACATGCACCGGGCTTTCCCACACCAGTTCGCCGCTGTCCGCGGTATAAGCGGCAAAACGGCCGTCAGCCTGCCCCTGGAATACCAGGTTGCCGGCGGTGGACAACAAGCCGCCATTCCACGCTGTAGCATGTTGGACGCGCCAGACCTCCTTCTGCTTCACCGGGTCCCAGGCGGCCAGAAAACCCTTAATGGCCTGCAAATTGTCTATGTTTTCTTCCGCCCCCGGGGGAGGTGCGGTTTCGGTAAAGTCCACACCCAGGTTCCAGTCTTCAGCGGAATGTTTGAAGGCATTGTCCTGGGCGTAGTCAAAGCGCAGGTCCAGTGCCGGTATATAGACCAGGCCGGTATCCGGATGAAATGTCATGGGGTGCCAGTTGTGACCGCCCAGCGGCCCGGGCTGAATGCGTTTCTTTTCGTTGGCGTAGTGGGCTTCCGGGTTTTCCACCGGCCGGCCGGTCTCGGAATCCACATGGGTGGCCCAGGTGACCGGTACATAAGCCTCTGCTGAGATAAATTGCCCGTCGGTGCGGTCCAGCACGTAAAAGAAACCGTTTTTGGGCGCCTGCATGATCACCTTGCGCATCTCGCCGCCGATTTCGATATCTGCCAGGATCATGTGCTGCACGGCAGTGTAGTCCCAGGTGTCACCCGGGGTGGTCTGGTAGTGCCACTCTTTTAAGCCGGTATCCGGATTCAGCGCCACAATGGAAGAGATAAACAGATTATCTCCGCCGCCGGGGCTGCGGATGTAGCGGTTCCAGGGAGAGCCGTTGCCGGTGCCGATGTACAGCAGGTTCAGCTCCGGGTCAAACGCCATGGAGTCCCAGGCGGTGCCGCCGCCGCCGACTTCCCACCATTTGCCGCCGCGCCAGGTGGCCGCGGCCTCTTCCATATCCTTGGTTTCGAAGCCGTCGTCCGGGTTGCCGGGCACAGTATAGAAACGCCACTCTTCTTCCCCGGTGGCGGCGTTGTAAGCGGTCACATACCCGCGCACCCCATATTCCGCGCCGCCGTTGCCGATAATGACCTTATCTTTGACTACTCGGGGGGCGCCGGTGATGGTGTAAGGGCGGTTGGGCAGAATGGTGTTCACATCCCAGACCGGTTGGCCTGTACCCGCGTCCAGGGCAATCAGGCGCCCGTCGATGGTGCCGACATAAATTTTACCTTTCCACGCGGCGACACCCCGGTTGACCACGTCACAGCAGGCATAGCGGGCCCATTCGCGGTTTACCTGGGGATCAAACTCCCACAGCAGCTCACCGGTTTTGGCATCGTGGGCCCACACCACGGACCAGCTGCCGGAAGTGAACATCACGCCGTCCACCACTATGGGGGTGGCTTCAAGGCCTCGTTTGGTGCCGGTGTCCCAATACCAGGCCAGGCCCAGGTCCTTAACGGTGTTCTGGTTGATCTGGTCCAGCGGGCTGTGGCGCTGTTCGTCGTAGGTACGCCCGGTGGACAGCCAGTTGCCCGCTTCAGCGTTGCTGATGCGCTTGCCGTCGATATTGGCGGTGGCTTTCTGGATGGCGGCAGCGCGGTCCACCGCGCCGGTTTCCGCTGCGCCTTCAGCTACCGCTGCCGGGTCTGCGGAATCCGCGGATTGTTCTGAACATCCACTGATTGCCAGCAAGGCAGCCAGCATTACCGCGAACACACGCGAAGTCACGTTCATGGAGGTCCCCTTCTTGTTATTCCCGTTTCAGTTTACCCCTTTTTGTGAAGCAGTTCGCGCCATTGCAGCCGGACTCACGGGAAAATGGTCAATTCGGATAATAGACGCTTGGCAAATGGACTTTCGCTTTTCTCAATTCGAAATTCTCACCGCCGCCGGTACCTTACTGGTGTGTCTGTTCTTCATATGCGTGTTTACCGAAGTGTCCGCGATCGAAAATTATCTGGGCAGCGAGGTATCCGGAGCGGTCGACAGCGACGACCTGTACTGGTCCAGCGTGGAAGTGGACGGCCAGGCTGTGATACTGACCGGCGCGGCGCCCGATGTACCGGCAAGAAACGCCGCCCGGCGGCGCGCTGCAGAGGTATTCGGCGTCACCTCCATCGACAACCGCATTCAGGTGATTGGTGAAGCGGGCACCTGTCAGACGCAACTGGACGACTATCTCAGCCGCGAGACCATAAATTTCAAGTCCGGCAAGGCTGAAGTCAGTGAATCCAGCTATCAGGTGATGGCCATGCTGGCGATGATCCTGAGAAGCTGTGATTCCGCCATCGAGATTGCCGGCCACACTGATGACAAGGGTGATGCGGAAATCAACAAGCTGCTGAGTCAGCGGCGGGCTGATGTGGTGGCTAAACACATGGTGCGCCACGGTGTCGCTGCGGCGCAGATCCGCGCCCGCGGGTACGGTGAGAGCCAGCCCATTGCTGACAATTCCACCCCGGAAGGGCGTACCGCAAACCGCAGGATTGAGTTTCGCGTGCTTGGAGGAGCAGCATGATATTTTTGCTACTGGAAATGTTGGTTTACCTGCTGCTGGCGGCTGGTATCGGCGGCACCGCAGGGTGGCTGTTGCGCAATCTGCGGGCGCAGAAAGCTGAAGAAAGCGCCAACCGCGCGGCTAATGACGCCAAATCCAAACTGCCGCAGTTGGAAAGCATGGTGCGCAGCCGCGACGAGCAGCTGGCAAAATTCAAAAACCAGCTCAACGATGTCAAAACCGAACTCAAAGAGCGCGACCGGCGCATTCACCAACTGGACCAGGATCTGCGCGACCAGAGCCGTGAGGCAAAACGCTGGCAACAGACCGCTGAAGCGCGTCAGCAGGGCCACAACTCTGATATCGAGTTACTGGATGGCATGAGCGGTGCCGAAGTTGAAGCGGCCGGCAGCGAGCCGCTGCACAATGAGCCGGACAATGAAGAGAGCGCAGAGCTGGAAAGCCGGGTGCGCCAGTTGCAGCTGCAGTTGGCGGAATCCGTGGCCCAGTGCAATACCCTGCAGGCGCAGCTTGAGGAACAGGCGCAAGCCGGCGGGGCTCAGGACAACAGCGAAGAATCGGTACTGCAGATAGAACTGGATGCGGCGCGGGCGGAAGTCACCCAGATGCGCCGCCGTCTGGAAGAGGTGTCTACCGCGTTGGCAGCCGAACAGAATAAGAACACCGAACTGCAGCGCGAACAGGAACTGCAGAACAAGTCGCTGATGGTGTTACACCAGCAGCTTGAGTTGGAGCGCCAGGGCCGCACTGCCAGCGGCTGACCGCTGCCAACCGGCAGCCGGGTTTACAGCCGGCCTTCCTGCTCCGCGCCGGAGAGGATTTCCGTCAGCAACTGCCTGGCGGTTGTGTTCAGGTCTTCAGTGTCTTCCAGCTCCAGGCTCTTTGAGCCGACACCGGGAATGCGCGCAATCATTAAGGTGCCGGAAACGGAATACACCCCCGAGTATTCTTTACCCTGATAGTCCATGGGCAGTTGAGTTGATGGAACGGCGGCCATGTATGTGTCCTCGCGTTTGGGTATGCGGCGTTAGCTTGCCAATATTGACGGCTTAGCTCAATGTAAGCGCTGCTGCGAGGAACCATCATGAGGAAAAGGTCTGGCGACCAAGTATCGAAACTGGTGCGGGCTGTTGTTTGTGCTGTGGCTGCCGGCGGCGGCGCAGATGTCTGAGCCGGCTGCCCCCGCGGATGCATGGCTGGAAGCGTCCATTGAATCCCTGCAGCAGGCCATGGCGGCGGGCGACGTCAGCAGCGTTGAGCTGGTGGAATTTTATCTGCGGCGCATCCAGCAATATGACCCGGATACCACCCGGGGGCCGGGGTTGAACAGCATTCAGCACCTCAACGAAGAGGCCCTGGCACAAGCCCGCGCGCTGGATGCGGAACGCCGGCAACGGGGTCCGCGCTCTCTGCTGCACGGCATTCCGTTGCTGGTAAAAGACAATTACGAAACCACCGGCATGCCCACCACGGCCGGTTCAAAACTGTTCGAAGGTTATGCGCCGCCGCGGGATGCTTACCTGGTGGAACGGCTGCGCGGGGCGGGGGCGGTGGTGCTGGGCAAAACCACCATGCACGAATTCGCTTACGGTATCACCACGGTGGGCTCACTGTTCGGCCGCACCCGCAATCCCTACAACCCGGCGCGTAATCCGGGCGGCTCCAGCGGCGGTACCGGCGCCGCGGTGGCGGCCAATCTGGCGGTAGCGGGCATGGGCAGCGATACTTGCGGCTCCATCCGCATTCCCGCCGCGCACAACAATCTGGTTGGGCTGCGCGGTACCCAGGGGTTGAGCAGCCGGCGCGGCATTGTGCCGCTGTCCTCCACCCAGGACATTGGCGGACCGCTGGCGCGTTCGGTACGGGATCTGGCCGTTGTGCTGGACGTCACGGTGGGAGAAGATCCGGCAGACCCGCAAACCGCGGCGGCCGGCGGCCGCATCCCGGACAGTTATCTTGCCGGCCTGGCGCCGCAACCCGGGGCGCGCATCGGCGTGCTGACGGATTGGATGGTGCAGGATGATCTGGACCAGCCGGTTGCCGATGTGGTTGACACGGCTTTGCGGGCATTGGCGGACAGCGCCGGTTGGACCGTAGTTGAGATCCGCTCGCCGGCGCTGAACAAGTCCCTGGACCGTGCGCACAACGGCCATACGGTGCTGGTGACGGATTTTGCTGACGACATCAACCGTTATCTGGCGGCTAATCCGGCGCTGGGTTATGCGGATATCAATGCGCTGATTGAGGCGGATCTGGCGCATCCGGACGTGCAGGGATCGCTGCATGCTTCGGCTAACCTGGCCCAGGGCAAACGCCAGCTTTACGAGCAGGAGCTGGCGCAACGCCGGGTGGTGCGCGCGGCACTGCAAGCACTGCTGGCGGAACATCAGCTGCAAGCGCTGGCCTATCCCACCATCCGCCGGACGGCGGCGCCGCTGGGGGCGGAACAACCCGGCACCAACTGCCGGCTGGCGGCAAATTCAGGCTTGCCGGCCATCTCGGTGCCGGCGGGATTTACCGCGGAGGGCATGCCGGTGGGCCTGGAACTGCTGGCGGATGAGTGGCAGGAGCAGCAGCTTCTGAACCTCGCGCTGACCGTTGAACATTACTACCCCCAGCGCCGCTTGCCGGCGGCAACACCCTGAGCTTGTACCATTCTCCTGCCAGCGAACGCAACAAAACACCCCTGTTGGCAGTGTTGCGTGAATTATTGCCGGCGCGGGGCACGGTGCTGGAGGTGGCCAGCGGCAGCGGCCAGCATGTCGCCCATTTTGCCGCCGCGCTGCCGGATCTGACCTGGCAGCCCAGCGATGTGGAGGACGCGGCGCTGCACAGCATTGAGCAGCGCACCGCCGGAATCAGTAACGTGCTGGCACCGCTGGTGCTGGATGTGTGCGGGTCCTGGCCGCGGCTGCAGGCACATGCGGTTGTGGTGGCCAATCTGTTTCACATCTCTGCGGCGGAAACGGTGCGAGGTTTTTTTCAGGGTGCCGCGCAGGTGTTGCAACCCGGGGGCCTGGTACACGTCTACGGACCGTTTATGCGCGAAGGCCGGCATACGTCAGAGGGCAACCGGGCATTTGATGAAAACCTGCGGCAGCGTAATCCGGCCTGGGGCATCCGCGCGTTGGAAGATATCCTAAGCGCGGCCGCGGATGCCGGGCTGCGGGATGCCGGCATTCTCAACATGCCCGCCAACAATCTTTCCCTGCACTGGCGCTTGTAAGAGGAGCGTTTAAGCGGAGCTTTGCGCCCGCCGTTTTGTCCGGGCGGCTGTTCAATAATGAGGCGGCGGCGGTTCCTCAGCCGGATCGTGGTCCAGTTGCCCCCGCGGCCAGCGCTCCATCATCAACGCCACCTTTTTCTCCAGCTCACTGATGCGCTGTTGATGCAGCACCAGCTCGTCGTTCAATTTGCTGAGGGTTTCGTCCTGAAACTCCAGCCGTGATTCCAGCTCAGCCAGACGTTCGGCTGCATCCGCGCCGGGGGGTTGGCCGGGGGACTGGTTACTCATGGCAGCTGCGCCAGCATAAAGTCCAGCTGGTTTTCACCCATCACGCGCCGGATCTGGCTGTCGGTCAAGCCCGCATCCAGCAACGCCTGGGTTAATACCGCCAGCTCCGCGGTGTCGAAGGTAACGGTGGTGGCGCCGTCGTAATCCGAGCCCAGGGCAACATGCTCCACGCCCACCAACTCAACCGCGTAACGGATGGCGTTGGCAACCCCCTTGGGGGTGATGTCGCAGACCGCATCCCAGTAACCGATGCCAATCAGCCCGCCGGCCGCGGCAATCCGCTGAAACTGTTCGTCAGCCAGATTGCGGGGGCTGTCGCAGGTGCCTTTGACGCCGGTGTGGGAAACCACAACCGGTTCCGGACTCAGGGCCAGCACCTCGTCCACCGCCGCGGGTGAAGAATGTGCCACATCGATGATAAACCCCATCTGCACCGCCCGGGTCACCACCTCACGCCCGAACTCACTCAGCCCGGCCCCGGATTCTCCGTGTAACGAGCCGCCTAAGCGGTTGTCGAAAAAGTGCTGCAGCCCCAGCATGCGGTAGCCGGCGTCCCACAGAACCTGCAGATTGGCGAGCTCACCTTCCAGCGGGTGCCCGCCTTCCGTCGCCAGCAGGGTGGCCACCTCAGCCGGTTGCCGGTTATCCAGAAACTCCTGCAGTTGCGCGGCGCTGGTGACCAGCGTGAGTTCAGCACTGCGGTCAGCGTAATTGTGCAGCCGTTCCGCCTGGTACAAGGCGCGCTGCAACAGGCTGTCCCAGGTTCTGGGCGGCCACAGTTGGGCGATGGCCAGACGGGTGATATTGTCCGCAGCGTCGGCGCTGTTGCTGTCGTAGTTCAAGCCGGCAGGCGACTTGGTCACCGCCGCCAGTACCTGCAGCACAACCCCGCCTGCCTGCAGGCGCGGCAGGTCGACATGGCCGATGTTGCCGTAGGTGAGGAAATCCCGGTTCCACAGCAGGGAGTCCGCGTGCAGGTCCGCCACGCGCAGGCTGGCATGCAGGGTTTTCGCCTGGCTGCTCACCGGCCAGGTATCGTCGCGCAGCACCACGTTGGTGCTGTCTTCCACCCAACTGGGCAGCATCAGCACTACAATCACGCCAATTACAATCAGGGTGAGAGAGCCGTGGATTAGCCCCTTCTTCATGGCTATGCTTATTTCCTATTTAAAACAACAGTTTGGCTGTTCCTGCTGATGCCTACAACCCGTGACGTGTACCGCGGCTTTGTGCTACAGGCCACCTACCGGATCCACCACCGCATACCGGTAGTGCACCTGTTCGGGCGGCTGCAGGACGGGCGTACCTTTGTTGTACGCGAACACCGGCAGAAGCCGCATTTTTACGTGCCTGCGGCCCATGCCCGACAGGTCATGCGCGCGCGGGTATCACCGGTGCCGCAGGTCAGCTTCAGCGGTGAAGCACTGGTGAAAGTGGAAGTAGATGTGCCCCAGGACGCCCCGCCGTTGCGCGACGCTCTGCATCAGATGGGTGTGCCCACGTTCGAAGCGGATGTGCGTTTTGCCATGCGCTACCTGATCGACCGCAATATCAAAGGCGGCATTACCATTTACGGTACTCCGGTGCCGGGGACCGGCACGGACCTGGCCTTTGACAACCCGGATACCGAACCGGCTGACGTTCAGATCAGCCCCGCGGTGCTGTCTTTTGACATCGAAACCAATCCCGACACCAATCAGTTGCTGGCGATTGCATGTTATGGCTGCGGGGTAGACGAAGTTGTGGTGGTTGATCCCCAGGGGCGCGACATGCCGCCGGCGGCGGTGGGTGTACCCACCGAGCGGGACGCGCTGATGTGGTTTGTGCAGATGGTGCGGAAGCTGGACGTGGATGTGCTGACCGGCTGGAATGTCATCGACTTCGACCTCAGCGTGCTGGCCAAGGTGGCGCAGCGGGTGAAATACGATTTCCAGTTGGGCCGGGAAAGCGGCGCCATGCGCATCCGTCCCGCGGAAGGCTACTTCGGCAGCGGCAGCGCCAACATTCCCGGGCGCCTGGTGCTGGACGGGATGGATCTGCTGCGCGGCGCGTTTGTGAAAATGGACGACTACTCGCTGCAGGGGGTGGCAACCGCGGTGTTGGGTGAAGGCAAAACCCTGGGTGGTGAGGGCCGCGACAAAGTGGCGGAAATTCTGCATACCTACAGCCATGATCTAGCCGCTTTTACCGAATATGCCCGTACCGACGCCCGGCTGGTAGTGGACATTGTCGATAAGCTGGATGTGATAAAGCTGGCGTTTGCGCGCTCAGCCCTTACCGGCATGCCGCCGGACCGGGTGGCGGCCAGTATTGCCTCGTTTGACTTTCTCTACCTCAGCGCCCTGCACCGCCGCAAAGTGGCCGCCCCGAGCGTCAAACATCCGGGGCAGACCGCCGTGGCCCAGGGCGGCGGGGCGGTGTTTGAGCCGTTGGTGGGCATTCATGAAAACGTCTGGGTATGCGATTTCAAGAGCCTGTATCCGAGCATTATCCGCACCTTTAACATCGACCCGCTGGGTTACCAACAGGCCGCCTCCGGGGCGCCGTCGGTGGCGACTTATGACGGTGCGCGGTTTGCGCTGGGTGAGAGTATTCTGCCCGGCATGCTGGACCGGCTGTTTCCGCAGCGGGCTGAAGCCAAAGCCCGCGGTGACGGCGTGGCTTCCCAGGCCATCAAAATTCTGATGAACTCATTTTATGGCGTGCTGGGCACACCCGCCTGCCGCTTTTACAACCCGGCCATCGCTAATGCCATCACCAGCCAGGGCAGGCACCTGCTGGGCTGGAGCAAAAACTGGTTTGAGCAGCGCGGCTATACCGTGTTGTACGGCGATACGGATTCGGTATTTGTCGCTTCGGGCCTGGCCCGGGCCGAGGAAGCGGAGCCTCTGGCCCGCAGCCTGGTGGATGATTTTAATCAGGCGCTCTCGGCT
>JANQOA010000340.1 GCA_028279305.1 Pseudomonadales bacterium
AACCAGCGTCAGCTCCGGCTGGGGCTTGAGCCCCGCCGCCACGGCGGTGACGGCCGTTGTCGCCGGTGCGGTCAACCCGGATTCGCAGCTCACTCCGCATAAGGTCGGTGCGGATCTGAATGACTACCATTTGAACAACGCCCACATGGACAACGGGCAATTTGACCGCAGTTTCCGGCTGATCCGCGATCTGGTGGCGCAGGCGGTGCAGTTAAGCCGCGGCAACCCCCGGGTGCTGAACCCCCAGGGTGTCGATTTTTCACGGTTTGCCAATGCACTCACCCGGGGTTGCCGCGCTGAACAGGCTTTGTGCACCGTATTTGGCGGTATCGTGGCGCTGCCGGGAGTACTGTCGCTACGCCACACTGCGGATCCGCACACAGCGGGGGCGCCGCTGGAGCTGTTGCGGCGCGCGCTGCCGGCAATCTCAGCCCAGGCGCCGGCGGCTGTACGGGGCAGTCTGAACCAGCTGCAGCAAGAGTTGAATGCCTATGCTGCGCGGCAGTTCATGGGCCACGCTTTTCACGTGCTGCAGGACTTTTTTGCACACTCTAATTTTGTGGAGCTGTTGAATAACCGGCGCGGCCCTCCCTGCGGACGGGCGCGGCCAACGGCGACCAATATCTGCGGTGCGGTGGTGCAGGGCCGGCCGCTGCGCTTTAACGACCCGCGCGCGGATGATGTTCTGCAAGCCCTGGCGCGGGGGTTTGATCTGCGCGTGGCCACCTTCGGCAACGCGCTGGCGCCGGCGCAACGCAACCGGCTGCAAACGGGTTTTGTCAGTCTGGCAGCGGGATTGATCAACATGTGTCCGGATCTAATGGGCTTGCCCAACGGTTTCGACTACTGCCACTGGAGCAGCGGCAAACACCCCGCGCTGAACAAAGACAAGCCGGGCAACGGGGAGGCATCGCATGGCAGTCACGCGTACGCATTTGAGCTGGCGTTATTTGCCAGCGAAATTATGTGGGAGCATTTTCTGCGCGCATCCGGCCTGGCCCCTGCTGTGCGGGTCAGCGTTGCCGGCTTGACGCTGAGCGAACCTGTGGGCCGCATGCCGGCCGGCCGTATGGGACCGAGCCTGACCTTCACCTTGCCGCGTCCATTGCTGACCGAAACCACATTTGATGTGACTCTGGCGGCCAATGGCAGCGCGCGCGGCGGCAGCCGTTGCCGCCGCGGCGTGGATTTTGTCACCCGTCGCCGCACGCTGGCCGTGGGCAGGGGGGCTACCTCAGTGCAGCTTCCCGTTACAGTCTGCAACGACAACGCGGTGGAAAGTAATGAGCGTTTGCTTGCGGTGCTGCGCACCAGGCAAGCCGCCCAGCCGATTGTCAACGCGCAGCACATTGTGACCATCAATGACAATGACCGTCACCCGCCGCCGGTGCTGGACCGGGTCCGGGTGCTCACCGCCGCAAAAGTGGTACGCACCGCGAAAACGCAGTTGGAACTCAGCGGCAGGAATTTTCAGCGCAGTTCTTATGCGGAGCTGAACGGCGAACGCCTGCCGGTTTCCTTTAAGGGACCGACGTTGATGCATGCAACGCTGCCGCAGGGTATGGCCGCGGGGCGTCAATCCGTGCGGGTGGTTACGCCGCGCGGCGGACAAAGTGCTTACAGGCAGGTGACCGTGGCGGGTTTAGTGAACAAGGTGAAAAGAAAGTAACCACGTGGATGGTTCTGCTCATCCCGGCCCGTTCCCGAATAACTCAGTGGTTCCGGGCCGCCGCAAGTACATCCCTGTAGGCTGTGGCGGCGACATCCTGTCGCCGACACCCCGAAACCACTGAATTACCCGTCCACC
>JANQOA010000344.1 GCA_028279305.1 Pseudomonadales bacterium
TGAAATGGCGGGCACGCGGCGGCTCATTCACATGCATGGCGAGATCCTGAAGGCGCTCTGCGCCCATTGTGGCGCGAAGGAGCCTTGGCAGGAGGACCATGTTTACCGCGCTTTTTAACTTCATCAACGATGTAGGCGATATGCACCGCCTGATCGTCAAACATAGCCGTCATGTTGGGTGACAAGCCATTCTGGTTAATGCCGATGGTGAACCAGTTGGGAAAGCCGTGGGCACTGAGGCCATGCAGGGTGCGGAAGCCCTCGCGCCAGTGGTCGTACAGCGACAAGCCGTTGCGGCCGATGGTGTCGAAGTCCACCCGCCGGTGCGCCGAGGTGGTAATCTCAAAACCCGTGGCATAAATAATACAGTCCACTTGGTAAGTTTTGCCGTTAGCCACCACCCCTTCTGCGACTATACGCTCCACCCCCTTCTGCTCGGATACATCCACCAGTTCCACATTGCCGCGGTCGAAGGTGGCCAGGTATTCATCGTTGAAGGTCGGCCGTTTGCAGAACTGCCGGTACCAGGGCTTCAGTTTGTCAGCCACTTCTTTCCTGCTGATTTCCTCATCGGTGCGGGCGCGGATTTCATTCATTTTCTGAAAATCCGCAATCTCCGCGCGCAACTCCACCTCCTGCATATCCAGGGCGCTGTCATCCTTGCGGGTTAACAGGGACAAACCGATGCGCCGGGCAATGTCCGTCCAGCCGTCCGCCACCAGATCCTCGGTGAAGTTCTGCCCCATCAGCACCGCGGCGAAGTTCTCGCGCCGCGCCCGCTGCCAGCCCGGCTGCAAGCCGGCGTACCAGTCTGTATCCGTCGGTTTGTTACCCCGCAGATCAACCGACGACGGGGTGCGCTGGAAAACATAAAGCTGCTGCGCATGCTCGCCGAGAAACGGCACACACTGAATGGCGGTGGCGCCGGTACCGATCACCGCCACCTTTTTGTCTGCCAGTTTGGTTAAGCCGCCGCTGTGGTCACCGCCGGTATAGTCGTAGTCCCATCGCGAGGTGTGGAAGGTATGGCCTTGAAAGTCGGTAATGCCGGGAATGCCCGGCAGTTTGGGGCGGTTCGCAGGCCCGGTGGCCTGGATGACAAATTGCGCGCGGATGTTGTCGTTGCGGTGCGTGGAGACCTGCCAGCATTGCTCGTCCTGCAGCCAGCGCACCTCGGTTACCCGGGTCTGGAAAACGGCGCTGTCGTAGAGGCCAAAATACTCACCAACCCGCTTTGTATGCTCAAATATTTCCGGCGCGTAGGAGTACTTCTCTTTTGGCATGTAGCCGGTCTCTTCCAGCAGCGGCAGATAACAATAGGATTCGATGTCACACTGGGCGCCCGGGTAGCGGTTCCAGTACCAGGTACCGCCAAAATCGCCGCCCCCTTCAATAATTCTGAAGTTGGTGACGCCGCGCTCCTTCAGCCGCGCCCCCGCCATCAGGCCGCTGAAGCCGCCGCCGATCACGGCAACGTCCAGTTGCAGCTCCAAAGGCTCGCGCTCAAAGCCGGCGTCCGCGTAAGGGTCATCGTCCGCATAGTGGGCAAACCGGGAAGAAGCCTCTATATATTGATCTTCACCGTCTTCGCGCAGCCGTTTGACCCGCTCCTGTTCGTACCTGGCGCGCAGGGCTTCCGGGTCGAAATCCAGATCGGGAAAAAGATTGTGCAGGCGCTCGCGTTCACTGGACATAAAGTGCTTCTCCTCTAGACGGACTCTCTACTCACCTTTATACCGTTTACTCTCCATCCGTGCACTTCACCGCCGCCTCCTGGCCCCAGGGCCGGATCGGCACGGTGGACACCGAATTCTTCGGTGAGCCTTCAATCACTTTGTCGCTGTACACCAGGTAAACCAGCGTGTTACGCGTTTCATCACAAAAGCGCACCACTTGCAGGGTTTTGAAAATCAACGAGCGGCGCTCGCTGAAGACATGTTCACCGGCTTCCAGTTCTTCCAGGATGCTGATGGGCCCCACCTGACGGCAGGCGATGGAGGCATCCGAGGTATCTTCCGCCAGGCCAACCGCACCCTTGATGCCGCCGGTCACCGCGCGGCTGACATGGCAGGACACCCCGGACACTTTCTCGTCGTCAAAAGCTTCGATTTTGATCTTGTGGTCCGGCCCCAACAGTTTGAATTTTGTGTCCACGCTGCCCACTTCTTCAGCCACGGCAGCACCGGCGGGCAACAGCGCGCACAGCAACGCGCACAGGAAGATGTACAGACAGGTAACACGGACCCCGGCCAGGCGAAGCGTCATAGCGCAACCTCAGTCAATCAGGTGATTGAAAGTGTGCGCAAGCCCGGCGGCCAGTTCAAGCCGCCGCAGCAAACGCTAACGGTAACCGGGCTGCACCGGACGCCGGGGCAGCGTCCACCACGCAGCCTCACAGGCCGCGCGCAATTCGTCATCAAATTCAACCTCCAGCGCCGCCAGATTGGCGTCCAGTTGTTCAGGCCGGGAGGCGCCGATCAGCGCTGAGGTGATGCCCGGCTGAGCCAACACCCACGCCACCGCCACGGAGACCATGTTCAGGCCCTTGGCCTCGACCACGGCCTTTAATGTCTCAACGGCCTGAAACTGAGCTTCCTGCCAATACCGCTCACGGTACATATCCGCGGACGTGCCCAGGGTGAAACGGCTGTTGTCTTCAAAATCCTGGCCCGGCTGATAACGGCCGGACAGAAAACCGCCGGCCAGCGGGTTGTAGACAATCACCCCCAGCCCCCGGCTGCGGCACATGGGCAGCAGTTCCACCTCTATGTCCCGGTACAGCAGGTTGTAGCGCGGCTGTACCGAGATATAACCGCTCAGGTGGTTGCGCTCCGCCGCCTGCAGAGCTTCCGCCAGCCGCCAGGCCGGGTAATTGGAGCAACCCGCGTACCGCACCTTGCCTGCTGTCACCAGGTCTTCAAACGCGCGCAGGGTTTCATCGATGGGTGTATGCGGATCAAAGCCGTGGGACTGATACAGGTCGATGTAGTCCGTACCCAGCCGCGTCAAACTGGCTTCCACCGCGCGCATGATATGGTGCCGCGACAATCCCCAGTTGTTCGGCCCGGCGTGGGTGGGAACAAAACACTTGGTGGCGATAATCAGACTGTCGCGGTTGCCCTTATCCTTGATCCAGCGGCCCAGCAGCGCTTCGGTGCCGCCCACGGTTTCACGCGTACCGCCGGCAGGGTAAGCATCCGACGTATCCAGAAACACCAGACCGTGGTCTACGGCTTTGTCCAGAATGGTCCGGGACGCTTGTTCCTCAACCTGCAGGCCGAAGGTCATAGTGCCCATGCACAGCGCGGTGACCTCCAGACCGTGTTTTCCCATACGGCGCTTTTCCATATTCAATCCCACGTCTATATCGAACCTTATTATGGTTTATTATTGAGCAACGGACCAATATCGGGGATGGAAAAATGCGTTACGGCTATGTGGTGCCCAACAATTTTGGTGTGGCGGATCCGGCCCGGCTCATCGAGCTGGGCGTGCAGGCTGAAGCAGCCGGCTTTGATTCCGTGTGGGTTAACCATCATATCCTCCACGTTGGTTATGTGCAGGAGCGTCTCGGCGACAAGCCGTATCACGACGCCCTGATGATCCTCTCCTGGCTGGGCGCCGCAACCAGCACCGTGCGGCTGGGTACCAGCGTGCTGGTGATGCCCTACCTGCACCCCATGGTGCTGGCCAAAGAGCTGGCCACCCTGGACCAGTTGACCGGCGGCCGCCTGGTGGTGGGTCTGGGCGTAGGCAGCCTGCCGGAGGAAAACCGCATACTGGGTGTGCCTTACGACAGCCGGGGACGCTACAGCAACGAATTTATCGCCGTGCTGCGCGGTTTATGGGGTGAAAACCCGGCCACATTCCACGGTGAGTTTTTTGCTTTTGAAGACCTTGTCACCTCGCCGAAACCGGCCCAGACCCCGCACCCGCCCATCCTCACCGGCGGCAACCGTCCGCCGGCGCTGCGCCGGGCGGGCAGACTGGCGGACGGCTGGCACGGCATGAACCTGCGCCCGGACAGCGTCAGGTCACGCCTGCCGGTGATTCAGGAGGAAGCGGCCAATGCCGGCCGGCCGCCGTTGACGGAGGTGCAGGTACGCCTGGACATGAGCCAGGTGACGCCGGACAACGCCCGGGATTACGCCGAAGCCGGAGTCACCGAGCTGGTGGTGTCCGTCAACTCCGGCGACATGGAAACCAACAGCAACGCCATCCATGCCTTCGCCGCAGCGCAGTTTGATAGCTGACGCCGGTTACGCCTGCAGCTCAAAAGGCAGCGAACGCAAGCGCTGACCGGTCGCCCGGTACACAGCATTTGCCACCGCCGGCGCCAGCGGCGGCAGTCCCGGCTCCCCCACCCCGGTGGGTTCGGTGCCGCTGTCGACAATAATGACGTCCACCGCGGGTGCTTCGTTCATGCGCAGGATGGGGTAGTCGTGAAAGTTACTCTCCTGCACCGCGCCGTTGCGCAATTCTATCTTGCCGTGCAAAGCTGCCGTCAGGCCGAACATCACCGCGCTCTCCATCTGGGCGTGCACGATATCCGGCGTGACCGCAATACCGCAGTCCACCACACAGGTGACCTTGTGCACGCGGATAACGCCGTTTTCCACTGAAACTTCAGCAATCTCCGCCACATCCGTGGCAAACGAGTTGTGCGCGGCAAACCCCAGATAACGGCCGGCGGCCGGCTGCATGCCGGCCATACGTTCACCCGCCACCTTGATGACGTTGCGCAGACGCGGATTGTTGGCGGTGTTCTGCAGCCGGAAACTGACCGGATCCACGCCGGCTTGTTCCGCCAGTTCATCAATCATGGATTCCACCGCAAACGCGGTATACGAGTGGCCTACCGACCGCCAGAAAGTCAGCGGAAAACCATGGTCCACCGTGACATGGGAGACCGCCCGGTTGGCGAAGTCGTAGTCTTCGTACAGACCTTCAATGCTGGAATGATCAATCATCCAGTTGGAGAACAGGCTTTTGGACAAGCCGACCGCCCACCCGGTCATACGGTCGGGCAGGTTGGGCAGCAACGCCGGCACCAGGTTTTTCAGCGTTTCCGGGGTGATGTTGCCGCCCACCCGTTTTGCTTCCCAGGCGGTAATGCGGCCGTCATCCGCGACCCCGGCTTTAATACGCATCAGTGAGGCCGGCCGGTACACGCCGTGACGCATGTCGTCTTCACGCGACCACAACAGGTGGATGGGTTTCCCCACCGCCTGCGCAATCTCGGCAATTTCCATAATGTGCGTGAGGGTGCCGCGGCGGCCGAAGCCGCCGCCCAGATAGGTGGTATGGATGCGGATTTTCTCAGCCGGGGTGCCGGTCACCCGCTCGATCAGCCCCTGGGCGCCGATTGGCCCCTGGGTGCCGGACCACAGGTCCGCTTCGCCGTTTTCCAGCTTCAATACCGCGCTCATGGGCTCCAGCGGAGCGTGGGCCAGATAAGGTGCCCAGTAGCGGGCTTCCAGCACGTTGTCCGCCTCCGCAAAACCGGCTTCCAGGTCACCCTGATCCGCGTCCACAATGCCGTCCTGCTCAGCCATGGCCGCTTCGTAATCCGCCCGCACCCGGCTGCTGTCCACCTGGGACAGCGGTACCTGTTGCCACTCGGGCTGCAGCCTGGCGGCCGCCGTTTTAGCCTGCCAGTACTTGTCCGCGACAACCGCTATGCCGGACGAGATCTCCAGCACCCGGCGCACGCCGGACATGTTTTCAGCCGCAGAGGCATCAAACGCCAGCAATTTTGCACCGGCCACCGGGGAGCGCACCACAACCGCGTGCAGCATGCCCGGGATATCCACATCCACGCCGAACTCGGCCGTGCCGGTGGCTTTGGCAATGGCGTCCAGGCGCGGGAAAGTCCGGCCGATGTAGCGGAAGTCCGCTTTGCTTTTCAGCGGCGCTGCATCCGGCATGCTCATACCCGCGGCGCTGGCGACAAACTTCCCATAAGGGTGGCGCTGGCCGTTGGCCAGTATATGTCCACCCTCGGTTTTAAGCTGCGCCGCCGGCACCCCGAGATCCTGCGCGGCAGCCTGTACCAGCACGCTGCGGGTATTGGCGGCGGCCTGGCGCAGCGGCAGGTAGTGGGCCTTCAGCGAGTTGCTGCCGCCGGTGGCCTGCACCCCCATATCCGGGTTGTTGTACTCAGCATGGACGCCGGCAAATACGATATCCAGGTCAGCCGGGTGGACGTCCAATTCCTCTGCCACCAGCGTGCCCAGGCCGGTGGTCACCCCCTGGCCCATTTCATCACGGGGACAGTAGAAGCGCACCGTGTTGTCGGGAGTAATCTGCAGGAAAGCGTTGGCGGACAACCCGGCGCTGTCGGCCAGGGGCAGCGGTGCTGTGGAACAACCCTGCAACGAGAACCCAACCACCAGGCCGCCGCCGGTAACCGCACCGGCGCGCAGGAAATTCCGCCGTGATACATTCACTGTGTTCATACCTGCTCCTCCTCTGCGGCACGCTGCAGGCCGGCGGGTGCAGCCGCTTCGTAAGCCAGGCTGCGCGCGCCGGTCTCGATGATGGCTTTTTTGATGCGCGGGTAGCAGCCGCAGCGGCAGATGTTGCCCGCCATAGCTGTATCCACGTCAGCTTCGTCCGGGTTCGGGTTTTGCGCCAGCAGCGCTGCTGCGGACATGATCTGACCCGACTGGCAGTAACCGCATTGAGGCACGCTGAGGTCGTGCCAGGCCGCCTGCAGCGGATGCAGATTGTCAGGCGTGCCGAGACCTTCAATGGTGGTGACAGATTTACCCGCCACGGCGCTGATGGGGGTGATGCAGGTGCGCACCGCCTGGCCGTCCAGATGCATGGTGCAGGCGCCGCACAAACCCGCGCCGCAGCCGAATTTACTGCCTTTCAGTTTAAAGGTGTCGCGTACCACCCAAAGCAGGGGGGTGGCGGGGTCATCATCCGTGGAGACCTGCCGGCCGTTGAGTTCAAATTGAATCATGATGTGCTCTTAAGTAAGTGCCGAACCGGCGGCTCAGACGAAAGCTGCAGGCGCACCGGCGGGCGTTAAGTGACTGGTGGTCAGCAATATAAATGACCAATAGTCAGATCACAAGCCCCGCAGCGCTCAATACCTTGGGAAACATCATTAGTTCTGCTAAGCCGGTTGCTGGCCGGTTCCGCCAGCACGCTGCGCCCGCAATGAGGCCAGCCGCCGGGTGGTTTCTTCATGCTGCTGGCGGGTCATTTTGCATTGCACCACAAATAGCACGCTGATCACGGCAAACCCCGAGACAATCGGCCCGTAGGTCAGGCCCAGATTCGCCAGGGTCTCCACCGGCACGTCAGCCGCGGTCTGGATATGTTCACCCCGCGGCCAGTCGATCAGGTCCAGCGCAATGCCCGCGGCAAACGAGCCCAGGCCGGACGTGGCTTTGGCGGCAAAAGAGCCGGCGGCAAAAAAGATCCCTTCCTGGCGCTTGCCGTGGCGCAGTTCGTGTTCGTCCGCAATATCCGCAATCATGGATTGAAAGCTCACCAGCGACTGCGCAGCCGCCACCCCCTGCACAAACTTGATAGCGGTAAGCGTGGTGGCCAGTTCCGCGCTGCCGTTTTCCGGAAACCAGCCAAAAAAACGCAGAAAGATCGGCAGGATCTGGCACAGGGACCAACCGGTAATGCCCAGGGTAATGCCGTGCCGTTTGTTAAAATACCTATGCAGGTAAGGGGTGAGCAGCGTGCCGGCCATAATGCCGCCGGGATACAGCAGCATCAGCATCAGTTTGTCGTCTGAACTCAGCTCCCAGAAGTACTCAAACATGTACAGATTCAGGCCGTTATCCACCCCCACCATGATGAAAATCAGCAGGGTGCCGGAAAACGTCCACATGAAATCCCGGTTCTTCAGCGCCTCGGCAATTTCCCTGAAGGTGCGCATAATCACCCGGCCGAAGGACATGACCTCGCTGCTGGGCGGATTCACCGGCAGATAGGGGATGCGATGGTGGGTGCCCACCGCGGACCAGAGGATGGTGATAAACATCAGGACGCTGACCCAGGCGGCAAACGGCCCATAAGCCGCGGTGTTGAACTGGCCGCGGGGAAACTCCTCGCTGTCGGCAAAAAACCAGCCGAAGCCCAGGTAATAAGCCAGCAGCCAGCCGACAAAACTGAGGAAGTAGCGGATCGCTACTATTTTTGTGCGCTCTTCATAGTCCTCCGACAGCTCCGCGCCCAATGCGATATGCGGCACGTGGTAAAGGGTCATGGCCGCCCGGGTCAGGACTATAAATACCGTCAGCCAGGTGAACAGGCCCCAGGTGCCCATGCCCTGCGGCGGCATGAAGAGCAGAAAAAACATCACCGCCAGCGGCAACGCTGACGCATACATAAAGGGGTGACGGCGGCCCAGGCGGGATTGCCAGTTGTCCGACAGCGACCCGGCCAGCGGATCGGTTACCGCGTCGAATAACAACGCGATAAACAGCGCCAGGCCGGCCAGGGTGGCCGGCAACCCCAACACCTGGTTGTAGTAAAACAGGACAAACATGCCGAGGGCGGAATTTTTCAGGCCCTCAGCAACCTGGCCGACGCCGTAGGCAAACTTGGTGTTAAAAGTAACCGCGGTCACAGGTTATCCAGCGTGATCACAACCAGCTTGCCGTTCAACCAGTCCGGCAGCCATGCGGGGGCGGTGGGGCGCAGACGGCTGAATACGTCGTCGACGTACGCCGGGTCATCCAACACCACCCGGCCGTGGCCGGTGTAGCGCTGTCCGCGGATCAGCATGGACACCGGCGCGCCCTCCCCCCTGAATTCGCGCCACCACAAGCCGTCGATGCCCATATACACCAGGTTGTCTTCTTTGAGGTAATTAACGGGATACATACGGCCGTCGGGCAGATCGACGAGCATGGACTTGCGCGCCCGTTCACCATCCGGATTGTTGCGGATGTCGTCAGCCACCGCGGTGTTGCGGTCGTCCACAGTGAGCATCCGGTAGCCAATTGCCAGTACCAGCAGACTGAGCAGCACTATGCCCAGCCACTTCAGCGACACCAGCACCCGTCCCATACACTCCCCCCGCATTCAATCAGCCCCGGAATTTAGCGTTTATCGCTACGCGGAAGCAACAAAAAGTCGAACCCCGGTGCATAAACGGAACACCCGCCTTATGGGTTGTAGCGATAGCTACATTTAGTCAAAGTGATTGCTGCAGCTAGTTGTAGCGTTCGCTACGTTTTAGTATTCTGCAACGGTTTCCGCTCAAGCAAATCATTGGAGGCACGTCCATGAACACAACCCGCACACCCGCCGCCCCCAACCTGTGGCCCGCGCCCAGCACCGCCGCCACCCATCTGGGCGAGATTGAATATCACGACGTCGGCAGCGGCCCGGTACTGGTGTTTCTACACCTGGTGCTGGCGGACGCCAGCCACTGGGACCGCATGCCGCCGCTGCTGGCTGACAACTTCCGCTGCGTTTTCCCCACCTTGCCCATGGGTGCTCACCGGCTGCCGGCAAAACCGGGAGCGGATCTGTCCGTGCCCGGGCTGGCCAGGGCGGTGGCGGATCTGCTTGACGAGCTGGACGTTGAAGACGTGACCCTGATCGGCAACAACAGCGGCGGCGCCATCGCTCAAGTTGTGGCCGCCCATCACCCCCAGCGCCTGGGCCGTGTCTTGCTGACCAACTGTGATATGTTTGATGACTTTCCTCCCAAACTGTTCAGCTACTTCAAGTTGCTGCCTTACCTGCCAGGCGGCATGGCGCTGACCGCACACACGCTGAAAGTGCGGGCACTGTGGGGGCTGCCCTTTGTGTTCGGCCGTCTCACCAATCAGGTGGACCCGGTTAAAATAGACCGCTGGGCGGACGCGTTGCTTGCCGGCCCCAGGATTCAAAGCGACGCCCGGCAAGTGCTTAAATCTTTTTCACCCGAGGTCACCAACGACGCGGCGGTGCAGTTGCGCACCACCCGGCTGCCTTTTCTGGTGGCCTGGGGCGCGGACGACAAAGCCTTTAAGCCGGCCCTGGCGGAGCGTTTCTGCCGCGAGGTGCCTACCGCTGAGCTGACCATGATCGAGAACTGCAAAACCCTGGTCTGCTGGGATCAGCCCCAGGCGCTGGCCGCTCTGATCAGGCACTTCGTCAACGCACGCATTGTCGGGTAAAATGGCCGGCTTTGTTTACCGGAAATGAGTGTTATGCAGTTACTCCACGAGTCCACCGTGCAGGATGAGGAGATTGACTCCCTGGGTCATATGAACGTGCGCTACTACATGGCGCGCATGGAACAGGCCAACCGGACCCTGATTGACAGCCTGGATATGCCTGCTGAAACCATGGCGGCAGGCTTCCTGCGCCGGGTGGATACTTACACCCGCTTCCGCCGGGAGCAATTTGCCGGCGCCCCGCTGCATACTGTTGGCGGCGTGCTGGCACTGGCAGAAGGCGGCATGCAGAGTTACGTGGAGGTGCGCAATGCGGACAGCCAGGACGTGGCCGCCACCTTTATTGTCACCACCGCGCTGATCGAGCAGGCCAGCCGCCGGCCGCTACCCTTCCCAGCGGCCGGCACTTTCACCCCCACGGAAGTGCCCGCTTACGCCAAGCCGCGCAGCCTGACCCTGGGCCCGGTTAACACCGCGGTCACCCTGGACCAGTTGGACGCGACCATCCCGGCTGTGGAAGGCGGCGGCATGATGAGCGGCAAGCGCAACACCACCATTGAAGACGATGACGTAGACGCTGAAGGCTGGTTAAAAGAAGAGCTGGAGCTGATGTTCCTGCCGTTCGCTAAACTGGCGCAGCAGGAAGACTCACCCCAGGGACCGCCGGTGTTCCAGACCGGCGACGGCCGGCGGGTCGGCTGGGCGATTATGGAGACCCGCAACCTGCTCTACGGCCAGCCCCGCCTGAACGATGAAATTGCCTACTTCAGCGCCGACCTGCGGCTGGAAGAAAAGTCCCGCCTGTCGCGCCGCTGGGCTTTTAACGCCAACAGCGGGCAGTTACTGGGTATCAGTGATTCTGTTGGTCTGTGTATCGATCTCGATGCACGGCGTGCCATAACGTGGCCCGCGGAGCTGCGCGCGCAGATTGAACGCTATCAGCAGCCGCAACTGGCCTGACACTTAATGCGCCACTACTAATGCGCCACTAATGCGCCACCTCACATCAATGTGCAGGGTGTTTGTTATACTGTAATTGTACAGAAAACAGCCTAAATCCCGGTTACAAAGGGTTTTCAATGCCCTTGTATTGTTTTGCAATAAATGTGGATCACAATGCAGGGTAGATTGCTTTAGCGCGCATGGCGCGCAGGTAGTGAAGCGTGGCGTTACAGGACATTCTGAAATCGGTCTCCAGCGGGGCGCTGTGGCGGCGCAACTGGCAGGATATGTGCCGCGATCTGCTGCGTCTGAAAGACGAAGCCACGGTGCTGAAACTGGCAGCCCACGTGCTGCGCCTGTACCGGCACTTCGACGAAGACGAACGCCTGGAATTTTTCCGCTTTCTGCTGGAGAACTTCCGCGTCGACGCGGACGCCCTGAAAGCAGCCATCGCCCAGTATCAGCTCGACCCCAGCCCGGCTAACGTCCAGCATCTGAACAGGGCCAGCCAGCCGCCGCGCCGCCAGGTGTTTGAGCTGTTCAACATGGTGCCCGGCGGCACCCCGCTGCTGGTGGACATGCGCTCCGACCTGCTGCGTTTGCGCCGCGAGCACCCGGATATCAGCGCTGTTGATGAAGACCTGACCGCTCTGTTCCGGGCCTGGTTCAACCGCGGCTTTCTGACCCTGGAGCAGATCAACTGGGATACCCCCGCAGCGGTGTTGGAAAAACTGATCGAATACGAAGCGGTGCACGAAATTCAGGGCTGGGACGATCTGCAGCGGCGTGTTTCCTCCGGGCGGCGCTGTTATGCCTTTTTCCACCCCGCGCTGCCTGGGGAGCCGATCATATTTGTGCAAGCGGCGCTGACGTCCGGCCTGGCCGGTTCCATCGACCAGCTGATCCGCGACGAATCGACCCGGGCTGACGCCGGCGAAAGTGAAGCCAGCGCCGACACGGCGATATTTTATTCCATCAGCAACTGCCAGCACGGCCTCACCGGCATCGCGTTTGGAGATTTGTTAATCAAACAAGTGGTTGATCTGATTTCCAGTGAATTGCCGCACATCAAAGCGTTTGCAACCCTCTCACCCATCCCGGGTTTTGGCGGCTGGCTGACCAAAGCCCAGGCGGCCGGTGAACTTTCAGCAGCGGAAGCCACGGTAGTGGAAACGGTGCGGAACAATCCCGATCAGTTCCCCTGGCAGACTGACGACGGCAGCACGGAAACGGTTATGTCCGCCCTGTGCGCCCACTATCTGCTGCACGAAAAACGCGGCGATGCACCCCTGGACCCGGTGGCCCGTTTCCACCTGCGCAACGGCGCCCGGCTGGAACGTCTGAACTGGGCGGCTGACAGCTCAGCTAAGGGTAAGCAACAGTCTGCCGGCATGCTGGTGAATTACGTCTACGATCAGAAGTCGGTGACCCGCAACCACGAAAGTTACGTTTACGAAGGCAATGTGATCAGCAGTAACGCGTTTGCGCAGTTGGCGAGGAAGCGTCAGTAGAGGCACCGCACGATTGATGTTTTAACCACAATCATCAGTTGCAAAAAACCACTGGCTGTTTCTCCTGAGGTTATCCTCGATCGCGCCTAGCGTAATCTCGGTCTGAGGTATTAGTACAAAACATCTTGGACTTTAGGACGCGACCCAGTATTTACTAAACTGCGCAACCAAGTGCCGTTAACGAGATAGTAGTTCGGCCCAGCTGGACCCACTGATTAACAGTCGCGATCGTAACTCATTGAATTTCAAAAGGTTTCGGCGAAACTCAAGTAAACTCAACGATATAGGGAAGTTTGTGTTGAGGCAAGTTGAGGTGAGATGAGACTACTTGAGGATGATCGGGTACCTGGATGGGTACCGGTTTCTGCACACTCGTCTGGTTAAGATATTTTGTCTACATGGTAGCTGGAACCAGTGACTACTCTAGTGCACGGCGATTAAAAATCCCGAGAAGCTTTTGACGCCTTAGATACTAAATCGAATACCTAACGCCGCAAGGGCAGCTGCAATCTCATTCGTTGATCAATCACTCCAAAGCATCTCAAGATCGACGTCCGCACTATCTGGTTGGAGGTTTTCATCGAGCCTGTCGATCTGTAAGACCATAGGGATATCAAACGATGTTCCGGTCACGACACACGCGCCTTGAGAGAGGTGAGGGATGAGACCTTTTGACAAGTTATCCAACGTGCTGATTGTGTTATCCAGCAGAAACAGATCTCTGTCGTTCACCAGGCGATGTATCAGAAAGTTGTGCACTTGTGATACCACTGTTGGGGAAATATCCGCCGGCCGTTGGCTTGCAATCGTAACGAAAAATCCGAATTTTCTACCTTCTTTGACCATCTCTTCGAATGTCTCGAGACGATAATCCTTCCAGCTTTCTTGATCGCGGATCGATTGCTCAGAGAGTATGTTGTGCGCCTCGTCGATAATCAGATGAAGTGTATGTTCCGGCGGGTACGTGACACTATCTCGGTGTTCGTAGTAATAGTGTTTGGCAATCATCAAAGGTAGGACCTTTTTCACTTCTTGATTGCAGGATCGAAAGGAGACAACGGTCACAAGAGTTTCTTCAGCCGAAACGTCCGATATCTCTACCACCTTTCTAAGGTTTCGCATTCCAGATTCGACTCGTTTAAGCAACGGCTGGATATGATCAAACTGCACGTATCCTTGCAGAAGATCGTTAATCATCTGCAGGTTTATGCGCAACTCAAGCTCCCCGAATCCGTCAAGATCGGGTATAACGCTGGATTCCACCTGACTACCAAAGTACTCCGTATAGCGAGTGCTTTCCGGATCAAAGAAGAAATTGGGGCGGCTCGGAACCTGAAACTTGTTTTGAGTCGAATGCCACGATACGTCCTCCAATAGATGCAACAAATCTAAGAGCTCTAGAGATCTTGATATCGTTCTGAGCAGGTCTAGCGTTTCGGGCTTTTGTGCCGCAGAGGTGAAAGATCGACGAAAAGTCGCTTTGAAGTAATTCGAGAGGCTATCTGGATTTCCCTGATAGCTCATTCGCCCACTGATCATACGGTTTAGGAATGGGCGTTGAGTCATTGCAGTCGCTTGAAACAACACACTGAGTGTTTCTAGGTCCCAAAACTCCTTTGCGGTTAGGGGAAACTTCCCAAGCCCATCTTTGGATCGGGTGTCTAGTTCAACGACGCGTTTATCTTCTTTGGCGACAAGCTGGCCCCCGGTGTATTCACCATTAAAATCGAAAATTACGAAGCTACTTTTTCCAAGGATCGCATCTCGCTTTCTTTCAAAAAGAGTGGTGTACAGGCGAGCGAGGGTATTCGATTTTCCACTGCCAGTATTACCGAATATGCCGATGTGGCTATTGAACAACCGCTGCCACGGTAGCGATATTTCAACGTCTTCCTTAATCGTCCTACCAATTACAAACCCATCGTCACTAGCTGGACTATAAATGCTCGAAACGGAATCTTCCGACAGCAGGAAAGCTGGATCTTTAATCATCGGAAGATGCTTGATTCCTTCAGTGAAGGTATCTCCTTCGAAGTATCCAATCGGTCGAGCTTCGACAAGGCGGACATATCGATTGTTGCCTCCAGACGAATCTTCTGTTCGTCGCTCGTCCAGGTACTCGCCCTCGATTATGCAAACTATCTCTCTGAGCCCTCGGCGAATTCCCACATGTTCTTGAATAGAGACCCCTTTAAGTTTCTTGCCTTCATAAAACAACGTTTCCTTATTCGATTCTTCGAAGATATGAAGCGTGATCTTTACCCCGCGCACTGCAATGACTTCGCCTACATCGATACTCATCCTTCGGCCTTTACAGCGTTGTCAACGTTGAACACGAATTCATTGAAGACTGCGAAGGTCATTTCCTCTTCGCGACAAACAATTTCAACGTTGGCAAAACCCTTAAACCGTTGCTCCATTAAGGTTCGCTCAAATTCATTGAAGCAACATACGAAGACTTTCAACCTGGGATTGACCAAGGAGCGTTTTACGATATTGAGGATGTGTTCGTCAGCAAACGAGAACCCAAAGGTAATTAGTACGGCATTGGGCTTCTCTAACTCATAACTGAGATGCCTAAGTAACTGGTAGTAAAGTTCCTCGAACACGGTTTCATGAAACTTCCATTTCGTCGGGTTAACTATTGGCAGTGGATTGTAGGACTCGTAGAAGCGATCTATTTCATCCTGCGTTAACCCAATAGCCGGTAGGTCTTCCAGAGATGCTGATTCATCCTGAAGGGTGTTTGAGAAGCCCTGGAGTTTATCAAAGCCGGTATTAATGATAACTCGCTGACTGTTATCATTAGCGGTATCGATATACGTCGTTTCACCCTCCTTGAACCAAAACGACGAGCCATGAACTTGAATAAGATTGATCTGCGGAACTTCTACCCGATCCCTTTCAAAGACTCCGGATTGATATAAAAAACTGTTGTAGTTTCTGACGTGTAGATATCTCCTATGAATTCCACGCCCTCCATCATTGAGGAGAAACTGCCAAGACCCATTCCTCTGCAAGTTATCGGCCGCGTGGGTGATGCAAGGATCGTAGTTTGTTGTGAATACGTTGCAGCGGCGTTCGCCACTCGGCTGCCTGGAAAGCACCTTCAATATGGACTTCAGGAATTCCTCATATTCGTCCAGACTGCCCATCATAGTTTGAAATTCTGCGTCGAATTTCAGAATCGGCTCTATGCAGGATCGATAGTAGTGCATCAAAAGAGCAGCACGCGACTCGCCTTTCCCTTCTTTCTCGAACTTCGTTGCTAGCGACTCCAACGTACAAGCAATACCCTCTCCATCTCTAATACCCAACGCGAGCGTGGGAGCGATCCCAACTGATGCGCCAGATCCAATGAGAAAATTAAGGTTCTTGTCGTGGACGGTGTGAAGCGAGATTTCTTGCGACACTGGAACTCCTCAATCGTTGGCAGGGCCAGCACTTTGGTAATTTCAGACCATTTTGCAGTGCTTCTGCAGAGGGAGCAATTTCCAGTTAGCACGGCGTTCGCGAAAGCCGCGATCCGCCTCGGAGGGTCGAGGGGGACTTCTCCTAGAGCGCGCCCTACCCGGGAAGATCAAGAATAGAGCAGAAGGAGTCAGAAACTATTGGATTGGCTTAGTACCGACGAAAACCGAGGGCTCGAAAATTGAGGCGTACCCTTGAGAAGCTTTTCTTAGGATCGTGCCGACCAAATTATCCAAATTGCCATTGAAACGAATCTAACAAGGTCTATATGGTCTTCCATGCCATACCTGCGAAGCCCCATATGGGCGCTTTCATTTCTGATAACAATCGCCGATAAGATAACCTTTGTCATCTCGGGCTCAGGAACATTTTTTATACGACTGATCTGGGCTAGCCTTCGTCGCAACGACGAGTTACCGGTTCGAGTTAACTTTCCAAATCGATTCAGTTCTGATTCGAGGTTAATCTTGCTATCGGATCCGAATAACACTTTAAGTTTCGGGCCGAGAGTTTTACCTCGAACCTGCTCCCCTCGTTCTTCCAAAGCACAATTGGCAGCAGATTCGACTAAATCAGCTAGAGCAGCTGTTTCACCAGAAGAGATCGCCTGTTCCACTCGGACTTCGGCTCGCCCAATGTCTCCAAGTCGCTGAAAGTGCAAATAGAATTGATGGAGGTCGTTTGATTCTATCCATTTACAAAATGCCTCAATTCTCGAGTCAGAGAGGTCAAGTCGACGAGCCAGCTCCGCGAACACTCCTTCGTTAGACCAAGCCTTTAAAGACCTATTGACAAGATCCCTTTGGTCCATCGTCCAATTGGGGAAAATGACATCCAAAACAGGCTGGAAATGGCTAGTGATACGTCCGACCTTGTCGTTGACGTATTCAAAATCGCGTTTGAACGCGAGCTTAATCAATGCAATCGTGCTGGCAATGTGGCGCTCTCTTTCTTCACGAAAGAGCCTCGTTTCTTGAGCACCGGCACGATCCCACCACCGGATCTGCGCTCTTAAAAACTCGAGTAGTTCCGGTTCACCTAGGTTCGTTTTTTTTAGTGACTCCAACCCAATTTCACGGTGCCTCTTGCGCCAAATTCGCTGTTTGTTTCTGGGAAGTGGCCCTGGGGATTCTCCTCTCGTTAAAGCCGACAAGGCGTTACGTCTATAGTCCTCATAAAGGTAAACAGCTTCAAAATGTCGTTTAAAGGATTCGAGAGAAGCTAGGTCCGCTCTTGCAACTAAGTAACTTTGATTTCTCGGCAGCATGCTCCAGTCATGAATATCGCGATCTGTCGTTCTTGAAGCATGCAGCACGATAGTGTGTCGAAGTAAACATTCAATCCAAAAAACCTGCCAACCGTGATAGTAACTCGGTGTTATGTCCTCTCGAGACAACACTCGGTGGTTACCAACTTTGTTCACTACAACCCTAGTTTTTCCAGGCGGCTTGGGTCGGCTGCCAACATAAAGAAATTCAGTTTGCAGAATACTTGGATTGTCGAAGGGGTGTATCGACTCTCCATAGATCATTGCGTTGTTCCAGCGTGTGAGTTCAATCTTGTTCCTAAACTGGATAGCCTCGTTCCAACGCGTTGAATCAGGTTCTAGTTTTCCTCGTGTCTGAGTACCAGAGAGCCTTGCAAACTTACGCGTAATTGGTGCTGGAAAGTTGATTTGGGCGACTGGTGAAAGCAGCTGTTCTTTGCCCCAAAAGTCAAAAAGATATTCGCCTAACGAAAACGAGGAAATCTTGAGATCCTTCACCGCGTAGTCTTCGAGCTCCTTCCGGCTGATATATCTCCGTCCGAACCTATTCTGAAAGCGTACTGGTGTTACAGCCATTTTATCTTCGCTAAGCCTCTACGACTGTAGTTAGCTGGCACTTTTGACCCGCTATTCTCGTTAAGGCCGTACGCGTTGCGTAGCAGCAGTGAGTTAGGCTGCGGGTTCTCGTGTTAAACGGACTGCTCCCATGCATGAATCACAGGGGTCAGTCTGTTCGTGAATCTTGCCATGATTCAAAAAAACACTTCCCGAATTCAATCACTGTGCTCGCATCACATAGTAACTGTGGATGCATCCATACCATTTGCGCATCTTGATCAGGATCTATGTCGTGCATGAAAAAGAAAGCCGGTGCACCTAACTGCAGTTGTCGGTCGCGAGTCTCGTTCTCGCGCTCATACTCCCCTTCAGCGATTAATCTAAGCCGTTCTTCGCCAAGTCGCTGATGCTCTGCCGCTTCAGCTTCGGTGACAAGGCTGGGCGGAACATACAGCGGAATCCGATGAGCTAGAGCGTCTCTGTAATGCTTCGCGTATTCGCCGTGCCACCCTAGAAGCTCATTCTCTCTTAAGAATTCAAGTATCGACTCAGGAAGATATCGCTGCATCTCCTTCTTGAATATGCTGACTGCAAAATGAGAAATACGATCACGCAACCCGTGTCTGTGTATGAACGCCCAAGCGAAGTTGTCGAAAACACCAGCTAAGTTGATGACGAACGCGTGGAGGTAGATCTGTAGGAGGGTAGTCTCATCATGTGAAAGAGGCTGAGCTCGCTCGGGCGGGAATAACATGAATATCTCACCAAGCGATCTTTTTAGTACGCTGAGACGTCGGCCAATACCATGAGTGAGGAATCGACGCACATTGTCATTAGGAGCATGAATTGCTTCTCGTGCCCCTTTGAACGACAGGTTTTCAAGACCAACGAGGGCGTCTGCGAGATCACGCTGCAACTGGTCGATTTGCTCATTCGAATATGCCACGTAACCTATCTTGAATGCATTCGCCGTGGAGGTCCGGAACTAAGACTCACGAACGACGATCCAGTGTCTAGAAATGCAGTATCCCCAGTTCCGCAAATCGAGAGGTCCTATTTTCCGCACATACTCGAAAACGAACGGGACACTGTCCGCTGATCCTAAATCAGCGGCGTCGCCGCGCATCAATAGTCCTTCAGGGATAATAGGTACTAAACCATGGCCTCGGTGGCCTATTCAAACAACACCAATGCCTCAGGCAACCAGCCGCTTGCCGCCATCTGCTATCGAATGCAGCGCGGGCTCTGCAAAGGCGCCTCGACCCAACACGCGGATCGCCACAATGACCCCTACCAACGACTTAGCGGTGGCTTCCGGGTCCAGTTCCGGTGAGAAGTCCCCGCGAGCCTGACCCACTTCAACGCTGCGGCGTAAAAACGCCTCCATTTCGCGCAGCCCGCGGGTTACGATCTCCAGGACTTCATCTTCATGGGTGGCAATCTCGTGGGCGGTGTTGATCAAAAAGCAGCCTTTCAACTCTTTGTCAGCCACCGTTTCTTCCACAAGACCATCCAGCAAAGTGGCAATGGCGGCCTTGGGATCATCCATGGCTTCCAGTTCAGCAAGCGTCGCTTTGTGCTTTTCGCGTTCGTATTTGCGCAGTGAAGCCATAAACAACTTCTGCTTCCCGCCATACGCGTTGTAGAGGCTGCCTTTGTTGATACCGGTGGCTTCGATCAAGTCCGAAATCGACGTCGATTCGTAACCTTTTTCCCAGAAGACGCCCATCGCTTTAGTCAGCACTTCGTCTTCATCAAATGATTTTTCCCAGGGCATCCGGGTACTCCTTGAATCTTGCAGTTGGCAATATAGCATGTTTGTACCGTATGGTACAAATAAAATAGGGCGCTGATCCATACTTTTCAACCCCTCGACATCCAGATAAAAGGCTGACAAAGCGCGAATTTCTGCCTATCAGCACCCGAGGGAATAATGGGGACGGTAAATATTTTCAGTTTTTACTTGACCGAATGGTTTAATCACTATAGTGTTTATACCAGTCGGTACAAACAAGCTCCGCGAAGGCTCCGTGTAGGAAAGAAGGAGGAATGATATGACCGAATCTACGTTCCACACGGAATCACCGCTCTTTTACCACTCTTTTAAAGGAAGACTGATTATGAAAACTCGCATCATCCAACTACTGACCGGCCTCAGCGTGTTGCTGACCGGCCATGGCGCGCTGGCGCAAAACGAAAATCCCTACGCAGGCTTCAAGGTACCGCCGCTGGACGTCTCCTCTGAAACGCCTTACTCCCATGAATACGTCGAAATCCTGGGCTCAAAAATCGCCTACATCGACGTTGGTGAAGGGGACCCCATCCTCTTCCTCCATGGACAGCCCACATCTTCTTACCTGTGGCGCAATGTGATGCCGCACCTGGAAGGGCAAGCTCGCCTGATCGCACCGGACAACATTGGTTTCGGCAAGTCTGACCAACCACGCCTGGATTACACCTTTGGCGATCACTATCGCTACTTCGAGGCATTCGTGAACCGGCTCAAGCTGAAGAACATCACCCTTGTGGTCCACGATTGGGGCTCTGGTCTTGGCTTGCACTATGCCGCGCAAAACCCGGACAACGTCAAGGCCATCGTGACGATGGAATCCATCGTTGCGCCGCTGATCCCGGCCAAAAGCTACGACGATATGCCGGCCGAGCTTGGCAACTTCTTTCGCACGGTGCGGGATCCGCAAAAGGGCCGCAAGCTTCTGATCGAAGATAACTTCTTCGTGGAAGGCGCCTTGCCCGGTTTCATCGTGCGTCCGCTGGCTGAACAAGCGCACAACGTGTACCGCGCACCGTTCAAAACCGAGCAGTCACGCATCCAGGTCAACCAATGGCCGAATGAGATGCCGATTGGCGGCCAACCCGCAGCGACAGACCGGATCGTTCGTGAGTACAACGCGTTTCTTGAGAACACCAACATCCCCTGGCTGTTCCTGTATGCCACGCCGGGAGCACTCAACCCTCCGGAAGCTGCTGAGTACTGGGCCGCACGCGCCAGGAACATCGAGACCGTCTATATCGGCCACGGCTTGCACTATGTGCAAGAGGACCAACCCTTCGCCATCGGCCGAGCGATCGCGGATTTCTACCGCCGGCTCGAGCAATAACAACCCGGGCGCGGCGCCGGATCCAACCGTCCGGCGCTTGCGCCGCAAGCCAACTTCTGACAAGTCAACATCTGAAAGGAAAAAGAACCATGTTACTTGATACCCCTGAAGCCCAAACCGGTTGGCAAGCCCAGCCGTTCGTGCTGGCCGATGCGGACGGCCGTGAATTCAGCCTGGCTGATCTGCAAGGCGAAAACGGCCTGCTGATCGCGTTCATCTGCAATCACTGCCCCTACGTCCAGGCCATCGTCGATCGTTTTGCGGCTGATGCCGACACGCTGCAGAGTGAAGGCATCAACGTCGTGGCGATCAACTCCAACGACTATCGGTATGTACCGGCGGACAGCCCGCCGATGATGAAGAAGTTTGCCGCGCGGCATCGCTTCAGCTTCCCGTATCTGGTCGATGCAGACCAAAGTGTCGGCCGGGCCTATGGCGCCGTTTGTACGCCGGATTTCTTTGGCTTCAACGCTGATGGTGAGCTGCAGTATCGGGGCCGGCTGGACGATGCCCGCATGGGTAATGCCGCCAATCGCAAAACCGAACTGCTCGATGCCATGCGGCAGATTGCCGCAACCGGCAAAGGCCCTGCTGTGCAGAACGCCAGCATCGGCTGCTCGATCAAATGGAGTTAGCCCAGACCCGAACCTTACGAGGAGAAAAAAATGACTGTTGAAATTCAAAACGCAAAGGCCGTGGTCACCGGCGCCAACCGTGGTATCGGCCGGGCCATCACCGAGGCCTTCCTTGAAGCCGGCGCTGCCAGAGTTTATGCAGCGGTACGCAATCCATCATCGGTAGACGATCTGATTGCGCGCTACGGCGCCGATCGCGTAGTGCCGGTCGACTTCGATCTGGCCCGCGAAGAAACCGCAGCCGGCGCTGCGGAAGTTGCCAGCGACGCCAACATCGTGGTGTCCAACGCCGGTGTTGTGGAGCTTGCTTCACCCGTCGATGACAACATGATTGAGGGCCTGAAGACCCAGATGGAAGGCAACGTCTATCCGCTGATTCGGCTGGCTCAGGCATTCGGACCTGTACTGAAGGCGAATGGCGGCGGTGCGTTCGTGCAGATGAATTCACTGGCCTCGCTGAAAAACTTCCTGCCCTTTACTGGCTACTCGGCTTCAAAAGCAGCATCCTATTCCGTGACGCAAGGCTTGCGCGAAGCCTGGGCTGATCAGGGCACGCAGGTGATCAGCGTGCTTGCCGGTCCCATCAAGACCGATATGTCCGATTCGGCCGGCATGGGCGAAGGCGCTCCGCCGCCCGGCCTTGTCGCTGACGGGATCCTCAGCGCGCTGCAGTCGGGAGACTTTTTCGTCTATCCCGATGAAATGGCGCAAGGCGTCGCTGAGATTTATTCTACGTTCGCAACGAATGTCCTGGAAATCCAGCGCTGAGAAGCGAAAAACCATCCACTAACGAAAGAGGAGCGAACTTATGGCCATCAGTGATCACGTCGACCTGCCCCAGTTTATGGATGGTTTGAAGCGCAGAAACCCTGGAGAAACCGAGTTCCATCAGGCCGTGTATGAAGTTGCGGCAAACGTCTTTGACTTCATCGCGGATAAAGAGATCTATCACTCCCAGCAGATTCTTCGGCGCATCGCCGAGCCTGATCGGGTCATCTCGTTTCGCGTCTGCTGGGAGGACGATCAGGGCAACATCCGGGTGAATCGCGGCTACCGGGTGCAAAACAACAATTCCATTGGTCCCTATAAGGGCGGATTGCGGTTTCATCCTTCGGTCAATCAGAGCATTCTGAAGTTTCTCGCCTTTGAGCAGACTTTCAAAAACAGCCTCACCGGTTTGCCGATGGGCGGCGCCAAGGGCGGCGCTGACTTTAATCCAAAGGGTAAGTCTGACGGTGAAGTGATGCGTTTTTGCCAGGCGTTCATGACCGAGCTCTATCGGCATGTGGGTGAAGACATGGATGTGCCGGCCGGCGATATCGGCGTCGGCGCTCGGGAAATCGGATATCTGTTTGGTCAGTGGAAGCGTCTGACGAATAAATTCACCGGGGTTCTTACCGGTAAGGGCCGCGCTTTTGGCGGCAGCCCGATTCGTACCGAAGCGACCGGCTACGGAACCGTCTACATGCTGCAGGACATGCTGCTGCAGGCGGGCCATGACATCGAAGGCAAAACCGCTCTGGTCTCCGGCTCCGGCAACGTCGCGACCTATGCGATTGAGAAGCTCAACCAGTCAGGCGCCAAAGTGGTGACAGCCTCGGACAGCACCGGCTTCATTTACGATCCTGATGGGATTGATGATGAGCGTCTCGCCTACCTCATGGACTTGAAAACCAACCGGCGCGGCAAGATTGAGGAGTACGCGCGCGAGTTTGGCGTGGAATTCCATGCAGGACAAAGGCCCTGGATCGTTGCCGCGGATTTGGCTTTGCCCAGCGCAACGCAGAACGAAATCTCGCAGGACGATGCCCGCACGCTGATCAAAAACGGCGTTGTGGCTGTCTCTGAAGGTGCCAATATGCCGACCGTTCAAGAAGGCGTGCAGGACTTTACCGAAGCCAGGGTGTTGTTTGCGCCGAGCAAGGCAGCCAATGCCGGCGGCGTGGCCATCTCCGGTCTGGAGATGAGCCAGAACAGCACGCGCATGACCTGGACCGAAGATGAGCTGCAGACGCAGCTGCGCTCGATCATGGCCAACATCCATGCACAGTGCCTGGAGTACGGCTCGGCTCCGGATGGCTACGTCGACTATGTTAAAGGCGCAAACGTGGCTGGGTTTGTGAAGGTTGCAGACGCCATGATCGCTTACGGGGTGGTGTAGATCACCCGCCTCTTTCCTGTCCTCAAAGAGCCACCTGATTCAAACGCCGACGGCTCTCTTGGTTTTAAACCGTACTGAATAAACAAGCCTCGCCCCTAGCGCCTCGCTAAGGGCTGTTTCCATTATTTTAACGCCACAACCTGTGTTTTAGCGGGTTTTTCTTTGCAAAAAGTTTCAGAAAAGTGTTGACCGTTCGGTCTAAACTAGATAGTCTATACCAAGTGGTACAAACAATGCTCGAGAGGAGACAGACCATGAACAAAGACCTCGAAATACTACTTGTCACGAAAGGCCACATTTTTGAGCGTGAGCCTTTCTTCAAGATGATCGATGACCTGAAGGTGCTGGAGGACGGCACCACTGTGAACTGGACCCATGTTGAACAACCTGCAGCCGGCGCTCTGCTCCATCCGCAACGTGCCGCGCCGTATGACGCCATCGTTTTCTACGACATGCCCGGCGTGACCTTCACCCGCAGCGACCCGCCGTTTGCACACTTCGATCCGAGTGAGCAATACAAAGAGGATTTCATGGCGTTGGTTGAATCCGGCAAAGGCATGGTGTTTATGCACCACGCGATCGCAAGCTGGCCGAGCTGGCCGGAATTCGCTGAAGTGATCGGCGGCCGCTTCCACTTCCTGCCCGGCGAGCTCGACGGCCGGCAATACCCGGGCTCGGGTTTTCGCTTCCGCGTACCGCAGACGATTTCCGTGGTCGATGAGAGCCATCCGATTGTTGATGGCGTGGAATCAGAGTTTTCAATCGTCGACGAAGCCTATCTCTTCCCGGTGCTCGAAGACAAAGTCCAGCCGCTGCTGCGCAGTGACTTCAACTTCGTGGCCAGTGAATTTGAGATGGGCGGCATCGGTTTTGAGGACCATCCTCCGGGTTCAAACCTGGTCGGATGGACAAAACGTTCCGGCAACTCGGACATCGCATACCTGCAGCTGGGTCACGGACCCGAAATCTACTTTAACGCCAACTTCCGCCGTTTGCTGAGCAACAGCGTGAAATGGGCAAGCCAAAAATCAAAGGAGCAAGATCATGATCGATCTGTACACTTGGACTACGCCTAACGGCTGGAAGGCGTCAGCGACGCTTGAAGAACTGGAATTGCCCTATGAGGTGTATCCGATTGACATAAGCACAAATGTGCAGAAAGAACAGCCCTTCGTCAGCATCAACCCGAACGGCCGGATCCCCGCGATCGTCGATCGCGACAACAATGACTTTGCGGTCTTTGAGTCCGGCGCCATCATGTTGTACCTGGCGGAGAAAACCGGCCGCCTGATTCCGGGCGATGTGAAAGGCCGCTCCGAAGTCATCCAGTGGCTGATGTTTCAGATGGGCGGCGTAGGTCCCATGCAGGGGCAGGCAAACGTGTTCTTCCGGTATTTCCCCGAGAAGATCCCGGCCGCCATTGAGCGCTACCAAAACGAAACGAAGCGCCTTTATGGCGTGCTCGATGGCCACCTTGCGGACCGTGAGTATCTCGCCGGGGATTACTCCATTGCGGATATCGCGAACTGGAGTTGGGTCCGCGTACATAACTTCGCTGGTGTGGGCTTGGAAAAGTTCCCGAACCTGAAGCGTTGGCTGGATCAGTTGGAAGCGCGCCCCGCCCTCATTAGAGGTGCTGCCGTGCCCCATCAGACCAATTTCAACAATCCGGAAGAAGAGGCGGAAGCGTCGGAAGCCAACAAGAAGATGATCACAAAATGAGCAACAAAGAAACCCTGGCTCTGGACGTCTACGGTACGCTGATAAACCCTCACGCAATCGCTACCCGGTTGCGTGAGTTTCTCGGCGACCAAGCCAATGCTTTTTCACAGCTCTGGCGCACAAAACAGTTGGAATACAGCTTTCGCCGCGGACTGATGGGTGATTATCAGGATTTTTCCGTGGTCACCCGGGATGCGCTCGAATACGCCAACGGCGTGTTTTCGGCCAAGCTGAGCAATGACGCCAAGGCGCTGCTGCTGGCCGATTATACGCGCCTGGATGTCTACGACGATGTGCCTGCCGCTCTGGCGGCGCTACGCGGCCAGGGCCGCGCCCTGTATGCCTTCTCCAACGGGGCCCCCGGGGATTTGCAGGCCTTGCTGAGTTATGCCGGCATCATTGATCTGTTAGACGGCATCATCAGTGTGCACGACGTGCGGTCGTTCAAGCCGGATCCGAAAGTGTATGCGCATTTCAACACACCAACCAACACCCGGCCCGAAGAGACACGGCTGGTCTCCAGCAACGCGTTCGATATTGCCGGTGCGCAGGCTTGTGGCTGGCAGACCGCTTGGGTTCAGCGTGAGAAAGAAACCCGGTTCGACAGTTGGAACCCCCCGCAAGGACGGATAATTGAAACTCTATCTGTCCTGACCGGCTAACCGCCACACTGCGCAGCCAGCGCACGCAGCCATTCCAGAGTTTCCATCTCGCTGGTGTGATCGTCCTGGGGCGAGCCATACACCGGGTTGGCCGACTGTTTGACAATAACCACCCCGCTTGAAGGATCGACATATACAAATTGGTTATACACGCCGATGCCGGTGAACTCGCCGCGGTCGCCGCGGGGAATCCACCACTGGTAACCGTAACCGATATCCAGGGTCATATCCGCAATTTCCACCGCGCCGGCTTGCAGGTGCGGGGCGTCAGGCTGGATGGACGCCCGCACCCACTCCGCCGGCACCACCTGCCGGCCCTGCCAGACGCCACCCTGTCGGTACAAGTCCCCCAGTTTGGCGAAGTCCCGCGCGGTCAGGTTGAGCCCGCCGAAGACCATCTCCCGGCCCTGGCTGTCCACCAGCCAATAGCCGGACGCTTCAAAGCCGAGCGGCTGACACAGTTTCTCCTGCATATAGTCGGTCACCGAACGCCCGGTGGCGTTGACCAGCAGACTGCCCAGCACCTGAGTGTCCGCGGAGTTGTAGCGGCACACGGTGCCGGGCGGGTTCTCCCCCGGCATGGACGCAATAAACTCATCAAGGGTGCCGACCCCGGCCATGACCGCGGAGAAACGCATGATGTCGGATTCCGGGTCGCCGTAGTCCTCATTCCAGCGCGCGCCGGAAGACATCTGCAGCACGTCTTTGATGCGCACACCGTCATACGCTGAGCCCGCATCCACCTCAACATATTTGCTGATAGGTTCTTCTATGCTGCCGATGCAGCCTTCTTCCAGGGCAATACCCACCAGCGCCGAGGTGAAACTCTTAGCCACCGACCAGGAGATCCATTGCACATCCGCACCGCCTGTCAGCCAATACTCCTCAAACACAACCTCACCCTCTTTCAGCACCAGCAGACCGCCGGTGTCGGTCTGCTGCAGAAAACTGTTGAAGCTGCGGCTTTCCCCGGCGTATTCATAACTCTGCGGCAGGGAAATCGGCGTACCGGCCGGGAAACGGTAAGGCTGTGACGACGGCTGCATTTCGCTGACCCGCAACAGATTCTTAAAGTTGGAGAAGTTCTGGTACTGCCGCGCACCGCTGAACATCCGCAGTTCCGCAGCGCTTGCAGGTGTGCTGGTGTTCTGATCACTTGTCATATTGCTGCCTCCGGCCGTTGGGCTCTGGTTAGTCAGGTTGGTCAGCCAGACACGCCGCCAGCTGTACTAAGCCGCGGGGATCTCTGGGTTGTAAGTCAAATTCGCTGAAAATAGCATGGCCCATGGCCATGGCGGTCAGCGCGTACGCCGCCTGCCGCTGCTGTGCCGTCACCTTGCCCGGGTATAAATGCTGCGCCACCGAGTCGATACACTGACGGTAAACCTCCCCCAGACGTCTGCGCAGCTTTGGGTCCTGCCAGCTCTTCTGCCACAACTGCAGCATGATGCGGTTGCTGGTGTGGTCTGAAAATATCCGCGTTAACACAAAGTTCAGCACGTCTTCCAGGGCCGCCGGCGCATTAAGCTCCTGGGCCGCGGCCTGAAACGCCCGCTCGAACATGCGCTCGATCAGACCTTCCACCATGGCCTCCCGGTTACCCACAAAGTAACGCACCAGCGACCGCGGCAGACCCGCTTCCGCGGCCACATCAGTCAGGGTGGTGGCATCCAGCCCATTGCGCACCGCGCAGGCTTCGAAAGCCTGCAGAATCTCTTCCCGGCGTTCTTCAGCAATGCTCGGTCTGGGCATAGTGATCCGTATATCTTGTCAGAAATGACAATAAACGAATCAGCATAACTTGTCAATTATGACAATAAACTTTTGGCCGGCTGCCGCGGCCGCCGCAACGACTCGACGCCGGCGCGCCGAACGGGTAACGTGAGCGCAAAACACAAAACTCTAAGGAGGAGGACCTATGTTCAGTCACATCATGCTCGGCACCAATAATATGGAGGCGTCCAGGAAGTTTTACGACGCCGTGCTTGGCGCCCTGGGCCATCCGCCCGGCACCATGGATGATAAAGGCCGCTGCTTTTATCTCACCCCGACGGGTATATTCGCGTTGAGTCCGCCTATCGACGGCAACGCGGCAACCCACGCCAACGGCGGCACCGTCGGTTTTGCAGCCGCCAACCCCGAAGCTGCTGATGCCTGGCACAGCGCCGGCGTGGAGAACGGCGGCACCACCTGTGAGGAACCGCCGGGCATGCGTGAAAGCGGTATGTATCTGGCTTACCTGCGCGATCCGGACGGCAACAAAATCTGCGCCCTGCACCGCCCCGGCTGAGTCAGGCGGTGTGCAGGCGGTCGCCGTAGATCCGCGTATATTGGTCTCCCCAGCGGGCCGCCGACCAGGAGGAAAACCAGGCACGGCGGCTGCGGTCCGAGACGTTGCGGCCGCTGCGGTGGGGGACCAGAGAGTGGAACACCACCGCATCCCCCGGCGCGCAGCACACCACCCGTGACGGCACCTGCGCCAGGCAGGCCTCATCCACATCGTTAGGCTCACCATCCGGTGCCGGCAGTCGCCGTGTGTGGCAGCCGGAAAAGAATTCCGTGCCGCCGTTGCTTTCGTTAATGGGGTCGAAGGCAACCATCACGGTCAGCATGTGATCCGCGGGCAACCCCAAGTGAGTCCAGTACGCATAGTCCTGGTGGCTCAGATAACCACTGGTGCCCGGCGGTTTGAAGATCAGCTTTTCCTTGAACAGACGCGCGGGGCAGCCCATCAGGTCCGCCACCAGTCCGCTCAGCCGCGGCAGCTCCGGTAACTGAGCAAACAGCGCAGACACCGGTGACACCGGCTCCACCCGGTCGAATACCGCCCGGCCGGATTTGTCCTGTCTGGGCCTGGCTTCGGGCTTTTCATCAAACAACCGGCTCTCACCCGTCAGACGCTCCAGTTCCTGCTGGTAACACCGCACTTCATCCGCCGTTAGCAGTCCAGGCACATGCACAAACCCATGTTCGCGGTATTGCGCGCACCGCTTTTTTGCCGCTTCTAGCATGCTTTTACCCACTCGATCTGTTGGCCGGCGGGGACAAAACCGGCCCGTTTGTACATGGACAGGGCCGGCCCTTGGTCAGCGGCAAACAGCGCCGCAGTGCCATGCCCCTGCCGGAAAGCCAGATCCAACATGCTGCGCACCATGGCAAAGCCGACACCCTGCTTACGGAACTCACGCGCCACCACTATATTCTTCAAGCGCAGCACGGAACCGGACTGCAAAGCGCCAACGGCCCCCACCGCCCGCTTCCCGCGGGAGGCGATGTACAGGCGCAGTTCACCCGACCTGGATTTCTGCCGCTCCATTTCCACCCAACGCCGCCCATCAACCTCATGCCCGTCCGGAGCCTGGCAATCCGAACGGTGAATCCGCAATTTCTTCTGCCAGTCAGACAGATGAGTGACGGGATGCAAGTGCAGGCATTCGTTGGCTGTGCAGCCCCGCACCTGAGTCAACAATGCCACCTCACAGCTTGCGCGATAACCCTGCGCCTGCAAAACACCGGCAGCCAGCGGGTCCCCGCTGTGATCGTATATTCTTAACAAGGGCGCACCCAACGCCTGCACTCTGGCTTGCAACGCAGCCAGCACGTCAAGCATCCGGGGCGGATCGGCCGGCGGCCGGGTCAGAAAGGCCACACAGCCCGCCGGCAGGTCCAGCAGACCCGGCAGGTGATACAACACCGCACCGGGCAGGCGTTCACTCACCGCGCCCAACTGAAAGTACCGGTACTCGCTGTCGTACAGCGCTTGCAAATCAGCATCGGAAACACAGGCCTGCACAGCAATTCCTTAATTGCGGGATGCCGGCAATAGTAGCGGCGCATCAATCCGGAATTGTGTGGGCATGTAATGGCTAAGTTGCAGGCTGTAGGAACCCGTCTACTTTCTTTACCGCACCCCCAAAACCCGGCAGCTTTCTGGACACCGCGGGCATATCCGAACAGGACATGGCGCAACCTCGGCACGCCGTCTCCGTATACGTTTATCGCCTGATTCCATGAAAGTGGTACTGCTCATCCGGCCGGTTACCAACTAACTAAGTGGTCGCGGGCCGCCGTAAATACATCCCTGTAGGCTGTGGCGGCGACGTCCTGTCGCCGACACCCCGCAACCACTTAGTTACCCGTCCACCGGCCTGGTGTGTAGATACCCTGCTGGAGTTTTCACCACATTTGAACCGCCACAGTTTTCTGGTGCGAATCTCATCGCTGAGGGGCGGTACATTTGCGTTGCTGCCAGAGTGTCGCGGAACTCACTTGCAGAGCGATTAGCCGATCGAGTGCGTCAACGCCTGGGTGTAGAAAAACTCCAGCGCTGGGAACGTGTTTTTTGGGCTGCCGTTGCGCGAGGGCTGCGTGTGAATAGCAGAGTTTCAGGACCGTCGCCGACAGGAAGTCGGCGCCGGAGCCTACAGGGACGTATTCACGGCGTTCCTGAAACTCCCTGCTATTCACCAAGCAGCCCGGGCAGAACTGAATACCAAATAGAACACACTCCAAAAGTCCTCGAGCCTACAGGGATGTATTTACGGCGTTCCTGAAACTCTTCTGCTATTCACCAAGCAGCCCGGCCAGAACCGAACCCCCAAAAAGGCTAACTTTCACTCCCCACTCACATGAAGTTGACACCCCGTTCATGACCCTCCATGGAATATAACCCCCGCCAACAGGGCACTTAAATATTTAACCGAGAAGGAACCGTTATGAAAAAGCTCATTGCACTGCTCACCGTCGCTTCGCTGGGCCTGGGTACAGGCGTTGCCAGTTGGGCCGGCGGCGAAAAAGACGCAAAGAACATTGTTGAAGTGGCCACCGCCGCCGGCAGTTTCTCTACCCTGCTGACCGCGCTGGACGCCGCCGCACTGACCGATACCCTGCAAACCTCCGGCCCGTTTACCGTGTTTGCACCCACCGATGAAGCCTTTGCCGCGCTGCCGGAAGGCGCGCTGGAAGGGTTGCTGGCCAATCCCGAACAACTGAAAGCTGTACTCACCCTGCACGTGGTCAGCGGCAAAGCCAAAGCGTCAGATGTTGTGGGCCTTGATTCCGTAACCACCCTGGCCGGCTCCACCCTGGCGGTCGACACCAGCGACGGCGTGAAGATCGGCGGTGTTAACGTCGTGGCTACCGACGTTGAAGCGGCAAACGGCGTTATTCATGTGATTGATCAGGTGATTCTGCCGAAGAGCTGACACCCTCAGTTTGCTCCTTTAAGGCGCCGTCCGCTCCCGGCGGCGTCTTCTTTTTTGTGTACTGCTCATCCGGCCGGAGAGTACTGCTCATCCGGCCGGTTCCCGAGTAACTCAGTGGTTCCGGGCCGCCGCAAGTACATCCCTGTAGGCTGTGGCGGCGACATCCTGTCGCCGACACCCCGAAACCACTGAATTACCCGTCCACC
>JANQOA010000346.1 GCA_028279305.1 Pseudomonadales bacterium
GGTGGACGGGTAACTAAGTTGTTTCGGGGTGTCGGCGACAGGATGTCGCCGCCACAGCCTACAGGGATGTACTTGCGGCGGCCCGGAACGACTTAGTTGCCCGGTAACCGGCCGGATGAGCAGTACCCCTCACGCCCGTGAGAGAGCATAACGTTGATGCGTATTACAACCCAGGCCGCATAGGGCGGTATGTTTATTTTCCAGGGCGTCGGCAACAGGGATGTTGCCGCCGCAGCGTACAGGGATGTATTTACAGCGGCCTGGGAAATACACATACCGTCTTATGCGGCCGGCTAAGTGAAAAGCCGTTCTTAACTGTATGATCCAAACATGATCTCAGCTGATTACATCATCGTCGGTGCCGGCTCCGCCGGCTGCGTCCTCGCCCGGCGTCTCAGTGAAGACCCGGCCGTACGCGTGCTGCTGCTGGAAGCCGGCGGCAGCCGGCATCCGTGGTATGTGCGCATGCCGTCCGCCTTTTATATGCCCATCGGCCGCCGCCGCTTTGACTGGCGGTACTACAGCGCTGCAGAACCGCAGTTGGACAACCGGAGGCTCAGTTGCCCCAGGGGGCGCGGGCTGGGGGGCTCTTCGGCGATAAACGGTATGGTATATGTGCGCGGCAACCGTGCCGACTTCGACAAGTGGCCCCAGGGCTGGCAGTACAACCAGGTGCTGCCTTACTTCAAGAAAGCCCAACGCGCTGACCAATTGGCGGATGCTGATCCCGGTCATCCAGCCCGTCACTACATGGGCGCGGACGGGCCGCTGGCCACCTGCAACGGCGCGCTGGCCAATCCCTTGTATAACATGTTCCTGGACGCAGCTGCGGAGGCCGGCTTTCCGCTGCGGGAAGACCTGAACGGCGGCGAGCAGGAAGGTTTCGGGCCGCTGGCCATGACCGTGGACCGCGGGCAGCGGGCATCTGCGGCGCGGGCGTATCTGGCTGACGCGCCGCCCAACCTGCGGATTCTGCCGCACTTCCACGCCGCGCAGATCACCTTTCAGGGCGGTACCGCCACCGGTGTGCGCGGGCGCTTGCGCGGCCGGCGCCAGCCGCTCACCGTGCATGCCGCGCGGGAAGTGATATTGAGCGCCGGCGCCATCGGCTCGCCGCAGCTTTTAATGCTGTCCGGCATCGGCGCTGCTGATCATCTGCGCCGGGCCGGGGTTGAACCCCTGCTCGATCTGCCGGGGGTGGGTGAGAACCTGATGGACCATCTGGAAGTTTATGTGCAGCAGGCCTGCACCCGGCCCATATCCCTGTACAAAGACCTGGGCCTGTGGGGGCGGGCGAAAATCGGCGCCCGCTGGCTGTGGCAGCAACAGGGTCTGGGCGCCACCAACCACTTCGAAGCCGGTGGCTTTATCCGCAGCAGCGCCGCTGTACCCTACCCGGATATTCAGTTTCACTTTCTGCCCGCCGCCATGTCTTACGACGGCAGCGCCCGTGCCTCGCAGCACGGTTTTCAAGCCCACGTGGGGCCCATGGTGTCACCCAGCCGCGGCTGCGTGCGCCTGCTTTCAAACCGCCCTGACGACCCGCCCGAGATCCGCTTCAACTATATGGCCCATGCTGAAGACTGGCGTGTGTTCCGTGCCGCCATCCGCAGCGCGCGGGAAATTTTTTCGCAGCCGGCTTTTGATGCGGTGCGCGGGCCTGAACTGAGCCCCGGAGCCGGCGCGCGCAGCGATGACGCGCTGGACCAGTTTGTGCGCAGCCACGCCCAGCGCGCCTATCATCCGTGCGGCACCTGCCGCATGGGCACCGCTGAAGACGCCGTGGTGGATCCGGCCGGGCGCGTGCACGGCCTGCAGGCTTTACGGGTGGCCGACGCTTCGGTGTTTCCGCATATCACCAACGGTAATCTTAACGCGCCCACCATCATGCTGGCTGAACGCATCGCGGACCTGATCAAAAGCGGCGGTACCCCCGGCGCGGTCAGTTGATGGCAATGGGGTTGATAAACATCTGCACCGCGCCGCGCACCTTGGCCTGGCCGAGCACAAACAGAAACTCAAACGCCCCGTCGCGGACCAGCGGGCCGGTATTCATGGTCTCCAATATGTAGATACCGTTTTCCTTGAGCAGAATCACATGCCCCTGAAAAGGCCGCCCGGCGTGCTGGGGAGGTGATGCATCCAGCCCCCAGGTGTCCGCCCCAACCGCCACCACGTTCTTGCCGGCCAGGTAAGTCGCCACCTCTTCGGAGATGCCCGGTTCTCCCGACACCCAGGCTTGCGGATCACTATGCAGTTTGGCATCCGTCCAGCCGGTGTGGAACAACACCACGTCACCTTCCGCCACCGCGGTGCCCTGCTTCTTCTCCACCGCCTGCACGTCTTTGACGGAAAAATGCTGCCCGGCCTGCAGGTGCTCCACACCAAAGTGGCCGGCCATGTCCAGCACAATCCCCCGTGCCACCATGGGAGGTACTTTTTCGATACCGAGTTTTGTCAGACCGCCGATCTGAGCAAATTCCCGCGCGTGGTTACAGTTGTAGTACATGCCGTCGTAACCCAGGTGGCCGAGCCCGTCCAACTGCGAACCGATGCCGAACCAACCCTGGAAAACGTCATCGTTATAGGTCATCCCGGCATTGGGGCGGGCCGCTTCCTGCTGCCCCGGCTGCACCACCTGCAACGACAGGCCGCGCGGCGAAAACGCGGGGGTAGTGGAATCGATGGTGATGCCCAGACTATAGGTGCGGCCGGTTTTGATCAGCCGGCTGGCCTGCAGCACCGATGCGGCATTAATCATATTCACGTTGCCTACTTCGTCGTCCGCCCCCCATCGGGAGGGTTTGCACTCTTCCGCCAGCGCACCGGCGCCAGCCAGTCCGAACACCAGAACCAGAATCGTTTTCATTGTTGCTCCTTAGTTTTCCTTTGCCTACGCCGGATCCGGCCGGTCCTGTTGCAGCGGGCGCTGCTGCCACCACAGGTTAACCAACGCCAACGCCATCAACACCAGCAACGGCACCGAAGTCAGCAACAGGATCCGCCAGTCAAAATGATGCAGGACCGACCCGGCCAGCAGCGAGGCCGCGGCTGAGGTACCGAAGATACAGAAATCGTTCAGCGCCTGGCCCCTGAACCGCTCATTTTCACGATAGGCGCTGACCAGCATGGTGGTACCGGCTACAAACAGAAAATTCCAGCCCACCCCCAGCAACACCATGGCAAACCAGTAGTGCATCATATGGCGGCCCGCCAGGCCGATGGCCAGGGTTGCGGCAAAAGCCGCCAGACCCGCGCACATCACTCTCTTTAAGCCGAAGCGTTCGATTAACAAAGGCGTGAACAGGGACGGCAGGTACATGGCAATAACATGGGCACGGATGACCCTGGATGTTTCCAGGATCGAATAACCGTCGTTTATATTCATGCTGATGGGGGTTGCGGTCATGATGTAGGTCATCACCCCCTGCCCCACCACGCCGGCCAGCACAGCGGTGAAAAACAGAGGCTGCGCCGCCACCTGCAACAGCGGCCGCGGCGCCGCTTCAAGGTTGGCGGCCGCGTCCGCATCAGCAGGCCCGGCGGTAAAGGTTAAACCGCTTAAACAAAGCACCGCCACACCGTACATGCCGATCACCAGCAGAAACGCCAGGTTGTAAGGCATCTGCGGATCAGCCGCGGTGGACAGGGCTATCAGTTCCGGCGTCAACAAGGCTCCGGCAATGGATCCTAACAAGATAAAAGACACCGCGTAGCTCACCTGCGGGGTGCTGACACTTTCCGCCGCCGCATAACGGAAATGCTGGCTGAAGCCCAGGCTGGAGCCCATCAACGTCGTGGCGGCGCAGAACAGCCAGAAGTTTCCGGCGCGGATGGAAACCACCGCCAGGCCGGCGCCGCCGGCGGCCAGCAGGGTGGCCAGGATAAAACCCCAACGCCGCCCCCGGCGCTGCATGAGCATGGCCGCGGGCACGGTGGCCAACGCCGTGCCCACCACCATGATCGCCACCGGCAGCGTGGCCAGGCTGGGCTGCGCCGCCAGCTGGTAACCCACAAGCCCGCCGACGGTAACCAGCAGCACTGTGCCGGTAACAAAAATCAACTGGCAGGTAAACAGGATCAGCAGGTTGCGGTTAATAAAAGATAACAACGGCCCGGCTCACTTTCTCCCCAATACTGTGCATCTCCCGCCGGCAGTATGGCAAAACAACCGCCGGATTACAGTTGATTTTGCCGCGCGATAAATACAAATTAGCTGCAACTTAAGAGAGGACGGCACGGTGTCGAATCACGACGAGAGTTTGGGGCCCGAAGGGTACAAAGTAGACGCGGTTGAAGCCTGGATTGCGGACAATATCGGCGGGCTGACGCCGCCGTTCCAGTGGACCCGGCTGGAGGGCGGGCATTCCAATCTGACCTACCGGCTGGACGACAGCGCGGGCCGCCAGGCGGTGATCCGCCGCCCGCCCCAGGGGGAACTGTTACCCAAGGCCCACGACATGGGCCGCGAGTGGGCGTTGATCTCCAGTCTCGGTCCCACCGACGTGCCGGTGCCGGCGGCTTACGGTTTCTGTGAAGACCCGGACGTGACCGGCGCCTGGTTCTATGTCATGGGCATGATTGACGGTCATCCGCTTTACAATGCGGACGATACCAACCGCTGGGTGCCGGAAGCACAGCGCCCGAAGATGGCTTTTTCTTTTATCGATGTACTGGCTGCCCTCCACCAGGTGGACCCGGACGCGGTGGGCCTGGGGGATCTGGGCAAAAAAGACAGTTACGTGGGCCGGCAGCTGAAAACCTGGTACCGCTCCTGGACGTCGTCGGTGGAACCGGCGCAATACGACGACCCGCGCGCCCATGAATTGCAGCAGTTTTTTCTCGACCACCTGCCGGACCAGGGCCCGGCCCGGGTGGTGCACGGAGACTACGGCCCCCACAATGTACTGGTTGGACCGGACTGCACCATCGCCGCGGTAGTGGACTGGGAAATATCCACCCTGGGAGATCCCCTTGCGGATCTGGCTTACGCGCTGAATTTCTGGGGCGACCCCAGCGACGCGGAGCCGATCCTGCCGGAAGCCGCTGCCGCTCCGCCCGGCTTTCCCACCCGCACCGAACTGGCTCGGCGCTACGGCGAAAAAACCGGCCGCGACCTTTCCCACCTGGACTACTACGTCGGTTTCAACCGCTGGAAAAGTGCCGCCATTGTGCACGGCGTTTACGCCCGCTATTGCGAAGGCAAAAAGAGTACCGACGGCATCGACCTGGACGAGATGCGCGAACGTATCGCCCGCTCCCTGACCCTGGCGGAAGAGGCGGTCAACCGGCTGTAGCTTCCGGCGCCGGGTTTTTGCGCTCTATGCGGGCGCGTATGCGGCGCTGGCGGTTTTCCGTCAGCGGGTAGCGCCACATAAACGGGAATGCCACCAGTTTGATCAGCGCCGGGATGATGGAATACAGCAGCGCCAGCCACAGCAGGGCGGACTGGGAGTTACCCTGTTCCGTACCGCCCAGGGCGGGGTCCGCGGTCGGGTCAAAACCAAAAAATGCCGCTGCCGCCAGGCCGATGGCGGTGCCGGCGGCCAGGGAGCCCTTTTTCAACATGCCCCAGATGGAAAAGTACAACCCCGCACGCTGCTCGCCGGTACGCGCGCTGTCTATATCCACCGCATCCGCGGCCATGGCAGCCGGCAGCGCCAACAGGGCACCCACCGCGGAACCCTTAAAGCACATGATGATCAGAAACATGCCGAACATCCCGGCGGGTATGAACGGTATCCAGGACGCCCAGAAGGCAAACCAGATCAGCGCCGCAATATAGGCCTTGTGCTTACCGGTTTTTTTCGACAACCAGGTCCACGCCGGCATGCCGGCCACCGAGCTGGCGTAGTACACCAGCAGATAGATGGGGTAAAGCTCCCCCGCCAGAATGACGTGTTTCACAAAGAAGTAGGACAGGGCGCCGGTAACGGCGGCGCCCAGGGTGCTTACGGTGTAACAGATCATCAAACGAATGAACGGACCGTTGCGTTTTATCACCCGCAGACTCTGCACAAAGTTGGTGTATTTGCGCGGCTGGACCTGCACCCGCGCTTCCGGCACAAAGTACAGCGCCAGAAATACCGTCAGCGGCAGCACAATCAGCACAAACCACGCCAACCATTCCAGAATGACGTCGATGTGGCCGGCCCGCGCCTGCATCACCTGTTGAAAACGGCTGGTAAAATCGTCAAGCGACGTCCACACATTTTCCAGGCCGCCGGCGCTGGCGGCATAGATCAGTAGCCCCGCCACCAGCGGCAGCAGGTTAAAGGTGATGTTGCCGGCAAAATGAAACTGTTCGCGCCGGGCGGTAATCAGGGTGCGGCGGTCGTAATTGCTCGACAGTTCCGCCCCCCAGGCAAAGTAAGGCAGGTCAACAATGGTGAAGGCCAGGAACAGCAGCACAATCCAGAAGCCGAAATACCAGGCGCTGGGCTGGTCCGGGGGTACAAACAGCATGTACAGGGACAACATCAACAACGGTGCGCCGCCCAACACCCAGGGTTTGCGGCGCCCGTAACGGCCCCTGGTACGGTCGGACAACACGCCGATCAGGGGGTCGGTGAAAGCGTCCGACAGGCGCGCGGCAAATATAATGGCAGACATCAGGTACATGCTGATGCCCAGTTCCGCGTACAGGGGCAACACATAGACACCCACCGGCAGCAACACCATGGACACCGGCAGGTACAGGGCGGAATAGCTGAAGATACGGAAACCGCTGAGCGCGGGTTCCCCGGCGCGGACCGCCGCCGCCTCAGCCATGATGGTTGCCGCTGGGAGAAACCCTCCGGCCGGAGGACGCCCCCCGTTCGTGAGGCTCTCCCCGGTTGGCCGGGGCGCTGAAGTCCAGGCGCGGGCCCTTGGGCAGTATATGGGGCGGGCGGCTGCCGTAGTAGATGCCTTTAATGGCCGCCACGTCCACGGTTTCCGCCACCCCCGGATACTGGTACAAGTCCCGCGTATAGGGCCACAAATGCTTAAACTCGGCCAGATGGCTGCGGTTGCAGCGGAATTGCCCGTAGTAGGCAATATCAAACCGCACCAGGGTGGCAAACAGCCGCCAGTCCGCCTCCGTCACTTCACTGCCGCACAGAAAGCGCTGGGCCGACAGACGCTGATCCAGCTCGTCCAGGCAGGCAAACAGGCGGTCAAACGCTTCTTCATAAGCTTCCTGGGATTGCGCAAAGCCGCAACGGTAAACACCGTTGTTCACATCGTCGTAAATGCGCTGGTTGAGGCTGTCTATTTCCTCGGCCAGGTGCGCGGGGTAATAGCGGGTGCTGCTGACCCCGTCAAAAGTGTCAAACACGGAATCGAACATGCGGATAATTTCCGACGACTCATTGTTTACGATGGTGTGCTGCTGCTTGTCCCACAACACCGGCACCGTGGTCCGGCCGGTAAACTGCTTGTCCGCGGCCCGGTAGACATCGTGGATGTGCTGCGCATTCAGCACCGGTTCCAGGCTGCCGGCAAAGGTCCAACCCTGCTTGCCCATGGCCGGCCGCGTATATGACACGCTGACAAGATCCCGCAGGCCTTTAATTGAGCGGTACAAGAGGGTGCGGTACGCCCAGGGGCAGCCGGCATTAACAAACAGATGATAACGGTTGGCTTGCGCTGGAAAGCGGTTGCCGGCATCACCGATCCACTCGCGGAACGAAGACTCCGGCCGCACAAACTCACCCCGGGTGTTGGTCCGCCCCACCGATTTGTCGGTCCATTCACCGTCTACCAGCACGCCGCTCTCCTGCTGCTTAAGTCTGCTGACCAAGGTAGTGGCTTTTTGCACCGCATGCAACGATGCCCGCACCGTCATGCTAAGCTTGGCGGCCGCAAAAATGGGCAACAGGAGTGGACATTGAGCAGACTGACGCGCAAAACCTTTGCTGAACTCACTACGGAGCAGCAGGCGGTATTTGAAGAGGTGGTCGCCAACCGGCCGGTTAAACCGGTGGACGGACATATCGGCGGCCCTTTTGATATCTGGCTGCGAAGCCCGGAAATGGGTAAGCGCCTGGTCGGTCTGGGCGGCTTTTTCCGCTTCCGCACCAGCGTTGACCGCCGTTACATCGAATTGACCATTCTGGTGACCGGCGCGCACTGGCGGGCCCAGTTCGAATGGTTTGCCCATGAACCCATGGCCCGTGACGCCGGTGTGCCGGAAGCTGTCATCCAGGCGATCAAGGCGGGGGATACCCCGGTGCTGGAAGACAGCGGCGACCAGGCGGCGTACGCCCTGGCCACGGAAATCCACACCACTCATCAGGTCAGCGAAGCGACCTTCGCACAGGCGGTGGCCGCGTTTGGCGAGGTGGGCGTGGCAGAACTCATCGGCCTGGCCGGCTTTTACGGAGCGGTATCCATGACCCTGAACGCGTTTGATGTGGAACTGCCCGACGGCGCGGAAAAACCCTTTAAATAAACGGAGCTGTAGATCTGATGTTGGAACTTCACGGACGCCTGCGCAGCAATTACTACAACGCCGCCAAGGCGGTACTGCGGGAAAAGCAGATAGAGTTTACCGAGGTTATCGAGCCGGTGCCGCCGACTGCCGAATTCCTGCAACTCAGCCCGATGGCAAAAATCCCCTGCCTGGTCACCGCGCAGGGGCCGATCACCGAGACGACGGCCATCATCGAATACCTGGAGGCGACGCACCCCAGCCCCGCGCTGCTGCCGGCAGACCCTTACGCCCAGGCCAAACAGCGCGAGCTGTGTAAAAGCCTGGAGCTATATATTGAATGGGTGGCCCGGCGGGGATACGGCGCGCTGCGCGGAGAAGTGGTATCGGCTGAAAACCAGCAGGAAGTAGGCCAGAAACTCGAGCAGGGTGCCGCGGCGGTCAGCGCGCTGGCGTCTTTTTCACCCTGGATCACCGGTGACACATTTACCTATGCGGACATTTTCGGCTATTTTATGCTGGTGTACGCGCGGCTTTCAGCCAAAGCCAATGCCGGCATGAATCTGTTTGACGCCATTCCAGGCAGCGAGAACTGGTTTAAAGCTGTAGCGCAGCGGCCCAGCGTGGCGTCGGTGCTGGCGGATGCCGAGAAGGCCTGATTACATAACCAACAACATCCGAGGACAACATGGTAAAAGAAATCGATTGGTACTATTTCCGCAGCGGCTGAACCAGCTGTGTCAAAGCATCCAAGTTTTTGGAAGCCAACAATATCGGTATTACCGAAAAAGTATCTGCCAGCAAGAAACTACAGCGCGCTGACGCTGCAGACCTGTTGGCCAAAGCGAGCAAAATGACCGTCTCCAAAGGTAAGAAGGTGCAGCAGTTTGACGGCGGCAAAAAAAGCACCGACGAGGCGGTGACCGCGATGCTGGGCGCCACCGGCAACCTGCGCGCGCCGGCAATTGTCAGCGGGAAAACGCTGCTGATAGGATTTAACGAAGAAGCTTTTCAACAAGCGCTGAAGTAGAAAGGCAGGGAAGACGCTGACGCCCGGCTTAAGCCGCGTCAGCGCATTTCCCGAGGTCCAGCCTTAATAGTTTTCCACGGTATTTTCGAAGGTAAACCCTTCCGCCGCCATCACCAGCCGGTGCCGGCCGCCGGCCAGGTCCGCGTCCCAGGCTTCATACCCCGCATCCCCATGCCACATGGCTACGCGCACACCGTCAGCACGTTTGGCCACATGCGTGGAGTAGACTTTGGCGGGTTGCGACTGCAAATACGCCATCAGCCTGGCCGCCGGCGCATGCCTTGAGAGCTGGTACAGGGTCACCCAGGTTGGCGGCGCAAGGTCAATCTCACCCGCCGCGTGCCGTTGCAACGCGGCTGCCGGGTTAATCCAGGCGTGATCTTCAATTTCACCCTGGTCGATGGCTACCGTCTCGTCGCCGGCCATTTGCGCGGCAAAAAACCACGTGGCAAAACGCTTATTCGGACCCGGCGGCGGAGTCCAGTGCGAAAAATGGTGGAAAGCATCCGCACTGGCATTAATGCCGGCCTCCTCCAGCGTTTCCCTGGCCGCAGCGGTGCGTGCCGCTGCCGCCAGGTTGTCACCGTCAACGTAATCCGCCTGGTCGATTTTGCCGCCCGGAAAAACCCACATGCCGCCAAAAGTAATTCTGGAGTTTTTGCGCAGCATCAGGACCTCCACCGCATCGGTGCCGGCGTCGCGCAACAGTACCACCGTGGCGGCAGGAATCGGCGGCACCACCCCCGCCGCCTGTTCAGAGCGGGGTTCGATGTTGCCGTAGGTGTCGTTCTTGTGGCGGTCGCTCATGCCGGACCCGTTACAGCACTTCAAACAGGCCGGCCGCACCCATGCCGCCGCCCACACACATGGTGCACACAACATACCTGGCACCGCGGCGCTTGCCTTCAATCAGGGCATGGCCAACCATGCGCGACCCGGACATGCCATACGGATGGCCGATGGAAATGGCGCCGCCGTTGACATTTAAAAGCTCGTCGGGAATACCCAGCTGATCGCGGCAATACAGCACCTGCACCGCAAACGCTTCGTTCAACTCCCACAGGCCGATGTCATCCACCGTCAGGCCGTTTTTCTCCAACAGTTTGGGTACGGCAAACACCGGCCCGATACCCATCTCGTCGGGATTAGTGCCGGCCACGGCGATGCCGCGGTAAGCGCCCAGGGGCTGCAGACCCCGTTTCTCCGCCAGCGAGGCTTCCATGAGCACACAGGCGGAAGCGCCGTCAGAGAGCTGGGATGCGTTACCGGCGGTGACGTGTTTACCTTCCTTAATCACCTGGCCGCCGCTGAATACCGGCTGCAACCCGGCCAGCGCTTCTGCGGTGGTACCCGGCCGGTTCCCTTCATCCTGCTCCAGGGTGATCTCCGCGTCGCTGGCTTCGCCGGTCTCTTTGTTGACAAACTTCATGACCGTGCTCATGGGCACAATTTCATCACTGAATTTACCCTCCGCCTGAGCCTGCGCCGTACGGGCTTGGGAATTTGCCGCCAACTCGTCCTGGGCTTCGCGGCTGACGCCGTAGCGCTCGCCTACCACCTCAGCGGTTTCGATCATGGCCATGTACAGGGCCGGCTTGTGCTGCAGCGCCCAGGGGCTGGGGGTGGCAAACATGTCGCCGGTCTGATTCATGGAAATGGATTCCACCCCGCCGCCAACGGCAACATCCATGCCGTCACTGATGATTTGTTTGGCGGCAATACTGATCGCCATCATGCCTGAAGAACACTGGCGGTCGATGGTCTGTCCCGCCACGCTGTCGGGCAAACCCGCTTCCAGTAAGCACTGACGGGCGGTGTTCATGGACGCGGTGCCCATCTGAATCGCCGCACCCATAACAACGTCTTCAACCTCGGCACCGTCGACACCGGCGCGTTGCACCGCATGTTTAATCACGTGGGCGCCCAGCGCCTGGCTGGGCGTATTATTAAAAGCCCCCCTGTAGGCTTTGCCTATCGGGGTCCGGGCGGTGGATACAATCACGGCTTCGCGCACTTTTTGGCCTCCTGGCATCAAACAATTCGGCGGGCAGGGTAACATAGGCGCCATAAACAACAACAAACCGGGCCCAATATGAAAGTGACCGACGCGGTCTACGCGCGCAAATCCATCCGCTCTTTTCTGGATACGCCAGTCAGCGACGAGACAATTAAAGAGTTGCTGGAAAAAGCGGCCCGCGCGCCTTCCGGCGGCAACCTGCAGCCGTGGCGGGTGTTTGTGATTAACGGTTCCAGCATGCCGCGTTTGCAACAACATCTGGCTGCCGCTGAGGGTCAGCGCGCGCCCGCGTATCAGATTTACCCGGAGAATCTCACCTCCCCCTACCGGGATTCCCGCTTCAAAGTTGGTGAAGATATGTACGCACTGTTGGGCATACCGCGGGAGGACAAAGCCGCCCGCTTTGCCCACCTGGCCCGCAACTACGAATTTTTTGGCGCCCCTGCCGCTTTCTTCTGCTTTGTCGACAAACAAATGGGGCCACCCCAATGGTCCGACCTGGGCATGTTTCTGCAGACCTTTATGCTGCTGGCCCAGGAAGCAGGCCTGGGCACCTGTCCCCAGGAAGCCTGGGCCATGCGCTCGGAGGCGGTTAGCGCATTTGTTGAGGCCGGGGAGGAACTGATGCTGTTCTGCGGCATGGCGGTAGGCTACGTTAATACCGACGCGCCGGTGAACACCCTGGTTTCGGACCGTGAACCGCTCGAGGTATGGGCTAAGTTTGTCTAGAAATAACGGTTAGTTGAAGGCCAAATCCGTAGTATCATAGTCAGCCTGAAAAAGGACACTGGCTAAACACGCAGGCCAACTCTTTAGCTGAAACAAGGATGATGAACGGTACATGAGCACTCAGGCTGCCCCCACTCCCCTGCTGAACACTTTTCGCCATCACCTGCGCTGCCCGCGGATCAAAGAGGACTTTGTCATTGACGTAGCCCTGCCGCCGGAAATGCCCGAAGCTGGCGGCCCATTGCCTGTAATTTACCTGACAGACGGCAACCTGATGTTCCCCATGGTGACCAGCACCCTGCGCCTGCTGCAATACGGCAATGAGATGCCGCCGGCACTGCTGGTGGGTATCGGCTACAAAAATGAAGCGGACGTTATGGCTCTGCGCAGCCGGGACCTGACGCCCAGTTACGATCCGCGCTACTACGAGCTTGCGCGTCAGGAAGGCACCCCGGTACCCGAACATATCAAATCCGGGGGCGCGGATGCCTTTCTGGATTTTATCGAAGACGAAGTAAAACCGTTTATACAGGACAACTATCCGGCCGGCGAAGACGACGAGACCTTGCTGGGAGATTCCCTGGGCGGTTTGTTTACCCTGCACACGCTGTTTACGCGGCCCCGCAGTTTCAGCCGCTATGTGGCCGGCAGTCCCTCCATCTGGTGGCATGACGGCACCCTGTTCAACACCGAAGCGGCTTATGCGGACAGGAACAAGGACCTGGACACCGTTTTATTCATCTCCATCGGCGGACTGGAACAGCCGGCGGAAGGCCCGGGCGCCTGGGCGCGCATGGTGAACAACATGCATGATATGGCGGACCGCATCGAGGCGCGTAACTATCCGTCACTGCGGATGATCCGGCATGAATTTGCCGGTGAAACCCACGTCTCGGTCATACCGGCCACCTTCAGCAGGGGCATGCGGGCGGTATTCGACGCACCCTGACTTATCCCCTCAGGTTGGCGCCCGGGTTGCCGGCACCCCGTCCGCGGAGGCGCCGGCTACGTATAACAGCCCCGCCATAATTGCCAGGTTTTTGACAAAATTCTGGGTTTCATGAGCCTGCTGCACGCCTTCGGTCATGTTCCAGAAGTCGTGCATAAAGAGGCTGATCACCAGCGTCAGGCCGGCCAGCACAAAAGCCGTGAGCTGGCTCCGGTAGCCGGCCGCCAGGGCTGCTCCGCCTCCTACCTGCAGAATGATGGTGATCACCAGCAACAGCGGTATAAGGGGCACGCCGTGGGCCGCCATATATTCCACCGTGCCGCTCCAGCCTGTGATCTTGGTAATCCCCGGGATGATAAAGTACAACCCCAACAAGCCCCGTCCAACGAGGAACAGTACCTTTTGCGCAACTGCAATCTGCTCGTTCAAACCTCTACCCCAACTATGATAAGGCCCGCAGCGTACCGCTGTGCGGAGCAAAGTGCATGTGGAAGCTGCGATGCCAGCGGCCAATATTCAGCAAATTTCTTGCGTAGATCTGTGCACAAACATTTGGCGAGGTCTTACTAAAACACGAATATGCACAGTGAGTATCGGTAGAAGACCGCAGATCTGCCTAGTATCTGGCCGGTGTCAAAATATATGTGTGTGTATCCTGCCTGAGTGGGAAACAACTATCCGATATGAAGCCATCCTCTTCCCTTCTGGTTCTCGTCAACGTCATTCCATTGTTGGGTGTTTCTTTGCTGGGGTGGAGTGTGCTCGACGTTCTGATCGTGTACTGGACCGAGACCGTAGTTATCGGGGTAGTCAATCTAAGACGAATGGCTAAAAGCCAACCGGGGCATTCACTTTTAGGAATTCTGACAATTGCTGCAAATGTGACCGCTCAACAAAAAGGCGCAGACAAATTGCCCGCGCTGTTTTTTCCAGCCTTAAAGCTCGGAATGATTGCGTTTTTCAGCTTTCATTATGGCCTGTTCTGCCTCGCGCATTTGTTTGGTTTACTCGTTGTGTTTGGCGAGCCGGATGAATCCGGTGGGTTCTCTCTTTCTTTGCAAGCATTTTGGCAATTTGAGTACTTACTCGCCGTAGTACCCATAGCGCTCAGTCATACGTTCTCCTACTTCAGCAACTTTATCGGCAGAGAGGAACACAAGAACATCGGTTTGGTTGCGCTAATGGGCAGACCTTACGGACGTATCGTGACGATGCAGATAGTAATTATAAGCGGTGCCTTTCTGGTGGAATCGCTGGGCAGTCCGCAGATGGCGTTAGCGGTGTTGGTGCTGACTAAAACAGCATTCGATCTTCGTTCCCACCATAAGGAACGCCAACAGTTGGCTACAGTACCGCAACGCGGCAACACCTTGAAGAAGTACAAGACCAACCGCGCGTCTAGTCCCGTTTCACATCGAGAGTTACTGGGAAACTGGAAAGTTGTCTCGCAGGATCCAAGCCATGCGGACCTGGTGAAGATGATGACAAATTCCAGTGAGGCTGACATGAGTGGCCTGGATCAGATTACAACCACGTATCAGTTCAGCGAAAGTGAGATTGTTGTCGATATGCAGGGACCGGTTGTTTTTGGCGGCCCGACGCGCATGAGGTACGCGGTGCAAGGCGATCGACTGCTAATTCAGCGTCATGCGAATGGTGTGTTGGCTCGAATATTTGCAGCATTTCAGCCGGACTACTTTGAATTCGACTGCCGCGGCTCGCGGCTGGAACTGATCAGTAGTCCCATCGCTGCGCTACAGAAACAGCGGATTCGATATGACCTGGAACTCGTTAAGTCGCCGCTGTAGGGTGATGGGTAGAACCCGGGTTACAAATCAACGCCTTTGTGACGCCCGCTGATTGACAAAACGGTCCAGCGCGTTGGCAAATGCCTGCACTTCCTTTTTTCCATAGGGATCAGGGCCGCCGGAGATTGTGCCGCTGCTGCGCAACTGTTCCAGCATGTCCCGCCGCTGCAGGTGATCTTTGATGTTCTCCGGCGTGTACAGCGTACCCCTGGGATTGAGCGCGCGGCCCCCGTTGCTGATCACTTCGTCCGCTAACGGAATATCCGCGGTTACAACAAGATCGCCGGGCTGCAGGCGCCGCACAATTTCATTGTCAGCCACATCAAAACCGGCGGGCACCTGCAGCGCTTTGATGTAGCTGGAGCGCGGCGTGCTCAGATATTGATTGGCAACCAGTGTAACCTGCACGCCGGCCCGTTCAGCGAGACGGAACAGCACGTCTTTGGCAGGGCGCGGGCAGGCGTCCGCGTCTACCCAGATCTGCATCAGGCGGCGCTGCGCTCACCCGCCGTGCTGCTGACGGCGCCGAAGGTCAAGGCGCCGTCTTCCAATGGCGCTTTGCGGATCAGCTTTTTATCCTGCGCGTAATTCTGCGTGTTGCGCCACGGGTCCTTGTCCCCCTGTTTGGGGAACAGATGCATCACCCGCTGCATATATCCGGCGGAAAAGTCTTCGATCCAGGGCCTGGGCTGCATGTCCGCACCTTCATCCCGCAGGCGCGGCGTCACCGTGCGCACGCCCAGTTCGTCCATACGGTTGATCAACCGGCAGGCGTATTCGGCAGTAAGATCAGCACGCAGGGTCCAGGAGGCGTTGATGTAACCGAACGTCTGGATCAGGTTGGGAATATCCGAATACATCATCCCCTTGTAGGTATAGGTGGCGGGGAAGTCCACCAGGCGGCCGTCAACGCTGAACAGGGTACCGCCCAGCAACTGCAGATTCAGGCCCGTGGCGGTCACCAGGATATCCGCCTGCAGCACCTCTCCGGTACTGAGCTTAACCCCTTCCGGCACGATACAGTCGATGGTTTCCGTCACCACCCTGGTTTTTCCCGCACGGATGGAACGGAACAGATCTGCGTTGGGGATCAGGCACAGGCGCTGGTCCCAGGGGTTGTAGCGCGGGGTAAAGTGTTTTTCCACATCATAGTCGGGCCCGAGGGCGTCGCGCACCATCTTCAACAGCATGCGCTTGACCTTTTCCGGCTGCGTACGCGTGCGGTTGTACATGAGCTTCTGCAGTTCCACGTTCTTGAAACGGGTGATGGCGTATGCCCAGCGTTCCGGCAACACCTTACGCATTCTGTTGGCCAGCTTGTCTTCGTCCGGCCGCGACACAACATAGGTGGGAGAACGCTGCAGCATGGTCACCTGCGCCGCCTCGTCCGCCATGGACGGCACCAGGGTCATGGCGGTGGCGCCGCTGCCGATTACAACCACCTGCTTGTCTTTGTAGTCCAGATCTTCCGGCCAGTGCTGGGGGTGCACCAGCGTGCCCTGGAAGCTGTCCAGGCCTGCAAATTCCGGCGTATAACCACACTCATAGTTGTAATAGCCACTGCACATCTGCAGGAAATTGCAGGTGTACTGCACCTGCTGGCCCTGATGTTCCGCGACCACGGTCCATCGTTCATCAGCGGAACTCCAGTCCGCTGACTTCACCATATGATTAAAACGGATATTGCTGAGAATATTGTGCTCGCTGGCGGTTTCCTGCAGGTATTTGCGGATGGACGGCCCGTCAGCGATGGCTTTGGCCTCTTTCCAGGGTTTGAAGTTGAATCCCAGGGTGTGCATGTCGCTGTCGGAGCGGATTCCCGGATAGCGGAACAGGTCCCAGGTACCCCCCAACGCGTGGCGGCCTTCAAGAATGGTATATGTTTTGCCGGGACACTTGTCCTGCAGGTGATATGCGGCGCCAATTCCGGATATACCGGCACCCACGATCAAAACGTCAAAATCCGTCATACTTTACTCAGTCTTATAATTCGGCGCGGGATTTTCTCTTTTTTGCCGCCGAAATGACACGCCCAATTTGTAACAAAAGGCGCTGAGGTTTTGAAAAGTCAAGAACTGGAGGAATGCTGATATGAGTGAAGAACTGCTGCAGCGGGTGCAACGCCTGGAAGATATTGAGGCGATCAAACAACTTAAAGCCCTGTACTGCGAGATCTGCGATGACGACCATAACCCCGACCGCATCGTCACGATCTTTACCGAAGACGGCATCTGGGAGGGTAAAGGCATCGGCACCGCCACCGGCCACGCGGAAATCCGCAGCCTGTTTGAGAACTTTCAGAAAATGATGAGTTTTTCCCAGCACATGACCATGAACCCGCGCATAGAGGTGAACGGCGATCAGGCCAGCGGCACCTGGTATTTTTTTGGCCCGTTTACGTTCCGCGAAAACAACCAGGCGAAGTGGCAGGCCACCCGCTATCACGAGCAATACCAGCGGGTGGACGGCAACTGGAAAATCCGCCACCTGAAAATAGCGCCGCCCGGCATGAGTGTGGCTTATGAAACCGGCTGGGGGGAATCGCGCTACAACTAGCCGCGCCGGTTACGCCCTGGTCAAGGTCTGGTCTTCAACCAGCGCATCCAGCTGTTTCTGTACACCCTTGGCCCACCGCGGGTGGGTCAAAATCCAGAACTTGTCCCCGGCAATGGATTCGGCCACCAGTTCCCCCACTTCATCCGGCGGCATGCCCTCTTCCAGCGCGGCCTGAATGCTACTGGCCAGTTTTCCCGAAGTGGGCCCATCCGCCTTGGGTTTTGCCTGCCCCGGACGGTATTCCACCGAATGCCGGCTGATGTTGGTGTTGATGGGCCCCGGGCACAGCACCGACGCGGTGACGGGGCTCTTCTTGGCGCGCAGTTCCCGCTCCGTGGCGGCCATCAACGCCACCACCCCATGTTTGGCCACGTTGTATGCCCCCATCATCTGACTGGAGATTAAACCCGCCATGGATGAGGTGGCATTCACATGACCTTCTCCCTGGGCTTCAATCAGCGGCAGAAACACGTGCAGGCCGTAAATGGGGCCCCACAGATCAACATCGATAATCCACTTCCAGTCGGCCAGTTTCATCTTGCGGGCGGATGTGGGTATGCCGACACCGGCGTTGTTACACAATACGTGCACGGCGCCGAATTCTTCCATGGTCCGGTCCGCCAGGGCCTGTACCGCATCCAGTTGAGACACGTCACAGCTCTGGCCGATGGCGGCAACCCCCGCCGTGCTGAACTCCTCCAGCGCCGCCGCCAGGGCGCTTTCATCCAGATCCGCAATCACCAGTTTCATACCCCGCCGGGCAAACGCCCGGCACATGCCCAGGCCAATGCCGCTGGCACCGCCCGTGACCACCGCCACCCGGCCGGAAAAATCTTTCATCTGTCCACTCCCATATAAAATGCCGCAAACGGCAAACTATCGCAGCCGATCCGGCCGCGGGTCAAATCAGCCGCGTACAACGGCCGCATGCACAAGGAAACAATCTGCCCGGCTTGCGGTCTGACTGTGGACCTATCCCAACCCTGACCCGAACTCTGCATCATGACCTGTAAATACAAGACCCGTAAAAACCCGCACGCCATGGTGCGCGCTTTCGTCCGCCGCCTGCTTGTGCTGGCGGCTTTGTCTGGCACCGTGGCGCACGCCCAGTTGCCCGATCACCTGGCGGACTTCGAACTGAACGATCTTGACGGCAAACCCCACACGCTGAGCGAATACGGCACGCAACCGAAACTGATCATGTTCTGGGCCACCTGGTGCCCGTACTGCAAAATACTGTTTCCGGCCATCAAGGACATTCACCGGCAGCATGCGGCTGAGGGGCTGGCGGTGCTTGCCATCAGCGTTCGCGATGACGGCGACGTGGCGGCTTATATCGAAGAATACGGCTTGAAAATGCCGGTGCTGGTAGAAGGTGATGACGTGGCGGACAGTCTGGGTGTACCCGGCACCCCGGCGGTATTGGTGCTGGACGCTGACAACCGTATCGTCTACGCCACCACCAACTCAGATCCGCAGGCACCGGGCATTCGCCGGGCCATTTCCGCCGTCCTGCCCTGAACTGCTACCCACATTATATTTGCAATATAGCTAAAATAGTGTTTATATTTTAGCAAATCTGCAAATATAAGGTGGAGAGATTGAGAAAATACACACTGCTTTGCGCCCTGGTCCTGACCGCTGGAGCCTGCGGCGGCCCGTTGCTGATGTTGCCCGGCGGCCAGCTCAGCGGCACCGAGGTTACCGAGCCGGTGACAGACTGGTCATTTGTCGACAGCACCTTCCTGGAGCTTGAAACCCGGCCGGAAGATCCGCGTTCCGTCCAGTTAAACTATGTTGTGCGGGACGGCAACCTGTATGTTGACCCGGCAGAAGGCAAGACCTGGCTGACCCATCTGCGCGACAACTCCGATGCCCGGGTACGCTTCGGCAGCCTTATCTATCCGGTGCGCGCCACCCTGGTAGGAGAACCCGGAGAATTGCCCGGCTTCGACAGCGACCGTTTCATCTACCGTCTGGACTACCGCCAATGAGCACCCGCACCGATTACACCGTCGGGCAAAAGGTCGTGCACTGGCTGATGGCAATACTAATTACCCTGGATCTGTTTGTAGCGCAGAAGCTCGGCGGCGTCATGGAAGACTGGGACCGCCTTGAATCCCGCGCGGACCACGGCAGCCTGGGCACGATTGTGGCGGTGTTGTTTGTTATCCGCCTGGTCCTGCGCTGGCGGCACGGCGCCCCGCCGCTGCCTGCATCCATGCCGGACTGGCAGCGCAGCCTGGCGCGCTGGGGGCATACGCTGCTGTACTTTTTTATCGGCTTTCTCATCGTCAGCGGGCTGGCCACCGCCATGAACGCAACCGCCCCCATTGCTTTGTTCGGCGCCTTTGACATTACCCTGGGGCAAACCGCAACCGACACTTTTGATATGTTGCGCCCCGTCCACGAGTTTGCCACCAACGCGGTGATTGCGTTGATTGTCATCCATCTGGCCGCAGCCCTGTACCACCATTTTGTCGCCAGAGATGACTCCACCCGCAGGATGCTGCAGACCTGGAAGAGCACCTGATTCCCTTCCCCCGGGGGTAACCGCTACACTGCGCCTTCTTTAAACATTCGGGGGAGAACGGAACATGGCGGTAGCACGACTGGAAGGCAAAGTGGCTGTAATAACCGGCGGCGCCAGCGGCATCGGTCTGGCCTGCGCAAAACGGTTCGCTGAAGAGGGTGCGGAAATTGTCATCAGCGATATCGGCGCCCAGCGCCTGCAGGATGCGGCTGAAGATATCCGCAGCGGTACCAACGGCAAGGTCAGCTACGTGGAAGCCAACGTCTGTTTCGAAGAAGAGGTGGCCGCGCTGATGCAAAGCGCGGTGGACGAGTTCGGGCGCATCGACACCGTGGTTGCAGCCGCCGGCGTGTCCAGCGCCAACTATGTCAGCGGCACCACCATGCAACAATTGGATCACCCGCTGGTTGATCAACCGCTGGAAGACTGGAACCGGGTCCTGCAGATAAATCTGACCGGGGTCATGTTGACCGACCGCCTGGCGGCCCGCCACATGATTGCCCGGGGTGACGGCGGCACCATTGTCAACATTGCCTCCACCGCCGCCCGCACGGCACTGCCCGGGGCAGTAGACTACTGTGTTTCCAAAGCGGGGGTTGCCATGTTAACCCACGCATTTGCGATGGAAGTGGCGGAGCACAATATCCGGGTCAACGCCATCGGCCCGGGTTTTATAGAAACGCCCATGACCCAGGGTCTGCAGAACGACGAGGAAGGCGCGCGGATGATGGTGGACATGACGCCGATGGGACGCCTCGGCCAGCCGGTGGAGATGGCCAACACCGCACTGTATCTGGCCTGCGCGGAGTCCAGCTACACCACCGGCGCCACCCTGTACCCCAACGGCGGTATGTACATCAACTAATGGATCCCATCAGCCAGGGCGCACTGGGCGCAGCGGCGGCCCAGGCCGGGACGCTGCCCGGACGGCGGCAGAAAATGGCGGTTATCGCCTTGTTCGGCTGCCTGGCCGGCATGGCACCGGATCTGGACGTGCTGATTCAATCGCCCACGGACCCGCTGCTGTTCCTGGAATATCACCGCCACTTCACTCACGCACTGATTTTTATTCCGGCTGGTGCCCTGATCGCCAGCCTCTGCCTGCACTGGCTGTTCAGACACCCGCTGAATTTTGCGGAAACCTACCTGGCCTGTTTTCTGGGATATGCAACCCACGCCCTGCTGGACGCCTGCACGTCTTACGGCACCCAGTTGTTCTGGCCGTTCAGTGACATGCGGGTGGCCTGGAACAACGTCTCGGTCATCGACCCGTTATTCACCCTGCCCCTGCTGACCCTGGTTATTGCCGCTGTCTGGCGCCAGCGCCCGCAGCTCGCCTGGGCCGGACTGGCCTGGGCGGCAGCTTACCTGCTGCTGGGCGCGGTGCAGCTCGAACGCGCCACCCGCGGCGCGGCGGAACTGGCCGCTGAACGCGGCCATGTGCCCATGCGGCTGACCATGAAACCCAGTTTTGCCAACCTGCTGCTGTGGAAGTCGATATATGAACACAAGGGTGTGTATTACGTGGACGCAGTTCGTACCGGCCTGCGGATCGAAGCCTGCGAAGGCGGGCAGATTGAAAAACTGGTATATGCCACCCATTTGCCGCAACTGGACCGCGCCAGCCAGCAGGCCGCGGATATCGAGCGCTTCCGCTGGTTTTCCGACGACTATCTGGCTGCATACCACGCGCCGGACCAGGCGGCGCCGCAGGTTGTGGATATCCGCTACAGCATGGTGCCGAACCAGGTGGATCCCATGTGGGGCCTGCTGATAGATCCTGCGGCAGCGACATCGGCACACGTCCGCTGGCAGGCCCAACGGCGGCTGACAGCCGCCAAGCGGGCGGCATTCGGGGCGCTGCTGGCCGGTGACGGGTGCCGGCGCCTCTGGCATGATGCGGCGGCACAACAGTAAACAGGGGGAAGGGTCATGGCTTCATACACACTGGAGATTGCCGCCGCGGCGAGCCGGGTAGAGGCGGCAGTCAGCCTGGGCCGGCAGTTGCGCGGCGTGGCCTACGTCGATGCCCGCGACGGCGCAAAAAAGCTGCCCTTCCGTGCCCTTGTCACCGGCGTTACGGATAACCTGATGCAACTTGGGGAGGACGCGGACGTGGGTTTGTACGTAATCTGCAGGCGCATCATCAAACCCGGCGCCGCCAACGTCTACGGCCTGTTTCCCCTGGTGCACCATCCGCAGAAGTCCCACGAACAGGCGGATGCACACTGGCGTGACGTGCACGCGCCGCTGGCGCTGGAGCACCACGCACACATGACCCATTACGTTCAGCTCAGCGTTGTACAGCACATCCGCGGGCCCGAGATCGACGGCTTTGCGCTGTGCGGATTCAACAGCGAAGACGATTTGCGCAACCGCTTTTTCACCCGCGAGGAGAGCGTGCAGATTATTGCTGACGACATCGAAAATTTTGCCAACACCAAAGCTTCGCCGCGGCGCTTGATCGCTCAACCGACACAGTTCGGCAACGGCGACTGAAGCCGCCGCGGCCCTGCGGATGCAGCTAGTCCGCCCGGCCCGGCCACCGCAACTGCTGAAACAGCCGTTCGACCGCAGCGGCGTCCTCCTGTCCGAGCAGCCGGGTGGTTGCTTCCACAGCCTCGCGCAACGCCTGGCGCGCCGCTTCACCCGCAGGATTGGCCGTTTGAATGTTGTGATAAAGATTGGGGTTTTCGCCCAGCAGACCCTGCGCTGTATCGCTCAGCGCCGTATAGATGGGGGTGGCCATGGCCTGCACCAGGTCATCCGGTACCGGCATGCGTGACTGCGCCTGGGCAAAAGAAATCAGCGTGGCGTGGGCCAGTACCTGCACCAGGCTGGTGACCCGGTCGTGAGTGGCGGCATCAGTCTCCACCAGTTGCAGCTGCCAGCCGGCCAGCATTGCTGTGAAAGATTCCCCCAGCACGCCCCGGCGCAGCGGGATGACCACCAGATTATTGCCGGCCATGCCCCGGTCTGGACCGAACATGGGATGTATGCTGAGGTATTCAGCTTCCGCACAGCGCTTTTGCGCCGCGCTGCTGATGTTGGACTTTACCGAACAGATGTCTACCAGCAGTTGGCCGCTGTGAACCTGTCCGTCCAGGCTTTCCAGGGCGCGCAACGCCAGCGTTTCCGGCACGCATAGCAGCAACAGCTCACAACCGGCAGCCGCCGCCAGCAGCGGCTGCGCATCAGCCATGACATCACAGACCACGTCTGCATCCGTGTTGACGTCAATACTGACCACCCGCTTACCGGCCTGCTGCAGATGCCTGCTGAACAGGCGGCCGAAGCCGCCGCAGCCGCCGAGAATACCAACCGTTTGGATCACGCCTGCGCGCTGGGCCGGGCGCCCACCTCCTGCCGCCAGCGCTGCAGGTGAGTGAGTTCCGCCGCCGGTGCCAGGCCCACCATCTGTTCAGCAAAATCGATCATGCACATGGCACTGATGTCCGCCGCGGTGTAGCTGTCTCCCGCCAGCATGCTGCGCTGTGCCAGTTCCTTGTCCATTCTCCGGTAGTAAGCGTGGGTGGCGGCGTCGCTCTGCTCTTTGGCTTCAGGGATCTGTTTAAAGCGCCCCGGCGCGGCTTTGGCCACAACCGGACCGTTTACCCAGGACGTGCCGATGGCGCGGAACAATTGCAGCTCGATACGGCGCAGATGCATATCGATGTGGGCGATTTCCAGCGGCGTGGCGCCGAACAGCGGCGGCTGCGGATGCAGAGCCTCCAGATAGCGGCAGATGGATACAGACTCGGCAATACAAGTGCCATCATCCAACTCCAGCACCGGGATCTGACCGTTGATGTTCTTTTTCAGGAATTCAGGGGTTTTGTGCTCCCCGGTCAAAATGTCAACATTGACCTTTTCCACCTCGATGCCTTTCTCCGCCAGATACACACGCACCCGCCGCGGGTTGGGCGCAGATGGATAATCATATAATTTCAAAACTTGCTCCGTAGCTTGCCGGGGGTGATCCTAGCATTCCGAACCACCGATCAACATCTGAATAATCATCTTAACGCGAGGACCTTATGCAGCTGACCGAATACAGTCACAACGCCGCGGAGTTGCTGAAAGCCCGCGGCCATACCGTAGCCGTGGCTGAATCTTCCACCGCCGGGCTGATCTCCGCCGCCCTGCTGGCGGTGCCCGGCGCCAGCAGTTACTACCGCGGCGGATCGGTGATCTACACGCTGGAAGCACGCAAACATCTACTGGGCATCCGCCGCGCTGACGTGGAAGGTCTGGAACCGCTGACGGAAGCCATGGTCAGCCGTTTTGCCCAGGTCGCCCGGGCGCAATTGCAAGCCACGTGGGCGGTGGCTGAACTCGGCGTGGCCGGCCCTACCGGCGCCCGCTACGGGCACCCGCCGGGCATCAGCGTGCTTGCTGTGGACGGCCCGGTGTGTGTAAGTTGTACGCTGCAAACCCACAGCGATAACCGCGAAGAAAACATGTGGGCATTCACGCGCGCGGCGCTGGAACTACTGGAGGACGCGCTGCGTAAGACCTGACGGGCCGCAGGGGCTGGGATGGGGCCGGTTGGGACCGGTTGGAAGGAGAACAACGTGTTGCAGAGAGTACTCATCGCCAACCGCGGCGAGATTGCCATTCGTATTGCCAAAGCCGCCGCCGCGCTGGAGATCGAAAGCGTCAGCGTCTACGCCGCGGCTGACCGGCTGGCCCTGCACACCCGCCACTCCACCCTCAGCAAACCGCTGGCGGACCATCAGGACCCGGTGGCGGCATACCTGGATGTGGATCAGCTTATTGCCATCGCCGCGGAAACCGGCTGTGATTGCCTGCATCCGGGGTACGGCTTTCTGTCGGAAAGCCCGGCGCTGGCGGCAGCCTGCGCAGAGGCCGGCATTACGTTTATCGGCCCCGGGGCAGAAGTCCTGGCCCTGTTCGGCGACAAGGTGGCGGCCCGGGACCACGCCCGGGCGTTGCACATCCCGGTTATTCCCGGCGCAGCGGCGGATACCGACGCGGACGTTGAAAATTTTGTCAGCGAGCACGGCCTGCCGGTAATGATCAAGGCTGCCGCCGGCGGCGGCGGCCGCGGCATGCGCGCGGTCCATGCGCCGGAACAGCTGCAGGAGGCTTTGTCCAGGTGCCGGGGTGAAGCCCTCAGCGCTTTCGGCAATGACAAACTGTTTGTGGAACGCCTGCTGGCGCATCCGCGCCATATTGAAGTCCAGGTATGCGGTGATCACAGCGGAGCGGTCTGCCATTTGTACGAACGCGACTGTTCCGTGCAGCTGCGCCACCAGAAACTGGTGGAAATCGCGCCGGCTCCCAACCTGCCCCGGGAATTGCGCAGCCAACTGCTCGACGACGCGGTGAAACTCACCGCCGCCTGCGGCTACCGCAACGCCGGTACCGTTGAATTTCTTGTTATACCGGAACGCGGCGAGTATTTTTTTATCGAGTGCAACCCGCGTATTCAAGTGGAGCACACCGTGACCGAGCAGGTTATGGCGGTGGACCTGGTGGCGGCGCAGTTTCAACTGGCTGCCGGCGCCAGTCTGGCGGAGCTGGGATTGGCGGACCTGCCGCCGCCCCGGGGGTTTGCCGTACAGGCCCGCATCAGCACCCACGGCAGCGGCACCCTGACCGCATACAAAGAACCCGCCGGTGCCGGCGTGCGGGTCGATGGCCACGGCTACGCGGGTTATACCCCGCCGCCCCAGTTCGACCCTCTGCTGGCCAAGTTGATCTGCTATCAGCCCAACGCCGGTTATGCCCAGGTGCTGAAACAAACCGCCCGCACCCTGGGTGAATTCCATATTCAGGGCATAAACACCAACCTGCCGCTGCTGACCCAGGTATTGTCACAGCCCGCCCTGTTGCAGG
>JANQOA010000350.1 GCA_028279305.1 Pseudomonadales bacterium
AGGCTCGAGTCAACCCCTGCAGACGTTGCCTTTTCGTGCAAGCGAAGGGCATCATCCAGCAGCGCCTCCTCCGAGCCAACGTTCGTGTAAAGGGGCGCAATCTGTTCCTCGGTGAAGCTACCCCTGCGGATCACCCCATTGCCAGTCCATTACGATCAGACTTCCACGGTTTTCCGCCCCTTTACACGAACGTTGGCTCGGAGGAGGCGCTGCTGGATGATGCCCTTCGCTTGCACGAAAAGGCAACGTCTGCAGGGGTTGACTCGAGCCTGTCCGTTGCTGAGGGGATGCAGCATGTATTTCCGTTTCTAGCCGGCCGGGCGCCGGAGGCAGATGAGGAAATTGGCCGCATCGCGGACTGGTACAGGGGGCTTTGATGGCGCCGGACTTTAGGCAGCCGCGCTTTAATGAAGCCGACTATGGTGGCGGCAAGGGGGGAGGAAATGGGCATGAACAACTCTGATAACGCGGTCCGCACACCGGGCGCCGACTATGACGCGATAGTGGTCGGCGCCGGCTTTGGCGGACTGTATGCGGTGCATAAACTCCGGAACGAACTGGGATTGAAAGTTAAAGCGTATGAAAACGCCGGCGATGTTGGCGGCACGTGGTATTGGAATCGCTATCCGGGAGCGTTGTCCGATACAGAAAGTTATGTCTATCGCTTTTCCTTTGACAAAGAATTGCTGCAACAAGGCGCATGGAAGAACCAGTACTTAACCCAGCCTGAAATTCTGAGCTATCTCGGCGAGGTGGCGGACCGGTTCGATCTGCGGCGCAGTTACACTTTCAATACCTCGATGGAGTCGGCTCGATTCGATGAACAAACCAATCTGTGGCATGTCACCACGGATGCCGGTGAGACAGTTTCCGCGCGCAATCTGGTGACCGGATTAGGCCTGATGTCGGCGATTAACAAACCGGATTTCAAAGGCGTCGATAATTTCCAGGGTCAATTGATGCACACCGGCCGTTGGCCGGAAGGAACCGATCTGCAAGGCAAGCGGGTTGGGGTCATTGGTACGGGGTCGACAGGCCAGCAGGTCATCGTTGCCACGGCACCGGTTGCTGCGCACCTCACGGTATTCCAGCGCTCCGCGCAATATAACGTGCCGATCGGCAACCATCCGCAATCGGCTGAGGAAATTGCGGAGATAAAATCAAACTATGACGCTATCTGGGAGCAGGTGCGCAATTCTGCCCTCGCGTTCGGTTTTGAAGAAAGTACGATACCGGCAATGTCTGTGTCCGCAGGAGAGCGCGAGCGTGTTTTTCAGGAAGCCTGGGACATAGGCGGCGGTTTCCGCTTTATGTTCGGTACGTTTTCCGATATCACCACCGACGAAGCGGCTAATAACGCGGCGTGTGAGTTTGTACGCAAGAAGATCCGCGAGTTGGTTGACGATCCCGTTACGGCGGAAAAGCTTTGCCCCACTGACCTGTATGCCAAACGGCCGTTATGCGCGCACAAATATTTTGAGGTATACAACCGCGACAATGTTTCGCTGGTCAACGTGCGGGACAACCCGATAGAAGAAATCACCGCTAAAGGCCTGCGCACCGCTGATGGGGTTGAGCACGAGCTTGATGTGCTGATTTTTGCTACCGGCTTTGAAGCGGTGGACGGCAATTACACCAAGATTCATGTGGCCGGCCGCGGCGGCGAAACTCTGCGTGAAAAGTGGAAAGACGGGCCTACCGGCTATCTCGGCATGATGGAAGCCGGTTTTCCCAATTTGTTCATGATTCTGGGGCCCTTCGGCCCGTTCACCAGTTTGCCGCCCAGTATCGAAGCCCAGGTGGAATGGATTTCGGACACCATCAAACGCAATTACAAAGAGGAGGTTGCTGCGTTTGACGTTAAACCCGCGGTGCAGGAGGCGTGGCAAGCGAGATGTATTGAGGTTGCGCATAACACGCTGTTTCCAAAAGCGGATTCCTGGATTTTCAGCGCGAACATCCCGGGTAAACCCAACACGGTGATGTTCTTTTTTGAAGGGCTGGCCAGCTACAGGCAGGCATTGGCGCAGTCAAAAGAGTCAAACTATGCCGGTTTTAATTCGCAGCCACTGAGGAGGACAACATGATTGATTCGCTGGTTGAAGACAGCAAATCCGGATGGATTGCCGAACACCGGAAACTCTACCTGGAGGATGGAGATGCCGGCCATATGTGGGATTCCTCGCCGGCCGGCGGCCCCGGCCCGGTTCCAACCCTGCTGTTGTTCACTACCGGACGTAAATCAGGCAATGAGAGCATCATGCCCCTGATTTACGGTGAGGTTGATGGAGGTTACGCCATCATTGCTTCCAAGGGCGGCGCACCCAAACATCCGGGTTGGTATCACAATGCCATGGCGCAAGGTCAGGTGCAGGTGAAAGTGGCCAACGGCCTTTATCAGGCGAAGGCGCGGGTGGCGGCAGGCGAAGAGCGGGCCAGAGTGTGGCAGCAGCTGACGCAGATCTATCCGCCGTACAACGATTATCAGCAGTCAGCGGGATCACGGGAAATTCCGGTTGTCATTTTAGAGCGGATATAGCCGAAACGCGCGCCGCGTACGGAGAGATGGCCCATGGCTGGCACCGAAAAATCAAAACCGCGTTCAGGCCCCGTCGAAGATGATAAGTTCGACGAAGACCGGCGCCGTTTCCTGAAAGCGGGTGGTGTCTCTGCCCTGGCGCTGTCCATGTCGCAACTGGGCGGGGTGATATCGAGTGGTTTCGTTGACAGCGTATTTGCCGGTGAGAGTGAGATCGGCTACAGCGGAACGGATGATTTGTACCGCGACATCTGGAAATGGGACAAAGTGACCTGGGGGACTCACACCAATGCCTGCGTGCCGAATGGTTGTTCGTTCCGCGTATTCACAAAAAATGGCATGGTCTGGCGCGAAGAGCAGGCCATGCGGAATGACTCCAGCAATCCGGAGTATCCCGATTATAATCCGTTAGGTTGCCAGAAAGGCTGTACTTTTCATGCAAATCTGTACAGTGAAGCGCGTATAACCCACCCGCTGAAGAGGGTAGGGCCGCGTGGCGGTGGTCAATGGCAGCGTGTTTCCTGGGATGAGGCGCTGACTGAAATTGCCGAATCTATTGTTGACGGGATAGAAGAGTTCGGCCCTGACAGCTTTATTACCGACGGCGCGCACTTCAACGCCGGTGCGGTGGGCTTTACCAGCCTGTACCGCTTCAACAACATCCTCGGCGGGGTCACGCCGGATTGGAATGTAATGAACGGCGATATCTACACAGGGTTGCATCAGACCCTGGGGAAAATGTCGCTCGGTTACAGCGCGGATAATCTGCTTGATGCTGAACTGATCATTCTGACTACCACCAATTGGTCTTACACCAATACCCCTCTCTACCACTTTCTCACGGAGGCGAAATACAACGGCTCTGAGTTTGTCAGCGTAGCACCCGACTACAGCCCTAACACTATTCATGCGGATTACCACGTACCGGTGAAACCGGGCGGCGATGCGGCGTTCTGGTTGGGCATGTGTTACGTGATGATTGAGCAGGACTTGGTCGACCGCGCCTTCGTCAAGGAGCAGACGGATCTTGCCCTGTTGCAACGCCTGGACACAGGTAAGTTCCTGCGGCAAACGGATGTTGCCGGGGAGGGCCGGGAGGACCAGTTTTACTTCTGGGATCTGCGGGCTGATGGTCTGGCTGCCGCCTCGCGCAGCACGCTGGCCTTTGACGGTGATCAGGCGTTGGAAGGCACGTTTACAGTCACCCTGGCTGATGGTTCCCGGGTCCGGGTTGCACCGGTGTTCGAGGGCGTCAAACGCTTGTTGCGTGAAGAGTACACGCTGGACCAGGCGGCTGCGAAAAGTGGCGTTCATCAGAGTTTGATCAAAAAGATCGCCATGAAAATGGCAACCAGACGCACGCTGACGCATACCGGTTGGGGCGGCTGCAAAATTTATCACAGCGACCTTATCGAAAGGGCCATGCTGCTGGCCGGAGCGCTCAGCGGCAACTGGGGAAAACCGGGCACGGGCCACACCATGTACTCCATGCCGGCGGATCACATGGAATTGATGATGGTCATGGAAAAGCCCTTGCACAAAGGCGGCCTGGACCAGGTCGGGATCATGCAGCAGGCGATTGTGAAGCAGATGGAAGCGAACGACCCAGCCGTAACTCCGGAAAATGTCGGCATTGAAATGGTCAAATTGCTGACTTCCAGCATGGGTTGGGTGCCGCCGGCGATGTTCTTATATAACCATTGCGGTTATGACACGCTTTACAACAATAAGGAGTGGCAGGATCCGGCCCTGGAAAGAACCTTCGGGGAGTATCTGCAGGAAGCCGCTGACAAAGGATGGTGGAAACCGGAACACCTGCGGCCGGCACCCGGCAAGGAACCGCGTGTCATGGTCATGTGCGGCGGAAATCCGCTGCGGAAGATACGCAGCGCAGCCATCATGTATCCGGAGCATCTGTTCCCCAAACTTAAGATGATGTTTGCGATTGAACCGCGCATGTCGTTCACCGCTCTGCATTGCGATTTTGTGCTGCCGGCAGCCTGGTATTACGAAAAGGCTGATATGAGCTATACGGTTACCGGCAATCCGCGTTATGCCTATATTGAGCAGGCGGTTGAACCCCAGGGTGAGGCGCGCAAGGAGTGGGAAATATTTGCCGCGCTGCTGAAAAAAGTGGGTGACGTTGCAACATGCCGCGGCCTCGAAACCTATACCAACTTTTTTGGTCAGGAGCAGCGCTACGACCAGTTGTGGAATCGGTTCACGATGGACGGTTACCTGGAAACTCATGATGAAGCGTTTGAGGAGATGATCAAGGTCGGCGCTGCCTTTGAGTTATTCCCTGAAGGATCGTCCATGGCTTCGATGAAGAAAGTTGGCATGGTCGAGTTGAGGGGGTTCGGGCACGGCTGGCTAAGGGATTGTGTCGCCAACGAATATGACCCCCGGAAGCCTTTCTTCAGCCTGCGCTGGCATGTTGATAACAAAGTGGTCTACCCGACGCACACCCGCCGCGCGCAGTTTATGCTTGACCACGACTGGTTTATGGAGGCGGGGGAACAACTGCCCGTACACAAGTCCGCACCAAAAATTGGTGGAGATCATCCGTTTACGATCACCGGCGGCCATCCGCGGCATAGTATACACGCGGTCCACCTGACCCAGGATGAGATGCTGCGCTTGCACCGGGGGCAGCCGGTCTTGCATATGAATGATGCAATTGCTTCTGAGCGGGGCTTGTCCGACGGTGAAATCGTAGAGGTTTTCAACGACTTTTCGGATTTCAGAATCATGCTGCGCACCTCCCCGACGGTCGCCCCCGGGCAGGTGATTGTATATATGTGGGAGGGGCACCAGTTCGAAGGCTGGAAGGTGTTTAACCGCGCACTGATCGGCCAGCCCAAGCCCCTGCATCTTGCGGGCGGCTATGAACAATTCCGCTATTACGCCATTAACGGCAGTCCGTCACCCGCCAAAGATAGAAGTGTCAGGGTTGACGTGCGCAAGATCCCGCAGATACAGATTACCCAACTTTAGGAAAGGAAAGTCACATGGCTTACGCTCCACAGGGTGCACCAAAAAAAGAGTTGAAACGCTTCGACCGGCATATAGCCAACATCATAGACCTCAACAAGTGCATGGGTTGTCAGACGTGCACTTCTGCCTGCAAAACGCTCTGGACGGATCGGGCGGGTACCGAACACATGCGTTGGATGAACGTCTCCACGTACCCGGGGGAAGGGTATCCGCGGCAGTATGAAAAGATGGGCGGCGGCTTCGACAATAACGGTGAACCCGCACCGGGGAGCCTGCCGAATATGAGCGATAGCGGCGATGCTTTGACCTTTAATCATGCGGATGTCTATTACGGCGGCCAGGGCAACACGGTGCATCTGAAACCAAGTACTGCTCTGGGTAGAGAAGATCCGCAATGGGGTTACAACTGGGACGAGGATGAGGGTGAAGGAGAATGGCCCAACGGCTACTATTTTTATCTGCCGCGAAAGTGTTACCACTGCACTGACGCCCCCTGTCTGGACGCCTGCAGTCACAATGCGATATTCAAGCGGGAAGAGGACGGCATTGTGGTTCTGGACCAGGACCGCTGTCACGGCGACCGGCTTTGCGTGGAAGCCTGTCCCTACAAGGCGATCTACTTCAACCCCGTCACTGAAAAAGGGGAGAAATGCATAATGTGTTATCCCCGCGTTGAGCAGGGTATTGCACCGGCCTGCGATCGCCAGTGTCCGGGGCGTACGCGGTTGTTCGGCTATGCCGACGACAAAGACAGTGACCTGTATAAAATGCTGCATGTGCACAAGGTGGCCCTGCCGTTACACCCGGAGTACGGCACCGAACCCAACGTATTTTATATTCCGCCGTTCGAATCTACCAAGGCATTTGCGGACGACGGTTCAATCAGTGATGAAGGCCGTATCGAAATGGAAGTGTTGGAGAGATTGTTTGGTCCGGATGTGGGGGGCGTTGTGCGCAAGCTTCGTGCAGAACGGGCAAAAAAACAGCGCGGCGAAGACTCGGAGATCATGGATCTTCTGATCGGCAGGAACTACTGGGATCGCTTCAAGGGTTTTGACAAAGACCCCGCCGAGCAGGTCCTGGTTTTTGAGCCCTCCACGGATGCGCGGTGAGGTACCCGTGCGCCGCCGGCAAGCTGAACAGGTGCCCGAGGGATTAACGGGATGAAAGTCGCACGTACCGGCGAGTCAACGGCTCAGCTCATGAATCCCGATGCCGGGATATGGGCCCGCAGCGAGAGGCGCTTGTTTCACATGGTACCAACGCCGTTGAACGGCAATCCCGCAATCAAAGCCATATCCCCTTTTCTGGAAAAGAGCACGGATCACGGGAGTATCAGGGAGTTATCAGTTGCCGGCGCACACAATGGCGACTTCCTGGCTTTGCGCTTGTCGTGGCCAAGCGGTAAACACGACGCCATCGTAGACCTGGATCAGTTTGTTGACGGAGCGGCAGTGATGTTTCCGTTGACGCCTAACGCGAGCGCTGTGACCATGGGCTCCAAAGGAGATCCGGTAAATGCCTGGTACTGGAAAGCAAATCTGCACGGCGTTGCTTTTGAGGTGTTAGCTGAAGGGTACGGCACCTCAGTGAGACAGCGGGGTGAGGGAAAAAGTCAGGTTAAGTCCGCGGCCGTGCATAAGCAGGGTAGATGGAACGTGATCTTGAGCAGGCCAATGGATATCGGCAGCCGGCGTGCGCGCTTTGCTCCAGGGCAGGCGGCCAGAATGGCGTTCTGCCTGTGGGACGGCGGCAACCGGGAGCGCGCCGGAAGAAAATCGTTTTCCGGCGACTTTGTTGATGTGATACTGGAAGCGTGAATGAATTTCCGGAAACAACGGTGGTGAATGCCGTGTCGCAGGACACCGGTGAAGCGGCGCAACGGTCGCGCGTGTACGCGCTTTTGACAGACGCCTTCTCATATCCCGATGCTGAATTGTCAGCCCGGCTGTTGCATGGAGAGTTGCAGGAAGCACTGAACGAGGCCCTGTCTCTCCTGCGGCTGCCCGGCAGTCCGCACCTGCAAACCCGTTTACCGGCAGGTGTCACGACCCGCAGTGAACTACAGACACTCTATACCCGCCTGTTTGAAGTGAGCAGCGGATCCGCAGAGGTATCGTTGATGGAGCGTAGCTATGGAGGCGGCCCCAACCAGAAGCTTTGGGAAAAGCTGCTGCGCTTTTATACCTTTTTCGGGCTTGACTTTTCCCAGGGCGGTGCCCGGGAGCAGCCGGATCATCTGCTGACCGAACTTGCTTTTATGCACTATCTTTGTTTCTTGGAGGCTGGCGCGCAAGCTGCCGTGACCGACATACGCCGCGGGCAGCGGGATTTTCTGTCACTGCATCTGGGACGCTGGGCCGAAGCCTTGTCAGGCGTGCTGGTGAAGCAGACGGACGCTGAACCCTATGCCCAGTTCGGCCGGCTGCTCGTCACTATAGTCAGGGCAGACGGGCAACGGCTGGAGCGGTTGCTGTTAACCGAATCGCCGCCGGAATTCACCGGGGGGGAGGCCGGTGCGTTTTTTGAACACCCTGGTTAGATGGCTTTGATCTGAAAAACCGCAATCAACCGCGATGTTGTTCAAGGGCTGGCTTGTGCTGCTCATTAACTCCTTGGCATGGTCGATACGCCGATCAAGCACAAAGCTGTGCGGCGGGACACCAAATTCCACCTTAAACCGGCGCGCAAAGTGGTAAGCGCTCAGACCAACCTGCGAAGCAAGTTCTTCTATTTTTATGGTTTTGTCCAAATGGGCTGCAATGTAATCGAGGACTGTTTTTTTCTGCCTGCGTGAGAGTCCATCACCCGGCTTGTCCTGAAATGTAATCCTGGCGTATTTACGCAGAGTGTGTATGCATAGCTGGGTGCGGAGGGAGTCTATATAGAGCTGGTCGCCGAATCCTTTGTTGTTTAACTCCATCTCCAGAAGGTTCAGGTAGATAGGAAACTCGCTGTCTCTTGAGCTGACAATATCGTCGATGTGAATGTCCGCAAAATCCCTCTCGAACACCTCTTCAGCGGTTTTTACCAAGGCATCATGGCTCAGGTAAATGTGCCGGACGTCTATCGGGTCGGTCCAATGCCACTCTGATTCGTTGCAGCGGGTGACAAGAGTGATCACGCCCTGTTCAACAGTGTTGGTCTCCCAGCCGCTGCCCATGCTTCTTCTGCGCATCATCGAGCGCCCGCCGCCGCGGTAAACAACGATCATGTAATCGCGCATAGCCGGGACTCTGGCATGCTGACTGGCGTAGTTGTATCCCTTCAGCGTCAGACCGTCCCATCCCAGATGGGAGCTGTCCATTGTCTGTTGTCCCGGTATCCAGACTGGTATCAGGTCTGGTGGAATAAGCTCTGTCATTATCCCCACCTCGTGCTGTTCCGCCGGGATTTGAACCCGGTTCGCGTAACGCGGCCAGTATAGCCCCTGGTGACATCCCGGAGTCAACGACTGCAACGAAAGAAACCCTGACGGTGCTTACGATAGGGTCGGATTTGTAATAACCTTTCTGGTACTGCCACAGCCTCGGGAGATAGAACTATGGCCGATGACAATAACGAGAACAAAGAATCCAACGATCCGCTGAACCCCTTCGGCTTGCCGGATTTCAATCAGATGTTGAGCCAGATGCAGGTGCCCGGCATAGATCTGCAGGCACTGATGCAGCAGGGCCAGAAGAACATCGAAGCGGTCCAGGAGGCGAACCGGGCGGTTGCCGAGGGCTGGCAGGCGCTGACCCAGAAGCAGATGGAGATGTTTCAGCAGACCATGCAGCAGTGGCAGGAGAACATGGGGTCAATCGGCAGCGGCTCGCCGGGTGAAAACATGGAACAGCAGGCGCAGGCCGCGCGTGAGGGTTTTGAACAGGCGCTGGAGAATATGCGTGAGCTGGCGCAGATTGCCGCGGAGTCCCAGACCAAGGCCATGGACATTATGCGCCAGCGCTTTGAGGAAAATCTGCGCGGCATGATGCCGAAACAGCCGGACTAGCCGGCTGCTTGAGACAACTGGTTGACGCTCAGGAACTTTCGCCGAAGGCGTCAGCCAGTCCGAACAGGTCCATTTTGCTCTGCACGGCCTGAACGTCGTGGCTCAGTACCACCAGGTCGTGCAGGCTGCCGTCGTGGTCCCGCACATGGTCTTTCAGCAGCGCTTCCGCGCGGAAGCCCAGGTCTTCAAAAACCTGCACCGCCGCTTCCTGGTCAGCGGTCATTTGCGCGGTGAGCTTTTCCAGACCCAGGCTCAGCGCCAACAGGAAGCTTTCCTGTACCAGCATGCGTCCCAACCCGTGCTGGCGCTCCGCCGGTGCCAGCAGCACCCGCACGTCACCGACGTGGGGGGAGAACGAGTGCGGATCACTGACCACGGCTGAACAGCCGACAATCTGCCCGCCGCGCAACGCCAGCAGGCTGGGGGTGTGGCCGGCTTCAATCTCCCGCACCCAGGCTGCCATCACCGGTGCCGCGCTGATATCCCGGCGCAGGAACAGCAGGTCGTGTCTCGGCAACTGATTGGCAAACTCCAGCATGGCCGCTTCGTCGCTGGCCTGCATGAGCCTCAACTCTACGTTGCCGGATTCCAGTTCGATGGAACGTGGATACCGCTCGCTGACGTCCTGGCTCATGTGGACCGCACGCTCAGCCAGGCGTCCAACTGGGGCCACATGCGCCGCACCGCGTTGGGTCCGGCAATCAGGCTGACGTGGCCGCCTTTTAGTAGAATTTCGTCTTTGTCGGTGGAACCGACAGCGTCCAGAATCGGTTTGGTGGAGTCTCTTGGCGCCAGATGATCATGCTCCGCCACGATGCTCAGCAACGGTACCTTGACCTTATCGAGCTTAGCCTCACGGCCGCCCACGACCAGCTCGCCGGTATACAACTTATTGCCCCAGGAGAGTTCCTTGGTGGTTTCCCGCAGGTACTCGCCGGCCAACGGCAGGGTTTCGTCACCCCAGCGCTGGAAGGCCCGGTACGACTTTACAAACTCGTCGTCAAACATCTGGTCCCACAGACGCAGCTGCCCGGCCACACGTTGGGCGGGGCGTTGCATCTCGAACATCTGGGTGATGGTTTCAGCGGGAATCACCCCCAGTGTGTCCACCAGCTTGTCGACGTCAAAATAGCGTGGGTCGTTCCACACCTGGGTTAACCCCATGCCGTGCATATTCAGCGGCGTGGTCAGGCAAACCAGGTTTTTCAGCGGGCCGGCAGGGTGGGTGGCGGCGTAAATCAGCGACAGAATGCCGCCCATGCAGTAGCCGATCACGGAGACATCCTGCTCACCGCTGTCGGCCAATACCTTGTCAACGCAGGCGGGAATGAAATCCTGGGTGTAGTCCGCCAGCGTCAGGCCCCGTTCCTCCTGGGCGGGTGGTTCCCAGTCGATGACGTAGACGTCAAAACCCCGCTTCAACAGGTATTCCACCATGCTTTGTCCCGGCGCCAGATCGAACACAAAGGCCTTGTTGGTGGTTGCCATGACCAGCAGCACCGGCACCCGGTAAACCTCGTCTGCGATGGGGTGATAGTGGTACAGGCGCAAGGTGCCGCGGGAGTAGAGTACGTCCTTGGGGGTCAGACCCACGGGTTGAGGCGGTGCATTGGCAAGCTCCACCGAACGGCGGCCGCGGTTGATGGCCCGCTGCACAAAGTCCTGCATGTTGCCGAGCAGGTTCATATCGAGGGCGGAAGATTCACTCATGATCCGGACTCCCCGGCAGATGAATCTGCCTTGCCTGCTGCTTGTTTGTTACCGGGCTGGCGGGTGCGCGGCGGCTTTTTTGCCTTTGAGGGCACGGCGCGGGATTGCCCGCCAAGCTGCTCTTCAATGCGCTCCAGGCGCCGGTCCAGGCCCTGGACCGCTTCGCTGAGACGTAAAATGTCTTCCCGGGTGGGCATGTTCATGTTTGTCAGCACCTGGGTCATGCTCTCCGCGAACATGCGTTGGGCATTCAACTGGCTTTTCTGAAACTCGTTCATTGCCTGGCTGAAACCTTCGGTGCCCATCAACTGGTTGGCCACGCTGTCGAATGTGCGTTCCCATTGGGTCACCCAGTTCTGGAAAACGGCGCTCGGATCTGTTGTGTCTTTGGCCATCGCAAACCCCCCGCTGCATTTTGGTCGAGTCTATCAGACTCTTCAGCAACGTCACCCCCTCTCGGGGTGCCGGTGCAGGGCATCTCATCAGCCTCAACTGGCGCGGCGCACCGGCTATCTCACCCGCACACCGTCCGAAATCACCGCGGCGATGTTGCGGGTGGCGCGGATGTCCAGCAGCGGGTTGCCGTGCAGCAGCACCAGATCCGCTTCCATCCCCGCTTGCACCTGACCCATGCGGTCCTGCAGGGCAAAAAACCCGGCTGGTGTGACGGTTCCCGCGTACAGGGCCTGCCGCGGGGTGAGCCCGGCTGTTACCAGCCGCTCCAGCTCGGTATGCAGGCTGTAGCCTGGAATGGCCTGCCCGATCGGCGTATCGGTACCCGCGCCGATAGGTACACCTTCCTGGTGCATTGCCCGTACCAGGGCCAGGCTCCAATCCGACAGTCCCGCGCCCAGGGTTGAAGGTTGCGCGGCAAAAAATTCTGCTGTCTGCAGCCATTGATCAGCCAGGGGTTCAGGCAGGCGCGCCAGATGCCGGGTCCAATCCGCTCTTGCCGCGGGTGAATAGCGGGTGATGGTGTTGAGGCGCAGGGTGGGTACCTGAATGGTCTGCTTTAAAGTCCGGATCACCTTCCGGCAATGGGCCGAGTCAGCGTCAGCAGTGGTCAGCGCCTCGGTACGCTGGATATTGTGCAGATGACGGCGCAGCTCAAAACCGCTGCGCCCGCCGGGCTCGATGATCAAACCGGCCCGGGCCCGGTGCAGACCGTCTGCCTCATCCGCGCAGGTAATTTCCACGTTGCGCAGATGTTCCATGGAGTTGACCCTTGGCCCGGCGGTGTCAGCGCGCATGGACAATGGTACGTGCGCGGCAACAGGCAATCCTGCTTGCCGGGCCGCCGCCGCCAGCGCGCTGAACACTGGGGGGCTGACCAGTTCATAAATTTTTATGAAATCCACCCCTGCTTGCTGCAGTTGCTTGAAGTTGGCCAGTGCTGCTTCCACCGATGGATTGGCAATGCCTATCTCGGGGCGGCCCTTACCGTCATAAACCACCAGCCTGCCGTCCAGCAGCGGCCCGCTGAAATAAAGATCCGGGGCCGCGGCGCCGAGTGCCCGCCAGCGTTTGATCTGCGGGGTGATGACATGCAGCAGCGCGCCGGTGTCACGGACGCTGGTCACCCCATAGTCCAGGAACAGATCCGGCATGCGCTCGATCAGGGCGGCTTCGTAAACAATATGCACGTGCATGTCCCAGAGCCCCGGAATCAGGAACTTGCCTTGGCCGTCGATCACCTCGGCAGCGCGGAAACTTGCGTCCGCCGCGGCGATGCGGCGGATGCTGCCGCCGGAAACATATACGCTACGCCCGGAGCGGGCGCCGCTGACCGCGTCGACGACGGTGACATTGCGGATAGCCAGGTCATATTCCTCAGCCATGCATGCAACAGCGCTGATAGCGGCAATAAGACCGGCGCACAGCGCGTAGGCCAGGGCGGGCAGGTGCGGCTTGTTCAAGCTGTTTTCCTTGTCCGATTTATTGTTGAGTGTGTTGTCGAATGTATTGTTGAAAGTTATGCCGCCACTGTGCAGCATGTGCCGGCTTAACGCAATTGGTGGGTACAGACACTCTGCATCACCGTGTCCTCACTGACAAACCCATGCCATATCACGTAGTCTTAGCTGAATTGTTCAAATCTACGGTTACGTACAGGTGTCGGAGGCTGGCGTGCAACCGGTGAAGCCCCGGAGTTTAATTTATGCAGGCGTTGCCGCGAGCCTGCTTGCGTGCGGCGCCGGTCCCGCGGATGCCCCGTCCGTGCTGGGGGCGCCGGTGATTTGTGATTACCGCATGAATACTTACGCGGATGCCCGGGCGGCGCTGGATGCGGGGTTGGCGTTAAGCGAGTTCGGCGCCACCTATTGCCCGGAGTACAAGATGCATCCGAGCTGGGACGTGGACGGCAATCAGATTAACGACTGCTGGGCGGATCGCTCGTGCAGTGTCGAGATGGATTACATGAGCCCGCGCCCTTAGCGGGCCGGGGCCTGCGTGCCGGTCAGAGTACCCGCCGCATAGTCCTGCATGGCCTGTCTTATCTCTTCCCGGCTGTTCATAACAAACGGCCCGTGCTGTACCACCGGCTCGTTGATCGGCGCGCCGCTCAGCACCAGCACGTCCGCGCCGCTATGCTGCGCCGCCAGTTGCAGATCCGGTCCCGGCCCGTAAAAACCGGCCTGTTGCTGTTGCAGTTGGGTCAGGCCGCCGCGGTAGACGTAGACCAGTGCCGGCTGCTCATCAGCAAATTGTAAGTTCAGGCTGCGGCCGGGCTGAATGGACACGTCGCAGAATACCGGCCTTGTGGTTCTGGCCGGCAGCGGGCCGCGCAGCACATGTTGCTCCGCGCGGACTTCTCCGGCCACCACCTTAACCGCGCCGTGCCCGGGTACGTGCCACTGGTCGAGCCGGCCGGCCGGGAAGTCCTGATAGTCCGCGGGCAGCATTT
>JANQOA010000361.1 GCA_028279305.1 Pseudomonadales bacterium
TGGAAGGCGCAATTGCCGACCAGCCGTTGTCCCAGTGCACCGAGCCGGCCGCAACCAGCATGGTGACCGCCAGCGGCAGTGCCCACAGCCGGGTTGCCAGACCCAGCAACAGGCAGATGCCGCCGATAAACTCGGTGTAACTGGCCAGAAACCACGACAAATCCACCGGCAGCACACTGAACGGAAACGGCAGCAACTCCGGGCTGAACCAGTTGTTGCCGGTAATTTTTTCCCATCCCGCAGCAATCAGAACCGGGGCCAGGATCAGGCGGATGATGAGTGAGGCGACACCGTCAAAGTGGCTCGCCCATCCCAGTACCCGGTCGTAGACGTCTGTCAATGTACTTATTATTTGGTTCATTATTGTTAGCTCCATGTGTGCAAAGCTTAGACTCCAAACCTTGAGAAGGTTCCCCTTGGGTGCCCGCGCTTAGCGGGAGCGGTATCAAAGTGCATGCATAAGCAGATAATGGACCAAGCAAAGTGAATGTAAATGATTAATGTGGCGGTTCTGCGCGCGGCGCTGGCGGAGGTTTTTCAGGTTGAAGCTGAGTTGCAGCCCCAGGCGGGGCATGAATTCCCTGACTGGCTGCTGCTCTCCCAGAGCCTGGCCGGGGTGATCCGCCAGCGCGGCTGGCAACTGGTGGCGGTCAGCGGTCCTCAGGGCAGCGGCAAGTCTTCCCTGGCGCGGGTGCTGGTGCACGAACTTGAAAGCCAGGGGGTAGCCGCGGCAGCGGTGTCCCTGGATGACTTTTACCTCACCCGCCGGCAGCGTCAGCAGTTGGCGGCGCGGGTTCACCCGCTGCTGGCCACCCGCGGGGTGCCGGGTACCCACGATACCCGCTGGTTGCAGCGGGTCATGGCGGCGGCCGGACAAACCGCCCGGGTACCGGTGTTTGACAAAGGCGCCGACGACCGCGACGGCGGGCGGCAACTGGCGGCGGGGGTGTTGATAGTGGAGGGATGGTGCCTGGGCGTCACCGCCCAGCCCCGGGCGTTGCTGGCGGAGCCGGTCAACAGGCTGGAACGTGAAGAGGACGGTGATGCGCGCTGGCGCACCTGGGTCAACAATCAGATCAGCACCCGTTACGAACCCTTATGGCCGCTGGTGGATTTCTGGATCTATCTGCGCGTGCCGGACTTTCAGCAGGTCTACGCCTGGCGGCGCCGGCAGGAACAGCAACTTGCTCCCGCGGCGCGTATGAGTGATGCCGGGCTGCAGCGGTTTGTAGCCCACTATGAACGCTTGGCCCGCTGGATGGGGCGCAGTCCGCCGCTGCAGCCGTCTGCTTGTGCGCTGCTGGACGAAGCGCACCGGGTCAGCGATGTGACGCTGTTGGCATAGCCGGCAGCGCCGCAAAACGTTCAGATGCCGTTCAGTTGCATTCTCTAAGATGGCGGCCAGGATCGTGAAAGATCCGCTTGGACGATATCTGCTTAGACGGTATCCGCTTAGAAGATAAGAGGTGTTGATATGTTTCGTTTAAAAGCTGCCCTGCCGGTGATGTTTATACCGGTACTTTTTGTTTCCGCTGCAGGACATGCGGGCACCAGTTACGAACGTGCCAGGGTTGTCGATGTACAACCGTTGTACAAAACCGTCAGCTACACGGTGCCGGTTGAACAGTGCCGGCAGGAACGGGTGGCTTATCATCAGCCCCGCAGCCACCGTGCATCCGCCACCGGCCCGATCCTGGGTGCCATTATCGGCGGCGCCCTGGGGAATGCGGTGGGCCACAACAAGAGCAACAAGAAAGTAGGTGCAGTGGTAGGTGCTGTGCTGGGCGGTTCGATTGGTGCGGACATATCCCGCCAGCGCCGTTACCAACGTTATGAAAGCGGTTACGACGAGGTGCGTTACCGCACCGAAGAAGTCTGTTCCGTGAGCCGGGAAGTACGCGAGGAAGAGCGCGCTGACGGCTACCGGGTCAGCTACGTCTACGGTGGTGAAACTTACACCACTCATATGCACCGCCATCCCGGCGATTCGATCCGCGTCCGGGTCCGGGTCAGCCCCGCTGAATAGGGGCTGACGGTTGTGCATTTACATGGTTACAATGTGAGACTCAGGTGGACTTAACCTTGCAGGCAATGTGGATAATGTGGATTAAGGGTGTACACAAAATGTCCGGAACGTCAGCAAAAAAACTATTCAATGGACGCGGGTACCGCGCCCTGTTGTGCGGCGCGCTGCTCACCTGCGCGGCCATACCGGCCACCGCCCAACCGCTGCCGGGCCTGAACGGCATGACCAAAGAAACCAGCACCTCTTATCTGGTGCCGCAACCGGGTATCAGTCTGCAGGAAGCGACCGCCATTGCGCGGAAACATACCGGCGGCAAAGTTCTGTCAGCCAATCCGCGGCAGCGCGGATCGGTGATGGAGTACCGGGTGCGTATGCTGGTTGACGGCCAGCGGGTGGTTACCTTAACCGTCGATAGTGAAGGGCAGATCCGCAACCGCCGCTGATTTTGAACCGTGCCGCGCCGGCGGCCGGGTCAGTCTGTTAACCTCAACCCCATTTCCGAAAGGAAAGCTGCAAGGAGTGTCTGAGCATGCGTGTACTTGTTGTAGAAGACGAAGCTAACCTGCGCGAGCAACTGGCTGCGCATCTGAAAGCTGACGGGTTTGCGGTGGATGCCGCGGTGGACGGCGAAGAAGGCCTCTACTACGGGCGCGAGTATGAGTACGACGCGGCGGTGGTTGACCTCGGGCTGCCTAAAATAGACGGCATCGAAATGATCAAGCGCCTGCGCGGCGAACAACACCGCTTTCCCATCCTGGTGCTCACCGCCCGCGGCCACTGGCAGGATAAAGTGGAAGGACTGGAAGCGGGGGCGGATGACTATCTGGCCAAGCCGTTTCAGATGGAAGAGCTGATGGCGCGCCTGAACGCGGTCATCCGCCGCGCCGCCGGCTACGCCTCACCGGTGTTGAATCAGGGCCAGCTGCAGCTGGATACCGCCAAGAAAGAAGTACGGGTTGAAGGCACCGCTGTGGAGCTGACCGCTTACGAATACAAAGTGCTGGAATATCTGATGCTCAACCCGGACCGGGTGGTGTCAAAAAGTGAACTCACGGATCACCTGTACGAACAGGACTTTGACCGCGACAGTAACGTCATTGAGGTGTTTGTCGGGCGTCTGCGGAAAAAAATTGCGCCGGTGGACTTTATCCGCACCGTGCGCGGACAGGGTTATCGTTTTGTTACGGAAGCGGGATAAACTGAACCCCAATCCGTAGCCGTTGAATCTTATTGAACCATTCCATCCAGACCCGGCTGCTGTTCACCACAACCTTTGTGCTGGCATTGTTTCTCACCGGCACCGGCTGGGTGCTGGACCGGGCGTTCAGCGCCAGCGTGGTGACCGGCGCGGAGCAGCAACTGCGGCTGGTGATTTATTCGCTGATGGGCACCGTCGGCGAACAGAACGAACGGCTGACCTTTAACGACGCCCTGTTCGAACCGCGGCTGAGCCAGCCGGATTCCGGTTTGTATGCCCGGGTAACCAGTGATCTGGGTGAACAACTCTGGTTGTCAGCGTCCGCCATGACAACCGCGGTAGCTTTTCCGGACATCGAGTATCAGCCCGGCTCATTTGTCTTTGTGCAGACCCAGCAGCCCATCCCCCGTTTTCATCTCAGTTATACGGTCATCTGGGAGGGTGTGGATACCGAACAGGTTGTCTTCAGTACCGCCACCGACCAGGCCCCCTACCTGGCCAGCATTGCTGAGTTCCGCCGTAATCTGGGCCTGGGTCTGGGTGCCGCCACGGTATTTTTTGTCCTCGCCCAGCTGGCGGCGCTGCGTTGGGGCCTGCTGCCGCTGCGCACCATGGCGGGGGAAGTGCGTGAACTGGAAGCCGGCGAGCGCGAGCGTCTCAGCGCCGGTTATCCGCGCGAACTCAAAGGTCTCGCAGCCAACCTGGACCGTTTTGTTGCCCACGAACAGAGCCGCCGCAGCCGCTACCGCAATGCCCTGGAAGATCTTGCCCATAGTCTGAAGACGCCCCTGGCGGTGGTGCGCAACAGTCTGCTGGGCGAGACCCCGGACAAGCCGCTGTTGCAGGAGCAGTTGCAGCGCATGGAAACCACAGTGACCCATCAATTATCCAAGGCGTCAGCCTCCGGGCCGGTGGTGGTGGGCAAGGCAGTGCGTATTGAAGGTCTGGTGCAGCGGCTGTTGCGCGCCCTGCAGACCGCATATGCGGACCGCGGCATTGCGGTCACCATGGACCTGCAGCCGGAGCTGGCGGCCAAGGGTGACGAACGCGACTTTATGGAGATGTTGGGCAACCTGCTGGAGAATGCATTTAAGTACACCCGCTCCCGGGTGCATGTGGTCAGCCGGGTGGCGGCGGCGGAGCAGGGTGAGTGTGTATCCATCTGCGTGCAGGATGACGGCCCGGGTATACCCAGCGCGCTGCGTTCCGAAGTACTGGACCGCGGGCGGCGTCTGGATGAAATAGAAAGCGGCCAGGGTATCGGCCTGGCGGTGGTGGCGGAACTGGTAAGCCTCTACCAGGGCCGCCTGGATATTGGTGAAAGCCCTGCGGGGGGTGCGGCGGTGACCCTGGTGCTGCCGGTCTGAAGCCGCTGTCAGTCCGCCGGCTGGTGGCTGATGGCGCGGAAAAAACGCGCGCGCAGTTCCTCACCCGACGCATCCTTGGGGCCGGCGGCGCACCAGCGGCGTAACAGCTCCTGTTTGTCCGCGTCCGAAAACTGCCGGATGCCGGCGTTCATCAATTCTATCTGCAGCGCCATGCGCTGATTCTGATGTTCCGGCGGCGCCGGCAGGTCAGCGGCAATTTCCGCGGTCAGAGTCAGCTGCAGCCAGTCTTCCGGTTCAGCCTGCCCGTGCAGCCGGGCGCTGAACACCGGGTCCGGCGCTTCCAGCGCTGTACCCTGGCGTTCCGCTTCGCTGACCTGCTCGTCCCACGCCTGCCACTGCTGCAAGCGTTCATGAGCTTGTTGGCGGCGGGCCTGCTGCAGCAGGTTGGCGTAGCCGCGGTTGGCCTCATCGATGCGCCGGCGCTGGTCCCGGGACGGCTGCAGTTGCCGGCTGAGATCATCTACCGTTTCGTTCAAGTGCCGCTGCGTAGCTGCCGTGGCCTGTTGCACCGGGGTAGTTTCGGCAGCGTGCTGCAGGGCCCTGACTGCCGCTTCAAGTTCGTCGCGCAGTTTGCTCTGCTCCGCTTCAGCCGCCTGTCTGCCGGCGTCGCGCTGGGCAAAAATCTGATCGCAGATTTCACGGAAATCCCGCCACAGGCGCTGATCCACGGTGCGCGGGGTTGGCCCCACCTCGCGCCACATCTGCTGCAGGTGTTTAGCGCCGTTAATCTGCTCCTGCAGGGGCTGGTCGAGCAGCGCGCGGGCTTCCTCCACCAGCCGCTTTTTGTCACTGACGTTTTTGTCCCAGGCTGTTTTGATGTGTGCGTGCAGCTGTTCCTGCAGGGCTTCGAACTCAGCCTGGACCGGCTTCAGCGCTTTGCGTTCGCAGGGATGGTACTGACGCCAGGTTTCCCGGGCGGTGCGCAATATCGATTCCGCGGCTTTGATTTCCGCCCTGGCCCAATCGGTGTTTTCCAGGTAGGTGTGTAACTGCTCACAGATGGCCTGACGCTGACGCAGATTTTCCGCGCGCGCTTCACTCTGGCTCTGATAATAAGCTTTGCACGGTTCGTAAGCCTGTTCCGCGAGGCTGTCGAACTGCTTCTGCAGCTGCGCCTCTTCACTGTTGGCGGGCCGCCCGAGCTGCTGCCACTGGGCGCGCAGGGCGCGGAGTTGTTCCGCCTGCTGGGGCGGCTGCAGCGGGGTAGTGCTGATCTGCTGCAACTGTTCGATAAGTTGCCGGCGTTTCGGCGCGGTGGCGAATTTCTGCCAATCCCGCAGCTCGGAAACTTCAGCACTCAGGGTGTTCAGGGTCTGCTCGATTTTTTTGTCTTTAACGCCATCCCGGTAAAGCTGCCGGGCTTCTTTCAGGCAGCGTGTGGCGTCCGCCACATGGCCGTCGGCGACCGCCTGCCCGGCACTTTCCAGGAGGGTCTGCAGCCGCTCGCGGTCGGCTTTGCGCCGGGCGTCACTGCGCTGCAATTCATCATCCAGCGTGGCCAGCCGCGCGCGGATGGTTTGTACCGCAGCGGGTGGCGTATGTGCGTCCGGCCAGTTCAGGTGCTGCAGGTTGGAACGCCATGTGCGGCGCCAGTGCTGGCGCTGCTCCGCGGACGGCTCATGCTCAGCGGCTGCCGGCCAGTCGTTGGCCGCATACCTCTGCCAGGCGGCCTGATAAGCCTGGTACTGGGCGGAGACCTGCTCGAATACCTGATGTTGGGAGCGGCTGGGCGGGAACTTGTCAGCGTGGGACAGCCAGGCTTCAGCCAGCGCGCCGCGGCGCGCGGTGACTTCCGTCAGGGGCATGGCGGCACGCATGTCCGCCGCCAGCTTCTCAAACGACCCAACCAGAGCGGTAAAGGGGTCGTTGTCAGCGTCGGGGATAAACAGATCGACATCCCGCAGGGGGTCTGCCGCCACCTGGTATGGGCTGGTGTCGCCGCCGGCAGCGGCCAGGGTTGCGGCCGCTGCCTGCAAACCGGCGGCTGCCTGTTGCCGCATGTCTCCCAGCTTGCTCAGTTTCTGCCGCTGGGCAATCAGCTCCTCCGCCGCCTGAGGCTGATTTTTCAGCTCTTTGCTGATCGCCTGGTCCAGTTCCGCCACTCTTTCCAGGCCTTGGGCGCAGGCCGCTTTAGCCTGCTTTAAGGCCTCAAGTTGCGCGCGCGCATAGCGGTTGCAGAATTTGTCCCGGCCCCTGGCGGTGCGCTCCAAAGTGGCCAGGCCCTGCTCACAGCACAGCAGCGGATGCTCCAGAATTTTGGCGCGTTCCGGGTCGCGCAGTTTAACCGCCAGTTCCGCCAGCAACTGGGCGTCGCTGATACTTTTCAGCAGCACGGGTATCTCTTCAGTGCTGGCGAGGTTAATGCGGGCCGCAACCACATGTTTGTGATCCGCGCATTCCGCGGCAACACCCTTGCTGATCAGCTTGGCGATGTGTGCGGCGGCATGTTCCGCAATGACGTCGTCGTCCAGCAGCACAGCCAGTTGGTTGGGACGGGTGACCCGTTGCAGAGCCGCGTGGCGTACATCAAAAGCGTCGTCCGAGACCGCCAGGCGCACCAGCTCCGGCTCCTGCTTCTGGGCCTGCTCATCGTCCAGGTCGAGGATCGCCTGCAGCCGGATCTGCGGGTCTGCGTGTTGCAGTCGATTACTTCTGAACCACCGACTAAACATTTGGGTCTGTCCGTTTATTCCAGCGCGTTGTGGCTGCCGTCACATAACGGCGCGCCGGCGGTTTTTTTACAGCCGCAGAAGTACAGGGTTTTGCTGGCCGGTGCTGCGTAAGACATGGGTGTAAAGTCGGTGCCCTCATGACTGCCGTCGCAGAACGGCTGCCGGCTGCTTCTACCGCAGGCGCACCAGAAATATTTTTTGCCTTCTTCCACTTCCACCGGGTAAGGCGCTTTCTGCGCTATCTGAGGTTCACTCATGCTTTTCTCTTCAGCTTAAGGGTTTCAGTTAAGCAAGATACCAGTTTTGATGTGAAAATCTTAAGAAAATTCCCTCTCCTCCCACCAGGGGAAGTATTCAGGCATGTCCGAAGACACATTCAGGCTGAACTCCGCCGGCCGTTTTTCCAGGAATGACTGCACGCCTTCGCGGGCGTCCGCGGAGCGGCCGCGGTGATAGATGCCTCTGGAATCTATCTTGTGGGCATCCATCGGGTGTTCAGCATCCAGCATGCGCCACATCATGTGCCGGATCAATGCCACGGACACCGGTGCGGTATTGTCGCGGATTTCGGCGGCCAGCTGCCGCGCCTGCGCCAACAGATCTTCTTTGGGGTGCAGGGATTTAACCAGCCGGCCCTGCAGTGCCTCTTCGGCCGGGAATACCCGTCCCGAATAACACCATTCCAGCGCCTGGCTGATGCCCACCACCCGCGGCAGGAAATAGCTGGAGCAGGCTTCCGGCACGATGCCGCGGCGGGCGAAGACAAAACCGAATTTCGCCACGTCGGCGGCGATGCGGATGTCCATGGCCAGCGTCATGGTGACCCCAACACCCACGGCGGCACCGTTGATGGCGGCGATAATCGGTTTATTCAGTTTATGCAGGCGCAGGGTCAGCAGACCGCCGCCGTCCGGCTGCAGGCCGCTTTCCCGGTCTTCGCGGGCGTCCGCGTTAAAGGTGTCTCCGCCGCTGGCCAGATCCGCACCGGCACAGAATGCGCGGCCGGCGCCGGTAACAATAATGGCTTTAATCTCATCGTCTGCGTCAGCGCGGTCACAGGCATCCAGCATTTCCGTCAGCATCTCGCGGTTGAAGGCGTTCAAAGATTCCGGCCGGTTGAGGGTCAGGGTTAAAATGCCGTCCGCGACTTCGTAAATAATGGTGTTGTAACTCATGTGCCCCTGTATCTCCGCCCGAAATTTAAAACGCACTATGGTGCCTGGGTCAGCGCGGATTTTCCAATCAGCCGGCTGGATCCGGCTGTGAAACTGTTATTGCCGCCCGCGGAACAGCGTTTCGCGGCCGACGTGGAAACGTTTATCAGGCGCCACTGGCAGCCTCAACTGGCAACCGCTGCGCGCCTCTCACGCTGGCAACAGGCGCTGGTGGAGCAGGGCTGGTCGGTGCCCGGCTGGCCGCAGCAGCACGGCGGTACGGGCTGGAGCGCCACCCGCAAATATCTGTGGCAGCGGGCCTGTATCCGCCACCGGGTGCCGCTGTTGCCGGATCCCGGCGCAACCGTGGTAGCGCCGCTGCTGTTTGATGCGGATAACAGCACCGCGGCGGAGTGGCTGGATGCAATCCGCACTTTGCGCAGCCGCTGGTGTGTCGGTTTTCTGGAGGCTGAAGCCGGTGCTGAAGCAGCGCAGTTTGTCACCCAGGCGGATGTTCAGGCCAACGGCAGCCTGGAATTGAACGGCCGCAAGATCGGTGTGCGCGGTGCCGCGCAGGCAGACTGGCTGTGTTGCCTGGCCCGGGTGGGTGAACCGCTGGCGGCACCCTGCTGGCTGGCGGTGCACCTGCACAGCCCGGGGGTGAGCCGGGATAAAGACACCGTTACCCTGAACGGCGTGCAACTGCCGGCGGAGCATTTACTGGCGCCGGCGGCAGCCCAGCATGCGCTTGAAGTATTGCTGTGCAGCGAGGGCCGCCTGCTGCAGCAGTCCGCCTGGCTGCAGGGGCAGTTGGACATGCTGCTTGAAGTGACCGCCGGTTTGAGTGAAGAGCCGGGCCTGCAGCGCGGGCTGACGGAGCTGGGGGTGGCTGTTGAAGCACTGCGGGTGATGGAGCTGCGCTATGCCCATGCCGTCGAGCAGGGCGGTGAACTGCCGTTTCCGGCGCAAACCCTGGCGCTGCGCGGGGAACAAATATTCACTCAACTCGGGGACCTACAGATGCAGAGTTTCGGGTATTATGCGCTTCCCTATCCGGACGGCCTGCTCTCGCATAATGAAATGCCCATAGGTTCGCCGGGTTTGGCTGAGGCTGTGCAACAGGCCATGATGTTGAAAACCGGCAGCATGTATGAAGAATTTGCCACCACGCTGACCCAGGTCAGAGACCAGTTGGCGGATCGGCTGAAAATCAACTGAACAGCCGGCGCCGCGGGGCTGCGGCGGGACCAGGCCGGAACGGCAATATAGCCGGGCGGTAAACAATGAGCACAATAGCTAACAACAGATAATAGATACAAGTACACATTAAAAAGACAAGAGTACGGAGCAGAGTGGATGGACTTTTCGTTTACAGAAGAACAAACGTTGCTGGAAGAAAGCGTCGCACGATTTATCCAGAATGATTACGCCTTTGACGACCGCCAGAAACTGGTGAAGTCCGAGCTGGGCTTCAGCGCGGATAACTGGTCAACGTTTGCAGAGCTGGGCTGGCTGGGGGTGTGTTTCGCCGAAGCTGACGGCGGCTTCGGCGGCGGCGCAGTGGAAGCCATGCTGATGCTCGAGAATTTTGGCAAGGGCCTGGTGGTGGAGCCTTATCTGGCCACGGTGGTGCTGGCGGGCGGCGCGCTCAAACACGGCGGCAACGCTGAACAGAAAGCCAGATACCTGCCCGGCATAATCGACGGTTCCACCCAGGCGGCGCTGGCTTATGCTGAGCCCCAGGGCCGCTTTAACCTGGCCGACCTGACCACCACCGCGGCCAAAGACGGCGGCGGCTACGTGCTGAACGGCTACAAGGCGGTGGTTTTGAACGGGCCTGCAGCAGATGTGCTTGTGATCAGCGCGCGCACCGCGGGTGAACAGCGTGACCGGGAAGGGGTTTCACTGTTTGTAGTGGATGCCGGCGCCGCCGGGGTCAGCCGCCGTGACTATCCCACCGTGGATGGCTTGCGCGCGTCCGAGGTAACCCTGGAGAACGTTAAAGTAGACGCGGATGCGCTGCTTGGCGCGGAGGGTGAAGGCCTTGCGGTGCTGGAGCAGGCCATCGACGACGGCATTCTGTGTGTCGGCTCCGAAGCAGTTGGCTGTATGGAGGTGCTGTACAAAGACACCGTCGAATACTGCAAAACGCGTAAGCAGTTCGGCCAGCCGATCGGCAAATTCCAGGTTCTGCAACACCGCATGGTGGATATGTTCATGGAACACGAACAGTCGAAGTCGCTGATGTACATGGCTGCCATGCGCATGGATGAAGGTTACGGACCGGAGGCGCAGAAAGCGGTCAGTGCGTTTAAGGTACAGGTAGGCAAATCCGGGCGCTTTGTCGGGCAGAACGCGGTACAACTGCACGGCGGCATGGGCATGACAGATGAGCTGAACATCGGCCACTACTTCAAGCGGCTGACTATTATCGACACGCTGTTCGGCAATGTGGATTTCCATCTGAAACGGTTCGGCCAGCTATAGGATCCATTCAGCAACCGCGGGGAGGGCGCATGGCGCGTTGGGATAAAGAAGAACACAGCTCCAACACCATTCCTGACTGGTTCTGGCAGGCGGTGGAGACCGAGCCGGAAACCCGCAGCGTGGAGGTGGACGAATGTGATGTGGTGTACCGCTTTTACCCGGCCCCGGGCAAACCCGGCATGCTGCTGATACACGGTATGAACGCACATTCGCGCTGGTGGGATTTTATTGCCCCGCAGCTTCTCGACGAATACGAAGTGGCAGCCATGGACCTCACCGGCATGGGGGATTCGGACTACCGCTACGACTACGAAGCGGATACCTTCGCGGCGGAAATCAAGGCGGTACTGGACCACGCCGGTTTCGGCGACGACGCCACCGTGGTAGCCCACAGTTTCGGCGGTTATATGGCGGTGCGCGCCGCCAACCTCTATCCGGGGCGTTTTTCTAAGTTGATCCTGGTGGACTCCGGTATCCGCCACCCGGATGATCCGCCGCCGGACCGGCCCATGATGGGCGGCGGCCGCGCCAAAGTTTACCCGGACAAGGCAAATGCGTTGTCGCGCTTCCGCCTGCAACCGCCTCAGCCCTGCGAGAACGAATACATCCTGCAGTACATTGCGCGCAACAGCCTGATGCCGGTGGACGGCGGCGGCTGGGCGTGGAAATTTGACGAAGACCTGCTGAACACCATGCGGGACCCGGAGCGCCAACCGGCGGACTATGAAGGTCTGACGTTGAAGCTGGGGCTGATTTACGGGGACGACAGCGAGCTGTTTTCCCAGCGCACCCTGGACTATATGCGCGAACTGATCCCACAGGAATTTCCGGCCTACGGTATCCCCGACGCCCAGCACCACGTGTTCCTGGACCAGCCGCTGGCATTTATCGACACACTGCGCAAGCTGTGCCGGGAGTTAGCGGCAGCTTAATCCGGCTGGATGATCAATTCGATACGCCGGTTGATGCGGCGGTTTTCTTCACTGTAATTGTCCACCCGCGGCTGGAACGGGCCGAACGCGCGCGCCTGCAGCCGGGTGGGCTCAATCCCCGCGCTGGACAGGGCGTGTACCACGTTCAGCGCGCGTTTGGCGGACAGTTCCCAGTTGGTGGGATAAATTTCCGCCAGACTGCCGGTAATGGGGATATTGTCGGTATGCCCCTCAACAATGATGTTGTCGTCACCGTCAGCAAAATTCTGCGCCAGATTATAGATCACCTGTTGGCCGGCATCCGATAACGTTGCCGACCCGGAGCTGAACAGAATTTCGTTCTTCAGGATAACCGTTATGCTGTTGCTGGCCTGTTCAACCTCCACAGCCTCCATATTCTGTATCTCCCGCCGCAGGGCCGAGTATGTGGGCTGCGCCGCGGGGCGGTAGCGGATCTCAAAGGTGAGATCGTTCAACTGGCGGCCGAAAAAGGCCAGGGTATTGCCGCGCTGCACCCATTCCCCGCGCCGGTTGCTGTGATACTCCAGCACGTGCAGGTTTTCCGGGAATACCCAGGCAGCGGCAAAGGTGGTGAAGTTGTCCGGCGTGTTCCAGAAACCGTAGTGTCCGTTGGGTTGTTTGTTGCCGTCCCAGGTGGTCAGGGTATAGGTACCGGTGCTGTCTACGGTGACCAGGGATTTTTCCGGCTGCTGAACATTCACATAGTCGCCCTGGCTGAGCAGGCCGTAGCTGCCCTGATTAAAGCGCAGCACGTTGGTGCCGTTATTGTTGGCGTCGAATTCGTATTCGTTGGGGTTGATGTACAGGTAGTCTTCAAGGCGCTCGGAGCGGTCGAAAAATACGCTGTAGGTGGCTTCGTCGGAGCGGGTGGTGGTGTATTTGGTGAAGCGGTGGCCGTCCGCGGCCAGGAACGTGATGGTTTCATAATTTACCGCTGCCCGGCCCGGCAGTGCCAGGCACAACAACAGGACCCCCGCCGGAAGCTTGCCGCGTTTCATTTTGCCCCTGCCGGAGCTGGAGCTGGAGCCGGAGCCGGGGTCAGGCTGATGGTAAACGCTTTTGCCGCTTCCACCGCTGCCCTGGAATAGACCAGCTTAAACGAATTGTCAGTGGCCCAGTTTTCCAGCAGGTTGCTGTAGAACCTCGAACGCGGGTCTCCGGACTGGCCCGGGGCGTTGGTGGCATAAGCTTCGTCCCAGTTACCCACATCCACCACCATGCGGAAAGAGGCTCCGGAGCGCACGTCAAAACTGTCGCTGCTGTAACTGGTGTTGTTGGTGGTATGCGTGCTGCCGCCGCGGGGATAAGCTGGCAGGCGCATCTGCGTCTGCAATTCTCCCTGGGCACGGCCCAGCAACGGGTGGGTAAACCTGATCTGGTGCAGGTCGCCCCACTGCCAGAGGTCGGGATCGTCACCCAGCAGGTTGCGGGTGTTTTGCCAGGCGGCCTCCAGGCTGGCGTAAGCCGCCTGCCGGGCGGTGTCCCGGTCCAGCATGTCCAGCACGGTCAAAGAGTCGAGACTGCCGTAGGGGCGTATCGGCGTATCAGCCAGCAGCAGATTCTCCAGCGCCGGGGTCAAGTGGCGGCTGTACCAGACGTTCCAGAACGCCGCCGCGGCGGAGTCCGGTGCCAGCACATGGTCCCAGTCCGCCAGCAGTTTGCCGCCATTGTATAACGACAATTCCGGCAAGCGGGCCAGCACCTCCTCTGCGAACACGGAATGGTAATCCCGTTGCAGCGCCAGCGAATCCTGCAGCGAGTGTGTGCCGTCAGCTTCAAGCTGGCGCCACAGCTGCCGGTAGCGCCAGGGGTGCGACCATTCAAAGCCGATACGGTAGCGGTCGATGGGATAATCGTCCGGCAGATTCATGGAGTTAGCGGTGCCGGTAAAACCCCGCGGCGGGTTGTATTCCTCGGGCAACACATCCATGTCGAAAAACCCCTGCCACTCGTAACGGCCGTCTCCCGGCACCGGCAGCAGGCCGTCCCAGTTGCGCCGCACCGGGAAGCGGCCGGCGGGTTTATAGCCGATATGGCCGTCCACGTCTGCGTACACCTGGTTCTCCGGCGGCGCCCCCCAGCGGTTCAGAGCGGCGGCAAAAGAGCGGAAGTTCTGCGCGCGCATGTACTCGATGCTGCCGAAATACGGGGACATGCCGGGTTCCAGCCAGGCTGCGCGTACCACAAAGGCGTGTTTGCGGGTTTCCGCCACCACCGGCCCATGGCGGGTGAATTTAAGCGCTACCGTTGTCTCCGGCTGGCCTTTGACGGCTATGGTTTCGGTAACTTCCGTGAACGGTTCAACGCGGCCCTGGTAGCGGTAACCCTTGCGGCTTTTTTCGTAGACGTAAAGGTCTTCCTGATCGATGGGGAAAATGGTCAGGCCAAAAGCGATGCGCTCGTTGTGGCCGATGGAGATGCCGGGCAGAGCCGGTTCACCGGCGCCGATGACATTAATACCCGGCCCCACCAGGTGGGCGATATAACGCAGCGACGGCACCGCATGGGTGCGGTGGGGATCGTCCGCCAGGATCGGCCGCCCGGTACTGGTGCGCTCGGGCGCCACCACCCAGTTGTTGCTGCCCAGCCCCGGCGCCAACAGCGGGTTGTCCTGCAGCGCCAGCACCGGCGGCTGCGCAAAGCTCACCGGGGCTTTAGCCAGATGATAGAGGCGCAGTACGTCCTCGGGAATGTCACAGGGGGACAAACCGTCCGGCACCCGGGTTTGCCACGCCGGTTCCAGCTTTTTCCAGCGGCCGGCCAGTTCAAGCCTGTCCAGACAGGCAAGTTTGGCGCGCCAGACTTCGTTGTTGACGTTGCGCCACAGGCCGTTGCTGCGGATGCGCACAATATCCTCAGCCTGCCAGCGCGCCGGTGTGTAACCCAGCAGCTCAAACTCCGGCGGCAGCAGGTGGGGGTGCGCGGCGGTGAGGTCAATAAAGGCATTGATGCCGGCGGCAAATGCTTCGGCTATGCGTTTGGCGTCGTTGCCGTAAGCCAGCCACTCGCTGTACATATCGCCGCGGTAGAGAAACAGGCGCGCGGCCTGATCCTGCTGCCGGTAAGCCGGGCCGAAGCTGGCTGACAACTCACCCAGGCCGCGCTTGCGCCACAGATCAATTTGCCACAGGCGGTCCCGCGCGGCGTTAAAGCCCTGCACAAAAAACACATCATAGTGGTCGTCCGCATAGATGTGCGGGACACCCCAGCGGTCAACTATGATCTGCGCCGGTTTTTTTAGGCCTGCAACCGGGTAGTGCGCGTCCCGGTCCAGGGTTGGCCTTGAGTCCGCGCCCGAGGCGGCCGGCAGGCAGGCGGTGCAGACCAGTATCAGCTTAAGCAGACTGTTGCTCACCGTTCTCAGCACGTTTGTTTCCCCGCTGAAAAAAAGCCTCCCGGAGGAGGCTGGTAAAGGAGGATAGGTTTCAGTCCCAGCTTAGGGCGCCGCCGGTTTGATACTCGGTTACCCGGGTCTCGAAAAAGTTCTTCTCCTTCTTCAGATCCATAATTTCAGACATCCAGGGGAACGGGTTTTTGGCGCCCGGAAACTGCTCGGGCAAACCGATCTGCGCCAGCCGCCGGTTAGCGATAAATTGCAGATACTCTTCCATCATATTGGCATTCATGCCCAGTACCCCCCGCGGCATTGTGTCCCGCGCGTACTGCACTTCAAGGCGGGTGCCGTCCAGAATCATCTCGCGGGCCAGTGACTGCATCTGTTCGTCCCACAATTGCGGGTTTTCCAGCTTGATCTGATTAATCACATCAATGCCGAAGTTCACGTGCATGGACTCGTCACGCAGAATGTACTGGAACTGTTCCGAGGTGCCGGTCATCTTGTTGCGCCGGCCCATGCTGAGGATCTGGGTGAAACCGCAATAAAAGAAGATGCCTTCCAGCACGCAATAGTAGGCAATCAGGTTTTTCAACAGGGCTTTGTCGGTTTCCAGGGTGCCGGTGTTAAAGGCCGGGTTGGAAATCTCCTGGGTGTACTGCAGCGCCCAGGAGGCTTTTTCCGCCACGCAGGGAACCTCGTGGTACATGTTGAAGATTTCGCCTTCGTCCATCCCCAACGATTCAATACAGTATTGATACGCGTGAGTGTGTATGGCTTCTTCAAATGCCTGGCGCAGCAGGTACTGGCGGCACTCCGGGTTGGTGATTAACCGGTAAATCGCCAGAACCAGGTTGTTGGCCACCAGCGAATCCGCGGTGGAGAAAAATCCCAGGCTGCGTTTGACGATGGTGCGCTCGTCCTCACTCAGACCGTCATCGGACTTCCACAGCGAAATATCCGCGGTCATATTCACTTCCTGGGGCATCCAGTGGTTGGCGCAGCCATCGAGATACTTCTGCCACGCCCAGTCATATTTGAACGGCACCAGTTGGTTAAGGTCAGCGCGGCAATTGATCATCGCCTTCTGATCCACGGTCACCCGCTCCAGGCTTTCCGCGGCCCCCATCAGCACCTCGGTGACCTCCGGTTCGGGCAGCGGGCTGATTTCCGCGTCTATCTGCGCGTGCTGCACCGCGCGCTCCACGGTGGACTGTACCGGCCGCGGTGCCGGGTCCGGCTCGGTTACCGGAGCCGGGGGCTCAATGACCGGGGCCGGGGTGGACTCAACTGCCGCGGCCGGTTCAATGACCGGTACCGGTTCAACAACCGGTGCCGTTTCGATTACCGGTGCCGGGGTTGGTTCAGGCACCGGTGCCGGGCTGACCCGTGCGCTGGTTTCCTGTGGTGTCTGCAGGTTGTCCGCCTGCAGGGTCTGTTGTGCAACAACCTGCTTGGAGGCGTCGTCGTCGTTGTAATCATCCCAACTCAACATGATGGTTTCCTCCCTAAGGTTATTGACAGGCTTCGCAGTCGGGGTCGTCGATGGAACAGGCCAGCGGCACTTCGGCGGCGTTACCCAACTCCAGATCCGCCGCGGTGGGTTCTGCCGCCGCTGCGGCCCCGGCTGCTGCCGAGACCTCAGCCGCTTCTCTGACTTCTGCCGCGGGAGCGCTATCCACTGTTCCGTCCGCGGCAACCGCATTTAAGGTGCCGCGGTCCAGGGTGGATTTCTCCGTGCTGGTGGCCCCCAGGGCGCGCAGGTAGTAAGTGGTTTTTAAACCGCGCAGCCAGGCCATGCGGTAGGTTACATCCAGTTTTTTGCCCGAGGCTCCGGCCATGTACAGGTTCAGGGATTGGGCCTGGTCGATCCATTTCTGACGGCGGCTGGCGGCATCCACCAGCCAGCGCGGCTCCACCTCAAACGCCGTGGCGTACTGCTGTTTGATGTGTGCGGGCACCCGTTCTATGGCCTGCAGGCTGCCGTCATAGTACTTCAGGTCGTTAACCATCACCTTGTCCCACAAGCCGGCGGCTTTCAGATCCCGCACCATAAACGGGTTGACCACGGTGAATTCTCCGGACAGGTTCGATTTCACATACAGGTTCTGGTAAGTGGGCTCGATGGATTGGGACACGCCGGTGATATTGGCGATGGTTGCCGTGGGCGCAATGGCCATGACGTTGGAGTTGCGCATGCCGTGGTTCTGTACCTTGTTGCGCAACTTATCCCAGTCCAGCGTGCTGCTGGTATCCACGTCGATGTATTGCTCACCCCGTTCCAGGCGCAGCTTGTGCAGGGAATCGATGGGCAGGATACCCCGGCTCCATAGAGACCCCGGGAAGCTGGCGTAAGCACCCCGCTCCCGGGCCAGCTTGCTGGAAGCGTCGATGGCGTAGTAGCTGATGGCTTCCATGGAGCGGTCGGCAAACTCCACCGCGGCTTCCGAAGCATAGGAGATGCCCAGTTTATACAGTGCGTCCTGGAAACCCATCAAGCCTAGACCCACCGGGCGGTGGCGCATATTGGAGGTATGCGCGGCGTCCACTGAGTAGTAGTTGATATCAATCACGTTATCCAGCATGCGCACCGCCGTGCGGATGGTCTTTTTCAGCTTCTTCATGTCCAGCTCGCCGTCTTCGACGTGCTGCACCAAGTTCACCGACCCCAGGTTGCAAACCGCAATTTCGTCTTTTGACGTATTCAGCGTAATTTCCGTGCACAGATTGGACGAATGCACCACGCCCACGTGCTGCTGGGGAGAGCGGATATTGCAGGTGTCCTTGAAGGTGATCCAGGGGTGGCCGGTCTCGAACAGCATGGAGACCATCTTGCGCCATAGCTCCACCGCCTTGATACGGCGGAACAGCTTCAGTTCGCCGGTTTCGGTCATGCGTTCGTAAGCCAGATAGCGGGCTTCAAAAGCCTGACCGTAAAGGTCGTGCAGGTCGGTGACGTCCGACGGCGAAAACAGCGTCCACTCCGCGTCTTCCATCACCCGCTTCATAAACAGGTCCGGAATCCAGTTGGCGGTATTCATGTCGTGGGTGCGGCGGCGGTCGTCGCCGGTGTTCTTGCGGAGTTCCAGGAACTCTTCGATGTCCAGGTGCCAGGTTTCCAGGTAGGCGCATACCGCGCCTTTGCGTTTGCCGCCCTGATTCACCGCCACCGCGGTATCGTTAACCACTTTCAGGAACGGCACCACCCCCTGGGACTTGCCGTTGGTGCCTTTGATATAAGAGCCCAGAGCGCGTACCGGGGTCCAGTCGTTGCCCAGCCCGCCGGCCCATTTGGACAGCATGGCATTGTCGTGGATGGCGCCGTAAATGCCGTCCAGTTCATCCGGCACGGTGGTCAGGAAGCAGGAGGACAGCTGCGGCCGCAGGGTACCGGCATTGAACAGGGTTGGCGTGGAGCTCATGTAGTCGAACGACGACAGCAGATTGTAGAACTCTATGGCGCGTGCGGTGGGGTTGTCTTCTTCCAGCGCCAAGCCCATGGCCACACGCATGAAGAAGATCTGCGGCAGCTCAAAGCGGATGTCGTCGCTGTGGATAAAGTACCGGTCGTACAGCGTCTGCAGGCCCAGGTAGGTGAATTGCAGGTCGCGGCTGGCATCCAGTGCCTCACCCAGTTGCTGCAGGTCAAATTCCAGCAGCCGCGGGTTCAGCAGCTCCAGCGCGATACCTTTGTCCAGGAAGCTGCGCAGCGCAGCCGGATACAGCTGCACCATCTGTGTCTGCGTGGCGCGCTGTTCGGCGCCGCTGCCGTCGACATCGAGAAAAGTCAGCGCTTCGGTGCGCAGTTCGTCCAGCAGCAGGCGGGAGGTCACATACGTATAGTTGGGTTCTTCTTCAACCAGCGTGCGGGCGGTGATTAATATCGAGGTGGCAACGTCTTTAACCGAGATGCCGTCATACATGTTGTGCAGAGACTCATCGATAATCCGCTCCGCTTCTACATCGGTGAGCCCGGCGCAGGCTTCGTTGATGATGGTGCGGATGCGCACCACATCCAACGGGCTTCGGCTGCCGTCCGTCTGCACCACCTGAATGGTATCGTCAGCCGCCGGTGCTGGTTCGGGGGCGTGCTTTTCAGCCCGGGCCCGGGCCCGTTCTTCCCGGTACAGTACGTAAGAGCGCGCAACCTTGTGTTCGCCGGAGCGCATCAGAGCCAGTTCTACCTGGTCCTGAATGTCTTCGATGTGCAGCGTGCCGCCGG
>JANQOA010000372.1 GCA_028279305.1 Pseudomonadales bacterium
AAGTCAGGCACCAAGTCCCGTGTTCACCGTCCGGCTTACCCTGACTACGTGGGCATCAAGCGTTTTGATGCGGACGGCAATGTGGTGGGCGAGTGCGGCTTCCTCGGCCTCTACACTTCCGTGGTGTATATGGAACAGCCGCGCAAGATTCCCGTGCTGCGGCGCAAGGTGCAACAGGTAATCGAACGCAGCGACCTGGATCCTCACGGCTTCGACGGTAAAGTGCTGGCCCAGGTGTTGGCGACCTACCCGCGCGACGAACTGTTCCAGGTTGGCGAGGAAGAGTTGTTTCAGCATGCGCTGGCCATCACCTACATACATGAACGCCGCCGTATCCGGGTGTTCACCCGCTTTGAGCGCTACGGTCTGTTCGTGCACTGTCTTGTTTACATACCGCGGGATTTGTACAACACCCAGGCGCGTCTGCGCGTGCAGGAGCTGCTGGTAACAACTTTTGACGCCCAGGATGCCGAGTTTGAACCTTTCATCTCCGAATCCATCCTGGTGCGTCTGCAGATCATCCTGAGAATCCGCCCGGGCCCGCGCCCGCAGGTGGACCTGCGGGAGCTGGAGAACAGAATCGGCGAACTGGTGGGTGACTGGGTCTCCGACTTGAATCACGAACTGGTGTCCGCCTTTGGCGAGACCCGCGGCCGCCAGCACAGCCGGGAATACAGCCGTGCGTTTCCGGCCGGTTACCGCGAAGATTTCAGCACCCGCAGCGCGGTGGATGATGTAGCCAGCATGGAGCAGCTCGGCGCCGGGCAGAAATTGCTGACCCGGTTTTACCGCCTGCCGGAAGACCCCCAGGATGTGCTGCATCTGAAGATGTTTCATCTGGGTGAACAACTGCCGTTGTCGGATATTATCCCGCAGTTGGAAAACATGGGTCTGCGGGTCATGGGAGAGCACCCATACCGCATTGCCCGGGCGACCCGGCCGCCGGTGGCGTTAAACGATTTTAACCTCTGTTACACCCAGCCGTTGGACATCAAGTCCGCCGGTGAGCGCTTTCAGGAGGCTTTTGCCAGAATCTGGAACCGCGAGGCGGAAGATGACGGCTATAACCGGCTTATCTTAGGGGCGGGCTTGAGCTGGCGGCAGGTCAGCATCCTGCGCACCTATGCCCGCTATATGAAGCAGATCCGCTTTGGTTTCAGCCAGGAATTCATCAGCGACACCCTGGTGGCGCACAGCGGTATCGCGGCGCTGCTGGTGGCCCATTTCCTGGCGCGTTTCGCGCCGGACGGAACCGCCACCGCGGATCACCGGGACAGAATTGTCGCGGCGCTGGAGGGGGTGGCCATCCTCAACGAGGACCGCATTTTACGCCGTTTTCTGGAACTCATTGAGGCAACCAAACGCACCAACTATTTTGTCCGCGGCAGCAACGGCGCTGCCAGACCTTACCTCTCCCTGAAATTGTCACCGCCGGACATCAGCGATATGCCGCTGCCCAGGCCGCAGTTCGAGATTTTTGTCTGCGCCCCCTATTTTGAAGGGGTGCACCTGCGCGGCGGCGCCATCGCCAGAGGCGGCTTGCGCTGGTCGGACCGGGTGGAAGACTACCGCACCGAGGTGCTGGGGCTGGTTAAAGCCCAGGTGGTGAAAAATGCGGTGATTGTACCTACCGGCGCCAAAGGCGGTTTTGTACTGAAGTCCGTGCGCGGCAGCGCCGGCGGTCCGGACGGCGTAGCCTGCTACCGGGATTTCATCAGCGGCATGCTTGACGTTACTGACAATATTGTACAGGGAGAGGTGGCGGCGCCGGCCCAGGTGCGGCGCTATGACAGCAACGACCCGTATCTGGTGGTGGCTGCGGACAAAGGTACCGCAACGTTTTCGGATGAAGCCAACAGCCTGGCCCTGGACTACGGTTTCTGGCTGGGGGACGCATTTGCATCCGGAGGCTCCAATGGCTACGACCACAAGGGTATGGGCATCACCGCCCGCGGCGCCTGGGTGTCCGTGCAGCGGCACTTTGCGGAACGCGGTATCGATATCCAGAATGATCCTGTCACGGTATTGGGTATCGGCGACATGGGCGGGGATGTATTCGGTAACGGCATGCTGCTCTCGCGCAGCCTGAAGCTGGTGGCGGCGTTCAACCACCTGCACATATTTATCGACCCGGATCCGGACCCGGCGGCCAGTTTCGCCGAGCGCGAGCGGCTGTTTGCCTTGCCCCGGTCGAGCTGGACGGACTACAACCCGGAGTTGATTTCAGCCGGCGGCGGTGTCTTTTCACGGCAGGACAAATCCATCGACATCAGCCCGCAGATGGCGGCGGTATTTGATCTTGACGCCAGGCGCATGGCCCCGGATGAGCTGATTCATGCATTGTTGCAGGCACCGGTGCAGCTGATCTGGAATGGCGGCATCGGCACCTATGTGAAAGCGTCCGGAGAGACTGACGTGGAAGTGGGTGACCGCGCCAATGACCATCTGCGGGTGAACGCAGACGCACTGCGCTGCACGGTGTTCGGCGAAGGCGGCAATCTGGGCATGACACAGCGCGCGCGCGTGCAGTTTGATCTGCAGGGCGGGGCGGTGAACACGGATTTTATCGACAACTCAGCAGGGGTCGACTGCTCCGATCACGAAGTCAACATCAAGATTGTCTTAAACGAAATTGTTGCCGCCCAGGATATTACCGGTAAGCACCGCAACGAGCTGCTGCAGCATATGACGGATGAAGTGGCTGAACTGGTGCTGACCAACAATCACCGGCAGGCACAGGCGCTGAGCCTGGCGCGCCGCCACTCTCGCGCCCGGCAGGCGGAATATCAGCGCTTTATCACCCGCATGGAGGCGGACATGAACCTGGACCGGGCGCTGGAGCACCTGCCCGGCGACGATGAATTCGGCGAGCGTTTCAGCCGCGGCGGTGAATTTTCCAGGCCGGAACTGGCCACGCTGCTGGCGTATGCCAAAACCTACATCAAGCAACAGTTGGTGGCGTCAAAGATCCATGAAGACGCATTGATCGGGCGGGAAGTATTGCAGGTGTTTCCCGCAACCCTGGTAGAGCGTTATGAAACCGCGCTGCTGCAACACCGGCTGGCGCGGGAAATTATCGCCACCCAGCTGGCCAACGACGTGGTTGACCACATGGGCATCACATTTGTTGTGCACCTTTCTGAATTTGTCGGCGGTACGGTCAGCGAAATTGTGCGCGCCTATTTTGTCGCGGCAGAAAGTTTCGGCATCCGTGATAACTGCCGATGTATTGAATCTCTGAGCGTGCCGGAAGACGTCAAGCTGGACATGCTGCTGGAGCAGGTACGGCTCGGCCGCCGCGCGACCCGTTGGATCCTGCGTTACCGGCGCAATATTGCCCAGGTGGGGAACCTGATTGCCCACTTCCAGCCGCGCATTGAGGTATTGGACACCCGGCATCTGACGGTGGGCGGGGACTACGGACAGTCCCGCCGCGATGCCCGGGCCGGGCAACTGCGCGAAGGCGGGGTGGATGAAGAGTTGGCGCAGCGCTTTGCCAACGCCGCGGATGTGGCGGTGGCGCTGCCGGTCATCGACGCCGCTGACGCGGCCGGTGCCCACCCGCAGCAGGTGGCGGCAACGTTTGCGGAATTAGGCAGTGAACTGGGCCTCGACTGGCTGGCTGAACAACTGACCAGCCTGCCTTCCATCAGCCACTGGCAGGCCATGCAGCGGGATTCGTTGCTGGACGACATCATCACCCACAAAAGCACCCTGGCGGCGCATGCCTTGAGCAGTGGTGAAGGTGACGTGCAGGCCTGGCTGCAGAACAACCCCCGGTTTGCGCACAACTGGCGCTCCGCGGTAGAAGATGCACAACACGCGGCGTCGCCGGACTTTTCCCTGTTTGCCATGACCGGACGCAAGCTGACTGATTTGTGCCGCAGCCTGGCCGGCTGACCGGCGCCGCAGGCCCGGCGGCAGTTTACAGCGTCCGGCCGGCGGCGTAGATTCGTCTGGCTGACAAGGCTTTAAGGGAGGCCCTGAAGATGGACGTATATCTGAATTTCGACGGTAACTGCCGTGAAGTTTTTGAGTTTTATCAGAGTGTTTTCGGTGGTGAGTTCACAGCGGTGCAGACCTTTGCTGACGGACCCGCGGATCTGGATGTACCGGAAGACGCAAAAACCCGCATCATGCACATGTCGTTACCGTTGGGGGACAACATGCTGATGGGCAGCGACACTATGCCGGGAACTCCTCTGGTGGCCGGGAATAACTTTTCCATTGCCATTACCGCGGCCAGCCGCGAGCAGTGCGACCGTCAATTTGCCGCGCTCAGCGACGGCGGAGAGGTGATGATGGACCTGCAGGAGACGTTCTGGGGAGATTATTTTGGAAACTGCCGCGACCGCTACGGCATCAGTTGGATGTTCAGTTTTGCATTACAGGAGCAGTCATAGTGTCTGAATTGGAAAAGCCTGCATTGGAAACGGCTGCGGAAGCCGGTGCAATTCATCCGCTCAGTCCGCTGAGCGCTGATGAGGTAGCGCGGGCGGTAGCTCTGTTCCGTGAACAACACCCGGACAATGCCGCGTTCTGCTCAATCGGGCTGGTGGAACCGCCGAAGCAGCAGGTTAAAGCCGGCGAGCCGGTGCCCAGGGTGGCGCGGCTGCTGGGCACCGACGCTGTCAAAGACGGCGGGTTTCAGGCGGACATCGACCTCTCCGGCGGGCGGGTGTTGGCGGTGACCCGGTTGGGCCTGGAGGCTCAGGCGCCCTACGGCTGGCTGGATATCGGCCGCGCAGTGGAACTGACCAAAACGAACAGTGACTGGCAGGCGGCGGTACGCGCCCGGGGCGTGAAGTTGGCATCTGACGAAGATCTGGCGCTGGTACAGATTGACCCCTGGCCGGCCGGCGGTTACGCCCATGCCTCCATCCCCGCCGGTCACAGGGCGGTGCGCTGTATCGCCTTTTTAAAAGAAGATGCCACCGACAACGGCTACGCCAGGCCGCTGCAGGGATTGATTGCCCATGTCGACCTGACCGAGGGCCGGGTAGTGCATATTGAAGACCACGGCGTGGTTCCCATCCCGCCGGAATCCGGCCGCTTTGACGCCGCCCACCAGCCGTCCATGCGCCGGGACCTGAAAGCGCTGGACATCCGTCAGCCCGACGGCCCGAGCTTCGAGGTGGACGGTTACCATGTTAAGTGGCAGGGCTATGAATTCCGCGTCTCCATGCATCCGGTGCACGGCCTTGTGCTGCACCAGTTGTCTCTGCAGCAACGGCCTGTTCTGTACCGCGCCGCGTTATCGGAGATGATTGTGCCCTACGGAGACAGTGATCCCATGCACAGCTGGAAACATGTGTTGGATGCCAGCGAGTACAACATGGGCACGCTGGTGAACAGCCTGACCCTGGGGTGCGACTGCCTGGGGCACATCCATTATTTTGATGTTAACCAGGTGACCTGGGACGGCAAAGTCAAAACGGTGGAAAACGCCATCTGCATGCACGAGGAAGATTACGGCATTCAGTGGAAACACTACGACGGCCAGACGCAGATCAGCGAGGTGCGGCGCTCACGGCGGCTGGTGGTCAGTTCTATTTTTACCATCGGCAATTATGACTATGGTTTTTACTGGTATCTGTATCTGGACGGCACCGTGCAGATGGAGATCAAGTTGACCGGTATTGTTGGCGTCAGCGGTATTACGGAAGCCTCTTACAACCCGTCCCAGGCGCCGCTGATCGCACCGGGCCTGGCTTCGCCGGTGCATCAGCATGCCTTCTGCTTCCGCCTGGACTGGGAACTGGACGGCGGCAGCAACTCGCTGTACGAAAGCGAAATTGAAGTGGCGCCGGTGGCGGAGAGTAATCCGGACGGTACCCAGTTCCGGGTAGTCACCACGCATCTGCAGGATGAGAGCAGTGCCAAGCGGAATATCGCGCCGGAACGCAGCCGCTGCTGGAAGGTGGTGAACCCCAATGTGCGTAACCGCCTGGGGGAAGCGGTGGCTTACAAACTGCTGCCGGCTGCCTCCCCGGCGTTGTTCGCCCAGGCCGGTTCCCAGGTAGATCAACGGGGGGCATTTGCGCGCCACCATGTGTGGGCTACCCCCTACGCTGAAGCGGAACTCAGCGCCGCCGGACCGCACACCGTCATGCATTCGGGGCAGAGCGGCCTGGCGGAGATCACCGCGGCAAACCGGGACATCAGCGAATGTGATCTGGTGATGTGGCATACGGTGGCGGTGACCCATGTGCCGCGGCCGGAAGACTGGCCGGTCATGCCGGTGGAGTACACCGGCTTTCATCTGCTGCCGGTGGGCTTTTTTGAGCGTAATCCCACCCTGGACGTGCCGGCTCAATGTCACTCCGGGTCCGCGGTGGAAAATTAACACCCCGGCCGCGGAACCCCCCGGCGGGTTGTGGACATATAGAGATAAGGCACCGTTAAGACCACACTACATGCCCACGGATCAGGAATTGTTGGCCGGCATCAGCACCGGCCGGATGTCGGGTTTCCACAAATTGTATCAGCGGCACAGTGACACCCTGTACCGCTTCAGCCTCATGGTATCCGGATCCGTCAGTGTAGCGGAGGAAGCCACTCAGGAGACATTTGTGTACATGCTGGAGCACCCGGACCGTTTTGACGGCGCGCGCAGTTCGTCCGCCCTGGGCTGGTTGTACGGCATTGCCAGAAACCGGGTGCGGGGCCTGCTGCGGGCGCAGCAGCGGCTGCTGCCGGAAACCACTGCTGACGCGCCGGGCTGCTCCGCGGAGCGGGCATTTCATCTTTCCGCCGCCGCCCGGGTCACACACTCGGCTATTCTGCAGTTGCCGGTTGAACAGCGGGAAGTTCTGGTTTTGTGCGGCTTGCAGCAAGTGGAATACGCCGCCGCGGCTGACATCCTGGATGTGCCGGTGGGTACCGTGCGTTCCAGGCTGTCCAGGGCGCGCGCGGCGTTGCAGGCCGTGTTGATTGAACAAACCGGGTTTTCCGCCGAGGAGTTGAGTCATGGAACATAAAACGCAGGGCCCGGCGCAGCAGCACCCGGACCAGCCCGGCAGCCGGGAGCCGGACAATGATATAGATGCGCAGCTCGCGGGCCTGCGCCGGGAGATGTTGCAACTACAGGCAGGCTGGCGCGTACGTGAACGCACGCTGGCGGCGGTGGACGCGGCGGATAAAAATCGACCTTATGGATTGCCGCTGGCGGAGCGCGGCAGGCGGCGCTGGCGCTATGGGGCCGCCGCTGCGGCTTTGGCCCTGGTCACCGCGCTTGCCTGGTTGCGACCCTACGTGACCGACCCGCTTCCCGCCGCCCCCGCCCAGGCAGTGCGGCCGGACGCGCCGGTCTATCCGGCCGCCCGCACACAGTTTCCGGTGCGGGTGGTCTCCCTGACCCAGGGTGCGGAGCTTTATTACCCGGCAGCACGGGTTGGCCAGCACCGGCAAGGTCTTGTCCACACTATTTATTTCAGTTCCGCACCATTCACTTCCGCTCAGACCAGCCGTTAGGCAAGGCAAGGCAAATGTTCAGAACATCGCGCAGGCGGGACAGCATTGACAGGAGGCCAACGATGATACTAAGCCGCTTAACCGCCCTTATGGCCGCCGCTGCGGGCCTGTGGCTTTCCGCTTCGGTAGTGGCCGGCGAACCCAATACCACCCACGGCGCAATTTATCTTGAAGGATTAGGGCAGGGCACAATTGTTGCGGCTCCGGCCCTGGACTTCGTGCCCAATGTATTTGCTGATGAAGTGGTCAAGGAAGCACCGGTGTCCGTACGCATCACCACCCGTTCGGTGCAGGAGTTGTGTGACGGCAACCGCATTGTTAACGAACAGGTGGTTGTACTTTACCGGGACGGCGAAGGCCGGGTACGCCGTGAAATGGAAGGCGGCCGCAGGATTTCCCTGTACGATCCGGTGGCTGGAGAATCGGTGATGCTCGATACCCGGGCGGGACACGCGTTCAGATGGCCCACCTCCAGCGGCGCAAATCTGACCACCATGGCGGTTTCCATAGACAGCGCCACCCATCATATGCGGGTAGCGCCGGGGGCGGATGTGACGGGCAGCGTGTCCTGGCGGGGCGGTCCGCCGGCGGCGGTGGAAGCGCTGGGACAGGACACCATTAATGGTGTGCGGGTGGAGGGTACCGCCCATGTGACCCGTTATGCGGCCGGTACATTCGGCAACGAACGGGAGATTGTGGTACGCAAGGAGAGCTGGTTTGCCCCGGAACTGCGCCTGATGGTGCGTTCGGAAACCGTAGACCCCCGCTTCGGGCGCCTCACCTATGTCACCGATATTCTCAACGTCGGGGAACCGGATGCTGATCTGTTTGTAGTGCCGGCCGGTTATACGGAGCCCGCAAACGATCCCCGCAACCGGGCTTTACCGGTGCGTTAAGCAAAATCAGCACTGCACCCTAAAATCTCGTACACTCGGCTCTTTTGCCGGAGAACTTCAGCGTGAGCGATGAATCAAATGACGGGGCTGCCTATACCCCACCCCAGGTATGGCAATGGAATACCGAGAACGGCGGGCGGTTTGCTAACATCAACCGGCCGGTAGCCGGGCCCACCCACGACAAGGCGCTGCCGGTAGGCGAACACCCGCTGCAACTGCACTCGCTGGGCACCCCCAACGGCGTTAAGGTCACGGTGTTGCTGGAAGAATTGCTGGAGTTGGGCAAAGATGCTGAATACGACGCATACCTGATCAACATCGGTGAGGGTGACCAGTTCAGCAGCGGTTTTGTAGACATCAACCCGAACTCAAAAATCCCCGCCTTGCTTGACCGCAGTACCAACCCGCCCACCCGGGTATTCGAGTCAGGCGCCATCCTGGTGTACCTGGCGGAGAAGTTTGACGCTTTTTTACCCAAAGATCCTTCCGCCCGGGCGGAATGCCTGTCCTGGTTGTTCTGGCAGATGGGTAGCGCCCCCTATCTGGGCGGCGGTTTTGGCCACTTTTACGCTTATGCGCCGGAGAAGTGGGAGTATCCGATCGACCGTTTTGCCATGGAGGTTAAACGCCAGTTGGATGTACTGGACCGTAACCTGTCGCAGCGGCGCTTTCTGATTGGCGATGAATACACCATTGCAGATATGGCGAACTACGGCTGGTACGGCGCGCTGGTGTTGCACAACATCTACGATGCGGCAGTGTTTCTGGACGTGGCTTCATATACCAATGTGGTGCGCTGGGCGCAGGAGATTGAGAGCCGCCCGGCGGTGCAGCGCGGCCGGCGGGTGAACCGGCCCTGGGGACCGGAGGAAGAGCGGGTGATCGAACGCCACAGCCCCGCGGACTTCAAGTAAGGTTACGCAACTTGACGGTTTCGCGCAGTTCATAAGCAGGCCAGTTGTCCTGCGCGATGCCAATCATCTCGGTATAAGCGCTGCGGTGTACAAATTCGGTTTGCGCCAGGCCGGTTTCCGCTAACGTGCACAGCGCGCGGTGGCGGCTGGGAAACCTCAGGGTTTTACCCCGTTCGTCCGTCACCGGCACGAGGTCGTCGCCGCTGCGTCGGAACACCAGATAAATCATCGGGTCGATGGCGTGCACTTCCAGTTGCGGCGGTTGGCCTGCGCGGACCAGTGGATTGATTGCGGACAATTTCATTGAATTTACCTGGAATGGACGCCACGCGTTTTGCTTGAATGTACAGGTTAGCCATGCGCATGTCGTCATGTTGTCAAAGTTTAAAGTCCGGTGGAAAGTGAATTGCTTTATCATTGATAAAAATTAATCATTGATAAAGTTTTCTGTCCTTGCTATAAAGTCTGCCTTCTCACTCCCGGTGCGGAATATGCAGGCAGCCGCTCAACTTTCCACCCGAGACCGAAATATGCAGCGCCGGCGGGCGCGCATTCTCAGCGAGGCGCGGCGGCTGATCACCGGCCGGGGTTACGAAGCGCTCAACACCCGTGCCCTGGCTAAAGCCGCTGAAGTCAGCGCCCCCACCTTGTATAACCTGATTGGCAGCAAAGACGAGATTCTGCAGGCCCTGGAACTTGAAGCGATCGAGCAGATCGAAGCCCGGCTGAGTAAGGTTGCCGGAGACGAACCGCTGGCCATGGCGGAAGCCATCGTGCACGAATCAGCCGCGTTGTTTGCGGAAGACGAAAGTTACTACCGGGCTGCCGTGGTGGCGGGGGAACGCCGCGCCGGCGGCGCCAGTCATGCTGAGGGGGGGCTGGTTGGGCAGCGTGCCGTGGACATGGCCGCCAAAGCATGCCGTGCTGCCACCGCAGCCGGCTTACTGCGCGGTAATGTTGGGGTAGGGGTGTTGTCCCAGCAGATGTATCAATGTTACCTGACGCCGTTCCGCGACTGGGGATACGGTGAGATAGATCTGGCCGAATTCAAGCGCCGCGTGTTGCGCGGCTTCTATCTGTTGCTGGCGGCTGACGCTGTGGAAGAATTCCGCAGCGTGCTGCTGGCGAAATTGAAATAGCCCACGTGGAGGAATCAGCACGATGAAACACGAGTTACAGGTAAGCATCCTCAAAGAACTGATGCAGCAATTGGATTGCGGTAAGAACATCGACGCAGGGGTGCAGTACCGCACTTCAACAGATGTGTATACCAGCCCGGAAATTGCCCAGCAGGAGTGGCGGCTGTTTTTTCAAAACCACCCGCAGTTGATTGGCCTGTCCGGGGATCTGCCGGAGCCGGGCAGCTACTTCACTGTTGATGATTTTGGTACGCCGGTGCTGGCGACGCGGGATCAGCAGGGTAAGTTTCATGCATTTCTGAACGCCTGCCGGCACCGCGGCGTACGGGTGGCCAACGAGCAGCGCGGCCAGGCGGGCAAGTTCTCGTGTCCGTTCCACGCCTGGACCTACTCCAACCGCGGGGATCTGGTGGCCATTCCCCAGGAAGATCAGTTTGGCGCAATTGACAAGTCATGCCACGGGTTGGTGGCGTTGCCCTGTGAAGAACACAACGGCCTGTTGTGGGTACACCCGCAGCCCAATGGTGAGCTGAATGTGGAAAAACTGCTGGGGCCGTTGGCGGAAGAAATGAGCCTGGCCAGTTATGGGGACATGGTCTACTGCGGTGAGTCCGTTATTGACAAAAATCTCAACTGGAAACTTGCAAACGATACGTTTGGCGAGACGTATCACTTTCAAAAGCTGCATCGCAACACGCTGGGCCAGATCTTTTACGGCGACAACCTCGCCTATGAGGAAATTGGCCGCAACCATCGTTTTGTGTTTGCCAGCAAGGCCATTGACCTGCTGCGCGACATGCCCGAAGAGGAGTGGAAGTTAACCGATGCGGCAAATCTGCTGTATTACCTGTTCCCGAATATACAGTTTAACGTCGGCACGGACAGCGTGGCGTTGATCAAGATCTATCCCCATCCGCAGGACCCCGGGCGCTCGATTACCCGGGTAAACCACTATTTCAGCCGCAGTGCCATAGAAGCGCTGGAGGCGGCGCAGGTGGGTGACGACAAGATCACCGCGGACAATGTGTATGACGGGGAAGTCAGAGAAAATGCATTATTCGGTCTGGATGCAATCATGGAAGTTTTCGACAGCACCATTGAGCAGGAAGACTATGCCATGGGTGAAACGACTCAGCAGGCGGCAGCCAACGGCTTGCTGGAGTACATGATTTTCGGCCGCAATGAACCTGCCCTGCATCATTACCACAATACGTTCAGGGAAGCACTGAATCAGCCGCCGCTGCAACGGTTTGGCTGATATGGCCCGGGGCCGGCAACAGACCGGCCGTAATATCTAACCGGGGGCGGGCGCACTGCCCGCGTCCGCCTGCCGCATACGCCGGGGCACTCTCCCCGGCGTAGCCGTTTGTGTTTCGTTGATTTAACGTTGATTCTCTTCGCCTGAATCCTGGTTCAATACCGCGCTTTGGAATTGGACCATCTATGCCTATCAACCCGGCGGCAACCGCTGCGCCGCCCCAGATACTGGTTGTTGACGACGAACCGGATATGCAGGCGCTGATCAGGCAGAAGTTCAGACGTGCTATCCGCAAGGACGAACTGCGCTTTTTCTTTGCCGGCAACGGTGTTGAAGCGCTGCAGGTTCTGGCTGCTGAACCGGGCATTTCCATGGTGATTTCGGACATCAACATGCCGGAAATGGACGGCCTGACCCTGCTCGGCCAACTGAAGACCCTGAACCCCAATATTCGGTCGGTAATCGTCTCCGCGTACGGTGATCTTGACAATATCCGCCAGGCAATGAACCGCGGCGCGTACGATTTCCTGACCAAACCCATCGACTTTGACGATTTCCAGCTGACCCTGGAAAAGACGCTGGCGCATCTTGCTGAAATACGCAGTGCGCTGAACGACCGGGATCGGCTGGTCAGCCTGAATCACGAATTGGGTATTGCCCGGCAGATCCAGCAGGATGCCCTGCCCAAAGATTTTCCGGATAAACCGGACTATCAGATTTTCGGCAGCATGGACCCCGCGCGATCCGTTGGCGGTGATTTTTTTGACTTTTTTGCGCTGCCCGGCAACCGGGTCGGGTGTGTGGTGGGTGACGTATCCGGCAAAGGCGTGCCGGCGGCGTTGTTTATGATGGTTTGTCAGGCACTGGTGCGCAGCTGTGCTGAAGAAGCCGTCACCCCGGCGGAATTGTTGGCGCACCTCAACCGGCAACTACTGCAGAACAATCCGGCGATGATGTTTGTGACGCTGTTCTACGGCATTTTCGAACCCGCATCCGGGCGCCTGGTTTACGCCCAGGGCGGGCATGAGCCGGCCTATCTGCTGCGCCGCGGTGATCAACCCCTGTCCCTGCCGCAGGGTCCGGGGGCGGCATTGGGGGTGATAGAGGGCAACTCTTTCTGCGATCAGGAAATTCAGCTTCAACCCGGGGCGGCTGTTTGTGTGTATACCGACGGTGTTACCGACGCCCTTGACGAAGCCGGTGAGAGGTTTGGCCGTCAGCGGCTGGTGACCACCCTGCAGCAGCAGGACAGTGCTTCAGCCCAGCACATCAACCGCAATGTGGTTGCGCGGGTTAACGAACATGCTGCCAACACCGCGCAGGAGGACGACCTTACCTGCCTGGTGCTGAAGCGGCTCGGGGGGGCGGGGTGAAAGACAGACAACAACGGGAGAAGCTGCCATGAATTTGAGCCTGGCGGAGAAATTGCTGTTGCTGGTGATAGACGAGCGTACCGGGAAGCTGGATGTTCCCGACCGCCTGGCGCTGAATGTGGCGCTGGGGGGTGCCGTGCTGCTGGAGTTGTCCCTGCGCAACCGCATAGACAGCGACCGCGAGAGGCTCTGGCTGGTGGACAACACCCCCACCGGCAACAGTGCCCTGGACACCATCCTTAACCTCATCGCGCAGGAAACCAAGGATCTTTCCATTCAGAACTGGGTGTACATCGCCTACCGCGAAGCCGCTGATGTACGCAGCCGCCTGCTTGCCGGCCTGGTGCGGAAAAAAATTATCCGCCCCGAGGTAAAGCGTGTGTTGTGGCTGTTTAACCTGCAACGGTACAAACCGCAAAACGCCAGCGTGGAGCGGGAGACAAAGCGGCGCATCATGCAGGTTCTGTTTGACCAGAAAGTTCCGGTTGCGGAAGACGTGGCGCTGGTGGCGCTGTGTGACGCGGCCAACCTGTTCACCTGCATATTATCTCAGCGCGAGCTGGCGCAAAGCAGCGACCGGATCCGGCAGGTGGTGCGCATGGAACTGATTGCGCAATCCGTGTGCGCGGTGATCGGCGAAGTTTATCTGGCCATGAGCCAATCAACCCTTTACTAAACAACGGCTATCTACCAACAGCGCGGCGGCGCGCGAATGCCGGCAAGGAGATCTTATGCAGAACATCAGTGTCCAGCCTGATATTAATGACGGGGTAGTTGTGGCGGCTGTGGATGGCCGTATCGACACGACCACCGCCGCGGACTTCGAACATGAGGTCAGCGCTTTTTTTCAGCCTGCCCACCGGCAGGTGGTGCTTGATTTCAGAGGTGTTGATTATGTCAGCAGCGCTGGCCTGCGTGCGGTGCTGTTGCTGGCCAGAGGGGCTGAGGAAGCCGGCTGCCGGCTGACCATAGCGGGCATGACGGCGGACGTCCGCTCTATATTTGAGGTGACCGGGTTCCAGAATGTAGTGCCGGTATTTGTAGACGTAGCGGCGGCGCTGAATGCCGGCAGCTGAGCGCTTGTCGCTGGCAGCCGCGGAAGACGCGCTCAGCTCGGGCCTGTGGCAGATTAACGAGGCGGTGACACGTCTCAGCAACCAGCTGGCCCTGCCGGTCAGCTGGACACGGTCCACGCAACTGGTAGTGGAGGAGGCGTTCACCAACATCGTGCACTACGGTCAACTGCAGGAAGGTGAGCAGGTGGTTGTGGAGATGGCACATAACAACGGCTACCTGGACATTGTGCTGCTGGATCCGGGTGTCCACTACAACCCTTTCGAGCACACCTCTGAACCCCAGCGCGATGCCTCTGCGCGCGACAGGGCTTTGGGCGGCCTGGGTGTGTTTCTGATCAAGGAGTTGGTCCACGCTTACGATTACCAGCGGATAGGCGGATTCAACCGCATGACTCTGCGCATCCCGGCCCACCGGTGAGGTTTCTATTCTTATGTGCGTTGGCAGGTATATTCTGGCCCGCGGACGGCTGGTCGGCGGAACTGATATTTGCCCAGTCCGCACCGCTCAGTGGTCCGGCCCAGGCGATGGGGCAGCAAATGCGTACGGGTATCCGGGCGGCATTCCTGGAGGCTAACCGCGCCGGCGGCATCGCCGGCCGCAATCTCGTTCTGGAAACTCTGGATGATCAGTACGAGCCTGAACTCACCATCAAAAACGCCCAGCATTTTATTGCCCGGGATAATGTAATTGCCATGATCGGCGGCGTCGGCACACCTACCAGCCGCGCGGTGCTGAGTCTGGTGGAAGCGGCCGGGATTGCCTATGTGGCGCCGGTGACCGGCGCCGCGGCATTGCGCAAGCCGGAACATAAAGCGGTATTGAACGTGCGCGCCTCATACAACCTTGAGGTACTGCGGATTGTCGAGTGGCTGGCGCACTCCGCCAAAGCGGCCAGAATCGGTATTCTTTATCAGGATGATTCTTACGGCCTCGCCGGCCTGGCGGCACTGCAGGACGCCTTGGCGGGTAAGCGAATCCAACTTGTTGGGGCTGCACCGTACCTGCGCAACACTGCGGCGGTGAAACAGGCGCTGTTAAACCTGGAGCAGGCGGCACCCGAAGCGGTACTGATCGTCAGCACGTACCAGGCAGCCGCGGCGTTTGTGCGCTGGGCGCGCAAGATTGGCTTTACACCGCTGTTTATTAATCTTTCTTTTGTCAGCAGCGATGCGCTTGCTGCGGAGTTAGGTGCTGAGGTGGCGGGAATATATGTCTCTCAGGTGGTGCCTTCACCGCAGCAGCATGGTTCCCGCCTGGTTGAGAAATTCCGCGCCGCGATGGTTGATTTTGACGGCGGTGTCGCGTTGACATATCAGTCACTGGAAGGGTACCTGGCGGGCAGAGTGGCGGTTGAGCTGTTACATCGGCTCGAGGGCGGGATTAACCGCGGGTCGTTTCTGAACGCGGTGCAAACTACGGCGGAACTGCAAGTGGAGGATTTTTATGTGCCGCTGTCGGACCGGCAGGGTGCGCGGCGCGTGTATCTCACTGTGGCGGACCGCAGCGGCCGTTTTGTGCCGGTGCCCTGATTGCGCATGAACTGGCGTCAACCCTTGCGGATATTGTCGAACTATCCGGTGGGTTTGCAAATTGGCATTGCGGTTTTTGGTGCAATTCTGCTCGTGCTGGCAACCGCAACGGTCAGCAGCCTGTCGATCCGGCAAATCAGCCAGGTGCAACAGGGCCTCCTGGGTGAACACCTGCCGAAACAGCAGTTGTCGCTGCAACTGGCGCGGCAGGCCTGGTCGCTGGCGGCTCTGCTGCCCCGCCTCATCGACGCGGAAACACCAGCTGGACTCAGCGAGGCGCTGCAGCAATATGAACGCCGGCGGACCGGTCTGGCGCTGGGGGTTGAGAGATTACAGGAAACCGGCCAGAGCGCTGACGAACTGAGGGCCGCCATTGCACAACTCGCGGAGCAGGCTTCGCTGACCGGGCAACTGACCGACCGGCGCATCCGGATGGCGGAGCGGATGGACGAAGCCCGGACCAGGCTGGCTGCGCTGGAATTGCGCCTCAATCAGAATCTCACCACCGCCATAGACGATCAGCTGTTTTTTCTCATGAAAGGCTTGCGCCGCCTGACCGACGTGCCCGCTGCTGAGGCGCAACGCCGGCAACCCTCGGAGATGGTTAAACTGCATGCGTTGGCCATGCTGCAGCGTGACAGCACGCTGCTCACCAGCCTGCTGACCAGCGCACTCGCGGCGGTGGAGCGCAGCCATCTGCAGCCGATTCGGGAAAAGTTTTTCGCGGCGATGGCGCGCATCCGGCGTAACAGTGTGTACCTGCAGGGTACAGACCTGACAACCGCGGTTACCCAGGACATTGAGGAAGTTGCGGTGCTTGCCGGCGAACCGTCGGGTCTGTTGTCCCAGGCGGACCGGTTCCTGCAGATTGGAGAGCGCCAACGGCGTATCCGGGACAAAAACAGGTCCACGGTAGAGTTCCTGGTGAGCGCTGTCAGCAGGCAGGTGGATACCAATTCGCGGCGTGCGGAAATTGCAATGGCGGACGCCAATGCAACCATTTTCAAAGGTTATGCGTGGGTTGCATCGTTTACCGCGTTTGGCTTGATGGGCGCTCTGGCGTATTCCTGGTTCTACGTGCGCAATATTTTGACGAGGCGCTTGGTTGCCATCGCCTCAGCCATGAAAACCATGGCAGGTGGGGATCTGACACAGCCTTTGAGTCTGCACGGGCAGGACGAGATTGCGGACATGGCCGCCGCGCTGGATGTTTTCCGCCAGCACGCATTGGAGGTACAACGCTTGAACCTGGTGGAAAAACTGGCGGCGGAGCTCGAAGAAAAAAATGGCCGCTTGGAAGATACGCTGGCGGAACTTGGCAAAGCCCAGCAACAGATTGTGCTGCGGGAAAAACTGGCTGCGTTGGGGGAACTCACCGCCGGCGTGGCGCATGAAATCAAGAACCCGTTGAACTTTGTCAATAATTTCTCAGCGTCGTCAGTTGAATTGTGTGATGAACTCGAAGAAGAAATGGCCGCGGCGGGATTTGCGGATACGGGTGCCGCTGAGGAGTTGCAGGAAATTACCGGCATGTTGAAGTCGAATATGGAGAAGATTCGAAGCCACGGACAGCGCGCGGACAGTATAGTTAACAGCATGCTGTCGCTTGGCAGAACGGCCGGGACCGAAGTGGTGGAGGGAAACCTGGAAAAGCTCAGCCGGGAACACGCCGCCCTGGCCTGGCACAGTGTGCGGGCGGCCATAGCCGATTTTCGGGGTGAAATTGTCTACGAGTTTCCCGCCGGGGGCCTGCCGGCAAAAGTAGTTGCCGAAGACATAGGCCGGGTTGTACTTAATCTGGTCACCAATGCGTGTCATGCCTGCTGGGAGCGCCAGCAGTCCGGTGAACAAGGGTACCAGCCGGTGGTTTCCGTGCGCGGGGCGCAACAGGGCAGTTGGATCGAAATTGCAGTTGCCGACAATGGGGTGGGCATGACGGATGAAGTCCGGGCCCAGGTTTTTGACCCCTTTTTTACCACTAAAGACACCGGTGTGGGTACCGGACTCGGCCTGTCGATGTCCTTTGATCTGGCGCGTAAACACAATGGCGAACTCCTGTTGCAAACTGAGTCGGGGCAGGGCAGCGTGTTTACACTGCGCCTGCCGGCCTGTTAAGCCCGCCGTACGGGTGGTGTTTCGTTGGTATTTCGTTGTGACTACGGGGCTGAAATGGCATCTAATGGAAAACGTCTACGGGTGTCCCTTATTGGCCCGCTGACAACAGAAGCGCGCCAGGCTAGTCACTCCCCACATTCTGATTGTCTGGTGGCGCTTCTTCTAGTCGCTCTCAATTGGCTATTGTCCCGCGTTTGCACCAGCGCATGACCGTGGAAGGTACGATGGAAGGTACCGTGGAAGGTGGAATGCCTGCTGCTGTACGAGTGAAGGATACAGCCAAATTATGCAAGCCGTTGCGTTTTGGTTGGCATCCGGTTGATACATTTCCCGGGTTGTAGGCAAGAATTACGCGGATTGACACAGACATGGTTTTTCCTTGTTCTGCCTGCATCATGAGGTATGACGGCGCTCGCTCGCTCCCTCGCGCCGCGCTCATGGTGCAGGCATTTTATTCACCCGCACTCATGTTTCTTTGTTATGGGCCGGGGGAGTTAACCGCGGGAACAAGCCATTTGCACGGCCGCGCTAAGCCGGTAACGGTATATATCGTTCAGGTGTGAAAGGTAGCCGAACGCTCAGACCAGGTACAGCCCCCGGGTGTTCGAAGCCGTCGCGGGTTGGCTGCGGGTAATTGCTTCGAAGCCGAAAGCCTGCTTCGCCGAGATGCCAAAAGCGGAAGAAAATGCTTTAGCAATACGGTAACCCATGACGTAGCGCTCCGGGTGCTTGTGCATCATTTCCACCTCCCGGGCCTGCAGGCCGCAAAAAAACGCAATAGAAACGTAGTCTATTTCTTTGTTGTTTTCTTTGCTGTTGTCTTTGTTGTTTACTTTGTTGCTGTTATTGCCGTTCCCCTGCGCCGCGATCCGGCAGACTTTGAAGGTGTACAGATTGTACTTTTCAGCGATCTGCTCGATCACTTGATCCAGAGGTATCCTTGCGGGCATGGTGGCCATCGTTGCCTTCCTTTTTTTTTGACCAGATTTGTCTAGACCAGATTTGTTTAGACCAGATTTGTTTAGGCCAGTTTTGTCAATCAAGTTATCCGTCAGGCTTATCCTTCAGGTTCAATCGTTCCGTCAAGGCCAAGACGACCTTTTTGCGTTAATCTGTACGTTAATCGCCATGAGGCAATTGTAGAAATTCCGCCCTCCGGTGTATCAACGGACTTACAACAAGTTGGTCCTTTTTGTGCCCGCCAGGTTATCGAAGTTCCAACGAGACAAGAGTGCATACGTGCACTGCAGATTTGTTTGTAGTTTTAAATTGCCTGCCGTTCAGTTCCCTTTATGATCTCGTTTGTAAAACTGGCAAATGGAGGGCTTGGTGGCGGGGCATGCGATCAGCCGGGTGATAACAGAACTGGCGAAGCGTAACGGGCTTCTGCACTGCGACGGACGTGTAAACTGCAGCGCTTTTGGCCGTTTTGCCGGTCTGCCTTCCACCACGATAATGCGCCTGCTGAAAGCGGATCCCTATTCATCTCCCCGTGTGCATACGGTGCAAAAGATCAGTCAGGCGTTCGGCATTAAGGAAAGCCAGGTGCTTGGCTATGAGGGTCTGCCCGGTAGGCTGCCGGCGAGGTTGGATGATGCTGAGGCGGCGTTGTCCGGGGAAGGGCAAGGTGAGCAGGAAGGAGAGCGGGAAGGAGAGCAAGAAAGAGAGCGGGACGGCGTGCACGGAGGTGCGCGGGAGAGTGACGCCTCGTCCGTTTCGCCCAGGGGCCTGAGTGATGCTGAAACGGCTCACATTAGCCGCTTGCGGGCACTGTCGGTTGCTGACCGGGAAGAAGCCATGCGTTTCCTGGAATTTAAACGCTGGCTGGCCGGTGGCGTGACTTCCCCGTCTGCGGATACCGCCCGCGAAAGGCAGAACGGGTGAGCGGTGCTGTCGATGTCGGGGGCTGACAAGTGCGAGCAGCCGCGGCTGCAGCTGCTTGAGCGGTTGCTGGAAGGCCACTTCAAAACGGCGTTGGGCGCTGTGGAGGGCGCTATAACGGTCGCCGTGGAATCTGACGATCTTTTTGCTACTACGCGGAGTTGTTATCAACTGCTCAGCGAATCCCAGGACGAATTTTTGTCGCAGATCACGTTGTACAGGCTGCAACAGCAGGTGAATGCCGCGGGAAAACGTCGTTAGTCAATCGTACGCGCCCTCGTTGATGTTTCGTTGATACCCGTGGGGCAGGTTAATTTATAGTTGTACCGGCAAAAAGTGGAGATGTCTGGAGATGGACAACGCGTGCAGCCCAATGGGGCTGTTAGTGGTTTGCTGGTTACTGGTGCAGCTTTGGATAGTTTGCTTCTATGTGGTTGTATATCTGCGGAAATCAACATCGGGGGCCGCATGTGCAAGCAAGGACCGCCGCGTGAGCCTGGGCCGGCGTGAATTGGCGGCCCGGTTCAGGACCGTTAAAAACTGGTGATCTAAAACCCGCAATATTCTCCTAAAGTAGCCCTGGATGAGGGGGAAGAAACTAACGTTGAGGTCAACACTGTTTTTTCTTCCATCTTGGACGCTAAACAAGATTGCGTATATGCAATGCATTTGTTAATTTTTCAACGAACATAGTTGCGGCAGGATATTAGTGGACTACGCAGAAGAAGGGTCGGTAAACGTAACACCTTTGGGTTGTATCTCCGTAGGCAATGTACTCATCGATGTGGAGGGGTATTTCCTGCGGCGCGGGGATGCAATTGTAAGGCTCGAACCCAGATCATGGGATGTCTTGCTGTATCTGGTCAGGAACCCCGGCAAACTGGTCAGTAAGCAGGAACTGGTGGATGAAGTGTGGCGCGGTGCGGTGGTCAGTGATGCCGCTGTCAGCCAGGCTATGTTGAGAGTAAGGGCGGCTGTGGGTGACTCGTCGAAACAGCCGTCATATGTGGAAACGGTTCCGCGCAAGGGCTATCGCCTGATTGCCGAGGTCAGCGCTGATCACAGCGCGTTGTTCAGGCGCGCACAGCCGCTGCAGGATGTGCCTGCGGATTTGAACGCCGTTTCTGAACCAATTGTCGGGCGGGCGGAGCAACTGCGGATGCTCGCCGGGTTATGGCGGCAGGTTAAACTGGGTAAACCCCAAGTAGTCTTTGTAGATGGTGATGCGGGTGTTGGGAAGTCTGAATTGGTCAGGGTTCTGGTTAAACATCTGGCGTCGCAGCAGGGTAGTGGCGGGATGTCGGTGGCCAAGACATTTTGTGCTGAAGGTATTGGCCCGAACCAGGCTTACATGCCTGTTTACGATCTCATATCCGGGTATGGCAAGCAGAGTGATGAAGCCGCCCGTTTGCTCTACGACATGGCCCCTTCCTGGGTTAGCGGCGCGGGCCTGTTATTGGCAGCCGAACCGGGTTTAAACGCAAAAACCGGCGCGCCGGTGCCGGCGGAGTTGGTTCTGTTGTTGCGCTCTCTGGCGCAGCTCACACCGTTGATGTTGGTAGTGGAGGATATCCAATGGTGTGATGTGGCTTCGCTGGAGCTGCTCGATAAGCTCATCAACGAAATGGGCAATGGGGAAAGGATGATGTTGATCACCACGCGCCGCACGGGTGTAGGTCAGTCCGCTGCCGTGGAGGAGTCGGTTGCAAAGCTGCTTGATCATCAAATTTGTCACAAACTTTCGCTGGAATCTCTGAGTGAAGACGAAACCGGGCACTTGGTGACTCGGCAGCTGCAGATGCAACAAGGCAGCGCCGCACACCTGTGCCGGCTTGTATGGCATTGGACCGGAGGGAACCCGTTTTATGTCCACACGCTGGTTGATTATCTGCAGCACAAGAAACATGTTCAGGCACTGGTCAGCGCCAGCGTGGACAACCTTGAAACCATTCCACTGCCATCGACGCTGGTGGAGGCGGTCGGAAAACAATACGCTGCGCTTTCGTATTCCGAGCAGAAGCTGATGGCGGCCGCAAGTGTGGCGGGTATGTTGTTTTCTGTCCGACAGCTTGTTGCCCTGCAGACTTATCACGGGCTGGAGAAGAAGCAAGTTATAGATATGCTGTCGGGTTTGCAGCGGTCGCGGGTGCTTCGCGGCACTGTTGACGGCATTGAAGCCGACTCCCAACTTACCTTCAGCAATGCGCTTTACCGCCAGGTTGTTTACGATCACATCCGTGATTCCGAGCGCCGTCAACTGCATTTTTTGACCGCGGTGCACCTGCAGACAGATGCCCAGCCGGGTAGTGAGCTGGCAGCCGTTATCGGACATCACTTTGTCGGCGCCGGGCTGATTGAAAAAGCGATCCCGTATCTGAAAAAAGCTGCGCGGAAAATGCGGCTGCTGGGCGCCGAATCCCATGCAGCACAATACCTGCGGCAGATTCTGGCACTGCTGCCGCACGTCAGCAGCGCGGATCTCAGAGACCGGGAAGAGCTGGAAGCCCGAGTGGAACTGCTGGGAACGTCACTAAAGGTGGTTAATGGTGCGGATACCGCTCAGGAAGTTTCCCGCCTGTTTGAGTTGATGGAGCGGGATATTCCGAGGGAATTTCGTTTTTCCTGTCTCGCCAGCACATTCAACTCCATATTTATGTTAAGACGCGGCGATCTTGCTCGTCCGGTTGCAGATGCACTGAAGCAGCTCACCGATCGGTCTTCAGATCCATGGGAGCTGTTGGTCAGGGATTGGTCTGTGGGCCGTTTAAGTTTCATGCGTGGCGAAATAAGCGATGCGTTGGCCACATGCACAAAAGTCAAACGTAAACTGAATAAGATTCCTTCAGGCCAAAACCATTCTGAACATAAATTGCATGCCTTTAAAAGAAGCGTGAACGGTCAGCTTGCATGGCTGCACCTGTTTCAGGGTAATCACGACCGTGCGCTCACCACAGTAGAGCAACTCAGCAGCGCAAGATCGCTGGCACCCGGCGAGTATGTGGCGTTGACTCAATCGCGTGCAGCCATCTGTATGCTGGCTGGGGACCTCGCTGGAGTAGAGCGCAGCCTTCGTGACATGCATGAAATAAGTCAAGAGTTGGGCCATGCCAGCGTCTGGCGTACCAGCGATTTCTTTCAGTTCTGGGCGGATGCGATTCATGGTGAGGTTGAGCTTAGTGATAATGCAGCAAAAAGTATGTGGCAGGATTTTATCTCCAAGCCGTCGCTCAGTTACTCGCTGGTCAGCGTCCTGGCGCTGCTTGACGGCCTGATCATTGCGGGTAAGGACAGCTTGGCGTTGGAGTTTACAACCCGCCTGCTCAGCGATCTGGACCGCATTTGCTACCATGTTGCTCATCCCGAACTTCTGCGCCTGCAGGCTTGCGCGCTGGTTGGATGCGGCGACCCGATTTTAATAGAGTTTGACAACGAAACGCACCGCTATCCCGGCCTGCCTGTTAACTGGGCTGACGTTTCGGGGGACGAGCGGGTGTTCAGCCTTCTGGAGCGGGCAAGGAGGTTGTCTAATGGTCAGGGTAACCGGCTGTGGCTGGAACGTGTGAATGCGACATTGGCTTGGGTCAATGGGGAACTGGAGACCCGGCCGGCGGGCTGGCCGCAGCGGGCGAAACTGTAACCCGGTGCCGATGTTACGGTACGGCCTTGTGTTGCGCAGCAGCGTCGTTTATGTGGCGTGCTGATACTTGGGTCAGAAATCTGTTGTATTCAGCGGTGAGGTTTTCCAGTGCTGATGCCACGGGATTGTTAGGGTTATCACCGTAATAAACCAGAGCAATTCTGGCGGCCGCGCGCATTTCGCCCATAGCGGCCTGTAAGTGTGCATCGACAAACAGTTCGGCCTCAGTCAGGCGCGGTGCGTTGATTTTGCCCAATTCTGCATTACCGGGCTCTTGGTGTGTTGTACGGTCTGAAGGAGTGATCATCTTTTATTTTTCATCTTTCATTTTTGATCTTTTATTTTTGATGAAAGGTTAGTTTTGATGGGTCGTGTTTGGCTGCTGCCCGTACTCAAAATGTAAGCTTCTGAAAAGCGCTCGTCACAACAAAGATTCAACGAACAGCAAATAAATAATTGCCGTTGGGTTTGAAGTTGGTTGTTACATGGGCAAGAGCTTCCGTGACAATGTCAGTCTCAAGAAATGGAAAAAAAGAGCAACAAAGCAACAACAAAAAAAGGAACAACAAAAAAAGGAACAACAAAAAAAGGAGCAACAAAAAAAGGAGCAACAAAAAGAACAACAAAAGGAATCAAGGAGTTAACAGATTTTGCCGGGTATACGTCAGTTGAAAAAATCCAGTCAGGAACTACCCTCCGCGAATTTACCGTCTTCAAAAGTAAAAGTTGCCGGTTTGTTTGTTGATTTGTCGGCGCAAACGCTGAAAACCGAGGATGGGCAGAACAGAGATATCGAGCCACGTGCCTGGGAACTGCTGACACATTTTATTCGTAATCCCGGGGTTTTGCTGTCGAAAACAGACCTGCGGCGGGATGTCTGGGATGGCGTTGTGGTCAGTGATGCGGCGATTAGCCAGGCGGTCTTGCGTATTCGTGCGGTGCTGGGCGATTCCTCGGCTGATCCAAAATTTATCGAAACCATTCACAGGCGCGGCTACCGCCTTATTGCGCCTCTTGAGTTCTACTCGTCAGCGCAATTTAGCGAGAAAATAAGCGATGTCCGGCACGAGTGGTTATCCGGGTCAGACCTGCCTGATGACGGGCAGGCGTTGCATCCGCAGCAGGGTAGCCGGGCTGTTGCTGCGCGTGCGGATCAAGCGGAAGAGGCGGAAAAGGCTGATAAAGCATCCGAAGTTGTGAGGTTGCCCGCCGCGTCTGCCGGCGCTGATTTTGGTGCGCGGGAAAATGTCCTCATGCAGATGGAAGCCGCGTTACCGGCGGTTGATTTGCCAGCGCGGATGTCAGCCCAGCGGGAATCTGAAGTGCTGCCGGCTGGCATCTATGGACGGCAGGACGAAATGGACCAACTGAAAGATGCCTGGGCTTCAGTGCTGCGGGGCGGGTGTGAGTACGTCTTTTTGCAGGGAGACAGGGGCATCGGTAAAAGTGCCCTGATAGATGCTTTTGCGGATTGGTTGCATGCAGCCACTCCGGGCAAGGGTTGGTACCTGGCCAGGGTAAACTGCGTTGACAATACCGGCCGCGAAGCCGCTTACCAACCCGTTTTCCGCGTCCTGCAGAACCTCTACAGCCATGATCCGGAGTTGATCGCAGTAGCCCAGCAGTATGCTCAGGGCTGGCTGAAGAACCTGCTGACCAACCAGGAGAGTTTGGGGGAAGAACCCGGCAGATATTCTAATGCCGGTCTTTATCGGCAGGCCATTGATGCGCTGAACGCGATAGCCAAACTCCGGCCGTTGATTATTGTCATGGAAGACCTTCAATGGGCGGACGCCGCCAGTCTGGCATTAATTGATTACATCATTCAGTCCCGGGGTGTGCGCGGTATGCTGTTCCTCGGTTCGTGGCGCAGTGCGCAGAAGAAACAGCGCGACACACTGACACCTGCGGCAACCGTTGATCAGTCGCCGCTGCCTGACCGCTTTGACGGGCAGTTTACGGAGCGGAGTCTGATCGCCGGTGTGGAAGAGATGACCCGCCGGTTGTTAGCGCGGCGCTATTGCAAGCTCATTCGGTTGCAGGGCATCAGCCGGCTTGAAGTAGAGCGTATTATCAGTGCGGTGGAACCTGAGCTTGAACTTCAGCCGCAAATGGTTGAATTTATCTGGCGCTGGACTGGTGGTAATCCTCTGTTTGTGAAAGCCCTCGTCAGTCATCTGCGGGGCCGGGGAGGCGCCGACCTCAGTCCGCAGCGCCTGGAGGAAATTGCTTTACCAGCGGTTTTGCAGGATGCGGTGGAAAGCAACTTGCTCGCCTTGGGTGCCGCGGAGCGTGAGGTGCTTGCCGCTGCGAGTATCGCTTCGGAAAGTTTTTCCATCAACATGTTGCAGGTCATGCTGACTGAGGACGATGGCGCTGGGTGGCAGTCAGACCAGATCGGATATGTTTGTGATCTGCTTATTGAAAAAGACATATTTAAGGTTGTTGAACATACCGGTTTTGAGCATGGCTCCGGCGTTTCCAGTCAATATCGATTTGCAAATTCCCTTTACCGCCGCGTCGTGTACGAAAACCTGCCTAGGCGTAAACGGCGTAAGCTGCACCTGACTCTGGCACACTTGTTGTCTGAACAGTCGGGGGTGTTGGACAGTAACCATGCGGACGAACTGGCCCATCACTTTGAGCGCGGCGGTGACACGCTGCGTGCTACCCAGGCCCAAATTCAATCGGGTGAGATAGCATTCCGGCGCCGTGCCTATAGCGAAGCGTTGCACCACTTCCAAGCCGCGTTGGCGACCTCTTCGTTAATGCCCCCGTCTGCGGACCGCAGCAGGGGCGAACTGGGGTTACGGGTGAAAATTGCATTCGTTTACTCTTTCTTGAGCGGCCGCATCGAGGGTGAACTGAACATGCAGGCAGCGCTGGCGATGGTGAACAACCTGGATGACAGCCGCGAAAGTTTCAAGTTGCTGTGTTACCTGTACCGCGTGGTCTTTTTCGAAGGCATCGTGTTGGACGCGGAGCCGTTGGTGGAGAAGATCCGGCGTTTAGGCCAACAGTTTGGTGATCATCTGGCCCTGATGAGGGCCGAGTTGGCTATGGCCGGCCACATGTTTTTGAAAGGTCAGGTTGAAACCTCGGCCAGCCTGGTTGCAAGTGGATTTGAACACTTCCACGATGTCACGGAGAGCGAAGTGCTCCTGGACAGGAATGAGCCGCGCAAAGCAGGTGCCGGCGACCCAAGTGCGCGCAGCTGGAAATCAGATATATTGGACGCGTCATATGGCTCGCCCCATAGTCTGGGCATGCGTTTTGGCGGCCTGCGGATTTTGTTGAGTTTGTTTTTGCAGGATACAGCTTCAGCAATGGAAATGAGCAAGGGGCTGTATGACAGCGCCCGCTCCGGTAACAGCGAGCAGGCTCAGGCTTGGGCGCTGTACCTGCTGCTGCTGGTAAAGTTCTTTGCCGGCAGTACGGCTCGTGAACAGGATGGCGGACAGGCTGGTGCCGAGGATGAATTGGAGATGGTGCGTGCACTCAAAGCCGTGGTGTCCGCGGAGTTTGTTGGGTTGGACGTCTGCCTGGAACTCTACGCGTCATCCTTGTCAGCGGAAGCAAAGGGTTTTCAGGTCAGCCGATTGGAGCAAGCCTGGATGGGTTATTCCAGGGTAAAAAATTCCGCAATGTATCCGGTGGGTGGCGTGATGGCGGCTGAAGCGGCACTGGCGGCCGGTGCTTATGATCTGGGTTTAGAAATTGTTGAGTCGGCTTTAGAGCACGCGGACGCTACGGGTGTGCGTTGGCTCGATGCGGAGTTTCTACGCCTCAAGGCCGTGCTGCTGAGTCACGCTGCAACCGATATGGCAGACGAAGTGGTGCCGTTGCTGCAGCAGGCGTTAACTTTGTCCCGTTCGCAGCGGAACAAATTCTGGCAGCAGCGCATCAATAACACCGCGGCGCAGCTGTCGGTAGATCTCTAGGTTGCGCCAGTTGTTGGGGTTGGCAGCGGCAATAACCCTGGGTGCGGGCCTGATCTCAGTGCTCAGTCTGCTTTGCTCAGCATGGAGTCCTGCCCGCTTCATTCCCCATCTGGTCTATTTTTCCATGTTCAGTGGTATGGTATTCGTGTTGGCCGCAGTGATAGCGGTATATCAGGCGCTGACAGGTTGCGCAGGTTAATTCCGGCGCGCGAATGCATGATGGGCCCGGTTAGGGTCCGAAGGTGCGGGGGAGAACATGGCCATGCTGGCGGGTACGAGCCGGGGTGTTTACAAAGTTACGGATGCTGGTGCGCAACACGTATTGGCAGGGCGGGGTGTGTGGGAGATTACCGCTGCAGGTGATTACCTGTTTGCCGGGACAGGTGCCGGGTTGTATCGCTCAGCGAATCAGGGTGCCGACTGGGAATTGAGCGGTCTGGCGGACCGTGCGGTATGGCAGGTTCGCGCCGATCGGAACGGCGAACTTTATGCGGGCACCCAGCCGGCGGGCTTGTTTCACAGCGCTGACGGCGGTGACAATTGGTTGGAGGTGCAAACCTTCAGCGCTGCTCCTGAAGCTGAGCACTGGTGTATTCCCGTGGATCCGCCGCAACCGGGTCAGGCCCGGGCTTTGGTGATAGATAGACAAAACCCGAAGCGCTTGTGGGTGGGTGTCGAAGTGGGTGGCATAATGCATACCGATGACGCGGGTAATGCCTGGCGCCTCGATCTGCCGGGAGACAACCCGGACATTCATATGATGTTTGCGCACCCGGAAAACCCGGACATATTGTTCGTCTCCACGGGTTACGGCAGGCTGGATGGTGTAGCCGAGATGGTTGAAGGTAATGCCGGAGTATTCCGCTCGGAGGACGCTGGTGAGAGTTGGGAGTATGCCTGGCATGGCATCACACCCCGCTACTCCAGGCCGATGTGCATTGATCCGCGGCCGCCATTTTCGCTGACGGTCGCCAGCGCACCCGATGCTTTTTCAAGCTATAAACGGGCGGTTGGCGCCGGTGCCATGCTGTTCCGTTCCGACGACGGCGGCCGCAGCTGGCGCAGCTTGTGTGACTCCGCGCACAGTCCTTCCGCGGTCAATTTCCACGGTCTTCAGCCGGACCCGCAGCAGCCTGGCGGCGTGGTGGTCGGCACCGACAACGGAGAAATCTGGCGGGTTTCAGCGGACAGTAAATGGCAACAAGTTTGCGCAGATCTGCCGGCTGTGCTGTCCTTACTGCCGGAATAAATTCTGTGTGATCAGATTGGCGGCTGTTTTCAGCGCCGCGCGCTAGAATGCACCCAGGCGTAAACCTGGCAGGTGCAGTTTTGACCGAATCGAACACTTAACGGAGCTGATAAGTGGGCTGAAGACGCCCGATGGCGGCCCCCGTACCGCAGCAATACCAAGACAAAAATGTGGGGGATGTGGGGTTTTGCCGCGCTGTGGAACGCAATATCCCTACCGCTGCTGTGGGTCATGCCGGAAGAAATGGCCAAAGGCAATTACGCGGTGCTGGCAGCCGCCATGTTTCCGCTTATCGGTGTCTATCTTATTTATCTGGCGGTTAACAGCACCCGTGAGTTCAAAATATTTGGCGTCACGGAGCTGCAATTGGACCCGCAACCGGGCGCAATCGGCGGCCATGTGGGGGGTGCCGTGAAGGTCCCGAACCTGGCTGGTGGGCAGGCGCACTACGAGGTAAAACTGCAGTGCGTCAACAGCTATATCCGCCGGTCAGGCAACAAGCGGAAACGCCGGGAGAAAGTGGTCTGGGAGAGCGCCGGCCCCATGCACACAAGCGCCCAAGGCACTCAGGTGGAATTGAGTTTCAGGTTCAGCGTACCCGAGGGGTTGCCGGTAAGTGAAGTTGCCGGTGACGATTATCATTTCTGGCGCGTACTCATCAGCAGTGATCACCTGCCGGTGCCGTTAAACCGGTCGTTTGAGATTCCGGTATTTGCAACGGCGGAGAGCAGCCGGTATCTGCATGTGGACACCACCGGCATGAGCAGGCAGCGCGCAACGGCTAGCGTTGAGGATGCGCTGCACGACAGCAACCAGGCGGCAAGACTGCGTGAGCGGCTGGGATTGTCCCTGCAGGTGCAGGCGGATTGGATTCGTTTGCTGTTTCACCGGGGACGGCAGAAAACCATGAGCTTTGCCATGCTGGCCATTGGCGGGCCGTTCATGGCCGTCTACTGGCTGCCCGATGACGGCTTTACCGCAACCTTGTTCCGCTATCTGTTCAGCGGCATTGGTTTGTTGTTGGTAGTTGGCGGTTTGTATATTCCCCTGAATACGCTGGATGTGCGTATAAACCGGCAGCGTATTGTACGCGTGCGCAGTTGGTTGGGCATTGTCTTGAAGAAACAGGAGATCAATCCTGCGGAGTTGCGTTCCATCGAGATTGTCAAAGGCGCGTCTTCCTCAGACCAGAACGGCACCACCCAGTTTTACCGCCTGGTGGGTAAGGGTGACTTCGGCAAGATACGGCTTGCGGAAAGCATTGATGACAAAGCTTTGATTGAGTCTCTGCGCAGTAAAATTCAGCAGTTTGCCGGGATAACTGCCTGAACTCAGTTGTCTTTGCTGCTGAACGCGTCCAGCAATCGTTCCAGTGCTGCCAGTTGCTTAGGCGGCAGCTTCATCAGCCGGTCGAATAGTTCGGATGCGGTCCGGTACCGCTTCGGATCCTGGGCAACCATCAGGTCCAGTTCCGGATCGCCGCGGCTCGCAAATTTAGGTCCTTCGCCGGTAGCCAGCCAGGTAATGTTCACGCCCAGTTCCCTCGCCAGGGGTACCAGCACGTAGGTGCCTTTAGCCTTGCCGGATTCGATTTTGCCGATGTTCTGCTGGGTGACGCTGACCCGGTCACCGAGCTGCTTCTGCGACAGCCCCAGCTCCTTGCGAGCCTCCCTGACCCTGTCACCAAATTCGCTCATGCGCGCAGCTTACCGCTGCCGGTGAGAGGATAACGAACGACGATTAGTTGTTGAAATAAAACAACTGTGGTTGTATATTGACCACGATTGATAACGGTTAGAGATCGCAGGTCTGAGGCAGCGACGTTAGCGTTCGCGGACAAAAGCGCCGAAGCGGACAAAAAAGCCGAAGCGGCTAATAGAGCAGGCGCAGGACCAGAAACAGCAGAGCCAGAAACGGCAGAGCCAGAAACAACAGGGGTAACAAAAAGAGAAACAACCGAAAGAGAGGTCGCTAAAGCAGGCATCAAACAAAAGGCTGTACCAGCCGAATAACCTGTCCTGCCTGAATAAACAGCAGACTGAAGCAGCAGATTATTTAGGCGGTGGATGGCTGAAGCAGGCAAACAACAGAAGCAGGCAAACAAGGTGTGTCTTCCTGATTAATGTGGGGGCAAGTGGCAAGGTTGAACTTTGTGAAGTTAACAATCAGTTGACCGCAAATTCAAGTCTTGCCCCCACATTCCTTTTGTCGTGGCGCTTTTGTCATCTCTTTTTTGTCATCTCTATTTTATCCTTTTGGCACCGTTTGCTGGTTGTCCGCCGAAAATAGAAAGTAACCGCTGAATAGCTCCGCAGCCTGCTTTTGCTGAGTCTGGCTGAGCCTGTTGTTATCCAGGACAATTCCCTGCAGACGGTGGCGCGCTTGCAGGAAGCGCTTGTTAAAGCTGGTGATGCGGTTGCTGGCCATGAATGCCACCGTGAGTGAAGGGGCTGTGGTCAGCTCCGCTGGAATCTCGGTAAACTGGTTATGGTTCAGGTGGATGACTCTTAGGCGTTGCATCTGCTGTATTTCCGTGGGTAACCGGCTCAGTTGATTGTGGTCCAGAAATAGATAACGGATCTGCGCCAGGTGTCCGGCCTCAGGCGGCAGCTCCGCCATCTGGTTGTGGTCCAGCCACAGACTGTACAGTTGCGGCAGCCGGCCAAGGGTTTTAAACACACCGGCACCGAGCCGGTTACGGCTGAGGCGCAGATCTCTCAATTGTTGAAGCGAAGTGATATCTCCGGGTAACTCACCCAAATTGTTTCCCGAAAGGTTTAGGAACACCAATGGCAATTGCTGCAGCAGTGTGTGTGATCCCGCCAGCTCAATTTGCGGGTTTTCAGCCAGAGACAGGTGGGTCAAGTGCCGGCAGGCTGACAATGCCCCGGGGAGTTTTGTCAGGCGGTTGTTTTGCAGGGAAAGTGTGTTCAGGTGCGGTAGAGCAGCACAGGCTCGGCGCAGGCTGGCGAAATCCAGTTGTGGATTGTTGTCCAGAATCAATACCCGCAGGTTTGTCTGGCTGTATAGGTTGTCCGGCAGAGTGATGAGATTGTCCCCGGACAGGTCCAGGCGGTAGATCTTACGGCTGTTGTCCGTGGAAGTGTAAGTCTGGCTGAAGCGGGTCTTAAATGTTTCGCATGCGGCTGAGCACAAACACAGGCAAACCACAGCCGCCAGCCGGGCGGAGATCCCGCCCTGAGTCACTGCAGATCTCCGTTGCTGACCGCAGCTTCGATATAAGGCCTTGCGGGTTCCGTTACCGGCCATGGGTAACGGGGATAAAGGCCGAACGAGTCATGGATGCGGTTCTGCACATATGCGCCCCACTTGGCGCTGTCCACCCCCAGCTTGGCTGACCAGGCGCGGTTTGCCTCCTGCTGGCCGATCATGACAAAACTGTTGGCATGGAACAGATCCGCCCACGGCCGCGTATTGTGCCAGACACGCTTGGCGCCATCTGCCGAATTCTGCGGGTTGTCCGGCGCTCTGGCGTAATCGGGTTCCGGGGTAAAAAAGTCGAGCCCCAGCCCGTAGCGGCGCAGGCGGCGGTGGTCAATGCGCGCGTAGCCGATATGGAAACTGCCGGTTGGCCCCTGGTCTCTGGCGCTGCCGCTGAAAGGTCCGGCGCGGAAATCGTTGGCAAAATTCAGATGCACGCTGTGGTTGCCGTTGGCCACCCGCACCAGGGCGTGTCCGCGGCGCACGGCAAATTTCCTTAGACTGCCGAAGGGTATGTCGCGGCTTACACCCAGTCCCAGGCCAAAAAAGTCGCCGGAACGGCCGGCGCGGAAAAAGGCGTCATGCTGATACATGCTCAGGGTTGACCCCAGCAGGTTTTCATTCTTGCCAGCGCCGGCAAGTCCGTAAACCTCGTAACCCAACCCCCAGCCGGATTCCACGGCCCCGTAGCGGCGCAGGTAGCGGTAGGCCCAGAGCCCTGCACCCATCTCCGTGCTGACCGCCCCCTGCATAGCGCCAAAGCCGGTCACACCGGCGCGGATCAGTACGTTCTGGCTGCCTGCTACCCACTCAATCTTAAACTGGATCCCGCCGGCTGCAGCGTTGACCAGTCCCGGCAACATCAACACCAACATCCATAGCAGGTGCCCGGCCCGCAGACCGGCGGGAGGGGGACGCTGCACCGGGCTTACCAGCCGGAACTGCCCGGTCCGCCCTTGATCGGGCCGGCAAGGTCTGCGGTAACCCAACCGCCGTAATACCCGCCCGGCTGCGGCTCAACTTTTTTGTTGTCAACAAAACACAGCAGCTTATCGGGATAAAAACTGGGCCATTCAAATATGGAGACAAACGGTTCAAACATGCGTACATAACGCCAGCCGGCGTTGCGGATGCCTTCTACATCAATCTGCTGGGCAACCCCTTTCCATTCGCAGATAGACGCCATGTCGCCGAACTGCAGCAAGCCGGGTTCTACGTCCCCCGGCGGGAAGTAGTAGGTCGGCGCGCCGGCGGTTTCCAGCACCCTCACGCCGCGCTGGGTCTGCGCAATCAACTGGCGGCCGTTAAAGACCCGCAATACCTGAGGCACGGTTTCAATTGCAGGCGGCCGTGGAAAATCCCAGACCGACCTCTGGCCGGGTCCGGGCGGATCAGCAAAATCCGGGCGGCTGCTGCCGTTGAACTTCCACTTTTCTCGCGCTTCCTGAATCTGTGCGGATTCGGGCAGTACCGGTACGGTTGCCATGGATGTGCCTGTTCGGGTTAAAAACGGTCTACGGTTTTGCGCTGCGCCCGGGCCATGGGCTGGCTCAGCGTCGCGGCCTGCGGGTTTCCCAAAGTGTTTGGAAACACCTGTAACAGCAGCGATTGGCTGCCTCCCCAGACCGGTGAATCCTTGGCCGTCACCAGCAGGGCGCAGGCTTCTCCCCGGTGCAGCGGCTGTTCGCAGCCGTGGATATCTATAATGGGAAACACCGCCCCCCTGGAAGTACGGGCGACAAACCCCGCGGCCAGTGCCTGCCGTTCAACGTCCAGCCGGAAAGGGCTGTCGGATCTGTTGATGACCTGCACATGAAACAGAGTGCGGGTCTGCACATGGGTGGTTTTGCCCCGTTTCACTTCCCGGCGCAGGATTTCCACCTTGGTTAGCGACAGATCCGTGCTGTCTGCGGTTTGCGGCGGGCCGGGGGAGGGAACCACTGCGGCTGCCGCCTCCCCGGGCGCGGATGGGTCGACGAAGCGCCATTGTCCGTTGGCTTCCAGCCGCACCCGGCGTCCGTCCGCGGTTAATGCATAGCGGTTGGGGTCCGCGGCGGTCCAGGAACCGTCTTCGTTCAGTTGAATAGGCTGGCCGCCTTGGCTGACCGCCTGCTGGGCATAAACGCAATTCACCCAGGCACACAGGCACAACGCAGCCGCGGCTGAACGCAACAGCACTGGCAACAAGCCTGCGTGGGGGCTTGGACTAAGGTCAGCCGGTTTCGCTTCAGTCCACATACGCCTGACGTTTCTTTTCCGGTACCTTGTCGATGTCCACCTGCAACAGCAGGCCGGGCGTATTGTTAAAGTTAGGGTCTACGCTGACTGCCAGAAACTCCGCCCCCACTTTGTGGTAGTGACGCAACAAAACGGGCAGATCTTTGTTATCCGCTTCCAGGGATTGCACGATGCGCGATAGCTGGGTGATGCTCATGTCCGGGTACAGGGTTTTGTAATCATCCCACTCCGGCCCCAGCCGGGTGTCCATCCCGTGGCGCGGTTTTACCTGATCGTTGGACTGGATCAAAGCGTCACACATGGCGCAGATGGAGCGGAAATCATACTGCCGCGACAGCGAAACGGTGCCGTACAGTTTGCGGTACTGGGGATGCGCTTTAATGTAAGCGCCGATGGCACGCCACAAAAGATGCAGGCTGACGTGGTTTTTCTGGTATTCGGGCGTAACAAACGAGCGGCCCAGTTCCAGGCAGGGCTGGTCAAAGAAGCTGTCGTCGAAGTCGTAGGACTGGCTCAAGTAAACCCGCCCGTTTTTGCGCAGATCATCGCTGCGGCCCATGCGGTAGGCACCCAGCAGGCGCGCAGCCTCGGTATCCCAGACAAACAGATGCACGTACAGCGCGTCAAAATGGTCGGTGTCAAGGGCGGCGCCGCTGCCCTCGTCAAGCATGCGGAACACCCGTTCCCGCTGCCGGGCAATTTCATGCACGGTGCGCGGCAGCTGGTCCTGAGAGCCGTAGCAGGCCACATAGTTCTTGTACTTCACCAGCACCTGCTGCCCCGGCAGGGCGGCAATCTCCGCTTCAATCTCTTCCGGGGCGGCGGCTTCCGCCAGCGGCTCGTGGTCTTCCGCGCGGGTGACCACCGGCGGCAGTTGCCGGTCTACCTGCTGCAGATAGCTCAGCAGTCGGGCCAGGTGGGTGGTTTCTTCAAGGCCGGCACGGGCAAAACGGTCACCCGGGGTGGGATTACCCAGACGGATAACCACAGATTTGCCTCTCATTTTCAGCATTTCCCGGGGCAGCATGAGAATCTTCAGCCGCGCCCAGATGTACCCCATGATAATAAACAGACGGCTGTTGTTGCCCTGCACGTGGCAAGGCAGCAACTGAGCGTCACTTTTCTGCAGCAGGTGCCCGACAAGGCGGTTCCAATCGTGGTCGCAGGTGCGGCCCAGGTCTTTGCGGTAATAGGACACCCGGCCGGCGGGGAATACCAGCAGCAGGCCGTTATTCTTTAGGTGGGCCAGAGCGCGCCGCAGCGAAGGCAGGTTGCGCTGGCTGGTGATCAGCGGGTTGGTGAAGATCATCACATCGCTGAGTTCGCGGAATACCTGCAGGGCGGTATTGCCCAGCACCTTGGTGTCGCTGCGCACCTTCAGCAGCTCCTGCAGAATAATCACCGCTTCCATGCCGCCGAACGGATGGTTGCAGACCACCAGCACCGGACCTTCCCTGGGCACCGTGTCCAGGCCCTGACCGTCTACGGTGACGGTCACGTCCAGGGCTTTGACAACCTCCGCGGCAAATGTCTGCGCATCCAGCCCCGCGAGCTGATGTTCTTCATAAATTGCGCGCATGCCGCGCACACCCAGCAGCCGGTCCAGCAGCGGCCCGCATACTTTGAGAATCCGGCCGATTAGCGAATCTTGGGGCGCAAGGGAGGCGATGCGTATGTCTGAATTTACGTGGTTCAAAGTAATTATGCTGCGTGCTCCGGGCCATTGTAATGCTTGTGCAGCAGAAATGCCCAGTGGGCAGCCGTCCGCCCTGGGAGCGGGCCGCCCACGGGTGCCGGGTTGGCCGGCGGATGCCGGTTAACTTCGGCAGTTGTTATGCTTTTCGCAGCTCTGCAGGACGGTGGGCCAATTCTGGTCGCCGCGGGCAATGGAACCTTCCAGGTCTTTGCCCCATTTACGGTAAGCGATGCGGTTAAAGTTCAGGTACAGCTTGCCGTCAACAATTTCCCAAACGTTCGGGTTAACCGACTTGGTAAAGTCATGGGAGACTGCAAAAGCACAATAGCCGCCGTATTGCGGGGCGTATTTTTCCGGATCACCGGCGAACAGGTCGCGGTTTTCCGCGCTGGAGAATTTCCACGTTGCGCCTTTGTATTCATGAGTAAATTCATCTGAACCTTTCACCGCTTTGGCGCCTGGTTCCAGGGAAAAGTAAGCAACCGTGTCATAACCCCGGATAGCGCCGGCCTTGGTGGCATAAATCTCAGGGTCCGCGGCGCGCGCTGTGTGCGCGAACAACAGCAGCGCCAACAGCGCGTAGGGCAACAAGGCGGTGAACCGGGTGTTGAATGGCGTGGACATGTTAAGCTCCTTGGGCGTTTATTGGTTTACGTTACACCTAACGTCGGGCACATGGTGGGACAGGTGGCAGTGGATATGGTTCCCCAATGTGGCGCAAATAGGCAGTCTCAAGCGGAGGGCAGGCATGGCGAGGGTAAGAGGCAAAGTAGCAATTGTCACCGGCGGCGCATCCGGTATCGGGCGCGGCTGCGCTGAGCGGCTTGCGGCTGAGGGTGCCCAGGTGGTGGTGACGGACATCCAGGATGCCCTCGGCGAGGAGGTGGCGGCGCAGCTGAATGCGCATGACGGGGTGCGCGAAGCGGGCGGTGGCGCGGTTTACATGTCTCATGATGTAACCGATGAAGAGCGCTGGCAGAGCCTGGTGGAGGAGGTTGAAAGCCGCCTTAAAGGGCTGCACGTTCTGGTAAACAACGCCGGCATAGGGATTGGCGGCAGCATAGTGGAGATGCCGCTGGCCGATTGGCAGCGGCAGCAGGCGATTAATCTCGACGGCGTTTTCCTCGGGGTGAAACACAGCATTCCGGCCATGGTGCGCAGCGGCAGCGGTTCGATTATTAACATGTCTTCGGTAGCGGGGCTTAAGGGTGCTGCCAATCTTGCGGCTTACAACGCCACCAAAGGCGGGGTGCGGCTGTTCACCAAGGGTGTGGCGCTGGAATGTGCGGAGAAGCGCTGGCCGGTGCGGGTAAATTCGGTGCATCCGGGCATCATCGACACCCCCATATGGACCAAGGTTAACGCTGAATATTTCACCGAAGGGGAAAATGCCTTGGATGTTGAGGTTATGGCTGAGGAAGGGGTGCCGACCGGAAAGGCCGGCTATCCGGTGGACATTGCAAACGGTGTACTGTTTCTCGCCAGCGACGAATCGTCTTATGTGACTGGCACCGAACTGGTGATTGACGGCGGTCTATCTGCCTGAAATTTTAGTTAGTAATCATGATCTTACCAATCACTTTTCGATCAACTATGAGCTGATAGGCCTGGTGAATGTCCGCCATCGGCAGGACGTGGGAAATGTGCGGGCGGATGCGCCCGCTGGCCAGCCAGTCCAGCAACACCTCGTTGTTCTTGCGGTTCAACGCGGGATTGTGTTTCTGCAGCCCGCCCAGGGTATAGCCGATCACCGAGGCGTCTTTGACCAGCAGATGGCTGGTTTTAGCCAGGGCGCTGCGGCCGCTGGTAAACCCCAGCACCAGGATGCGGCCGAAGGGCGCAACACAGCGCATGGACTCATCAAATACATCACCGCCCACCGGATCGTAAATGACGTCCGCACCCAGGCCGCCGGTCAGCTCTTTAACCGCGTCGCGGAAGCCGTTGCTGTAGTTGATCACATGATCAGCGCCCATGGCGGTGACCGCGGCCAGCTTCTCATCCGAGCTCGCCGTGCCGATCACCCGGGCGCCGAACAGTTTACCCAGGTCAACTGCCGCCAGTCCCACGCCGCCCGCGGAACCATGCACCAACAGGGTTTCACCGGCCCTTAACATACCGCGCTGAATGCCGTAGTAAGCGGTTGCGTAGTTGTTGCGGAAGGAGGCTGCCACCTGCAGATCGACACCATGCGGCACCCGGGTCGCCGCCCGGCTGCTGATGTTAACGGCTTCCACGCAACCCCCGGGGCAGATCACCCGGTCGCCGGTTTGCAGAGTGTCTACCCCGGCGCCGACAGCGGTGACGGTGCCGGCGGCTTCCCCGCCGACAACAAAAGGCAACGGCGACTTAACCTGGTAATCACCGGCAAACCGCACCAGGTCGCTGAATTGAATGCCGCGGACGTCCAACGCCACCTGAATTTCACCCTCCGCGGGCGGGCCAGGCGGCGGTACGTCAACAATTTCGAGGTCCAGATGGGTGCCGAATTTTGTACAGTGAACTGCTTTCAAAGCGCTGTGATTCCTTTTGGCTGAGAGGCTTATTCAACCAATCCCGGGTGGTGCATACAACCTGAGTTGTACTGCGGCTACACGGCTGAAGTACATTGTTGTAAGGCCTGGCGGGGCTGCATACACTATGTGATGTTGTTGGCAGCATAAGCGGCGAAAGCTGCAAGGCGGAAACAGAATGCGTGGAACGTCAGGACAGTTCGCAGGCGTAATCGTTGTGGCGGTGGTCATGGCGCTGGGAAGTTCAGGCGCGGTGTTCGCCGGGTGGGGAGCAGATCAGTTTCCGCAACCGGAACCGGAACGGGAACCGGCAACGGAACAGGAGGTGCCGCGGAGTATTGTCGGCACCTGGGTGTTTGATATGGAACGGACCATGGAGGATTTTTTGGACAAGTTGCGGCAACACCGGGAAGCCATTGCAGCAGGCAGCAGGCCGGCAACTGAGTCCGGGTCAGAAGTGTTTGACCTGCGGCCTCAACCCCAGGTGCGGGCGGACATGACGTCCTCACCCGCAGGCGCGCGCGCGGCCGGAACTCCGCTCCTGGTCATAGACGACACGCACATCGTTTTCCACGGTACCGGGTTGAACGGCCCCATGAAAAAGAAAACGGCGTACAAAATCGTAGGCGGGAATGCACGCCTGCTGATGCTGGAGGCGCAGGATGAGGCGCAAACGGCGGTGATGAATGTGCGCCTGGTGCCGGGCGGGCTGGCGGTGGAGAGTACGGATTGCCGCCGGCAGACGGAGGCTTGTGCTGAAATGTATGATCAGCCGCCGGCGACACAGATTTCAGGTCCTGACCCCGTAACTGGTGAATTCCGCGAGGTACAGGTATCTCCCCGCGTACCCGCGGGACATGAAAGCGGCATCAAATGGGTGTACTTCAAACGCGCTGCTGATTCCGGCTGATCAGACCAGGGCGGATAACGGTTGGCGCATGTCAAACACCGCATCCACCAGCGCCGCTGCGTCCGCGTCTCCGGCATCAGCTTTCTTGTTTAACGCCTGCAGCCGCTTGATGGCGGGTTGTTCATCGGGGAAATCGCCGGTGGTGCCTTTTTTGCTGAAATCGATCAGCGCGGCAAACAACCACGGCGCGCGCGCCTGTTCAGCAGCTTGCCGGAAGTAGCTGCGCCAGAGGGATTGCACGTCGGGCTGCGCGGCCAGCAACTCATGCAGCACCCAGGCCTGACGGCAGGCGCTGGTCATGCCCTGGGCGTAGCCGGGGTTAACGTGCATATAAGCATCCCCCATGACCAGCAGGCCGCTGGGGAAATCCTCCAGGTTTTCGTAGTGGCGCCAGACGCTGCGCGGAAACTTGTAGCGGTGGGGGGACGCCAGCGGTTCCGCCTGCTGCAGCAGGTTGGATAGTTTAGGGTTGTGCAAGCTGTTGATGTAGTTATGAAAACCCTGCAGATCCGTGGGCGGGTGGTCGCCGAGCCTACCGGCCAGGGTGACCAGCCAGCGCTCTCCCTCAACCTTGGCCATGGAGCCGCCGCGTTTAGTGTATTCGCCTTGACGGGCCGAGGAGATAAGGAAGCCGACGTCAGCAAAGTTGGCGTCGGGCCGGGCGGCAAAAAACGCTGAGGTATAGGCAAAGTCGCAGTTAACAACCGATTCCGCAGGGGTGGCAAAACCTGCTTCCTGCAGCCAGCGCAAGGTCCTGCTGACCTGGCCGCTGGTGTCCACAACCATGTCCGCGGCCAACCGCAGGCCGCTGTCCAGGGTGACGCCGGTAACCCGGCTGCGGCTGCGGCTGAGGATGATGTCTTTGACGCGCTCGCCGTAACGCGGGCTGACCTGGGGCAGTTGTTCCACCTCGGTGCGCATGCAGTGTTCAAGCAAAGCCCGGGTCTGCACCCGCATCGGCTTGGCATCAACCATGGGCGTGGGCTGAAACCTCGATACCCTGTAGGTCTTGCCCTGGGGGGTCAACGCGTACCATTGACCCGGGCCGGCGCGGTGGCCGCCGAGGCTGTCCAGTTGTGAGCCCAATTGCGGAAACAGCGCGTCCAGCACTTCCAGGCCGCCGGGCAGAAGCGTGTGCAGATGGTTGCCCTGGGGCACCGCGGCGCGCACTTCCGGACCGGCGGGCATGGCATCACGGTCCACCAGAACTACCTTTTCAGCATGAGCTGCCATGACCCTGGCGGCCAGCAAGCCGGCAAATCCCGCCCCCACAATTACAACCTGCTGCAACACCCTGCCTCCCGCGCCCCGGTTCAATTTAATGTGATCAGAAAAATGTGATTAGAAATGGTAACTGGTAAGATATTAATATCAGTTATACACTGATGCAAATTCAACGGGTGGAATCAACCATGCCCCAGCGTTCCGGGTGCCCAATTAATCTCTCGCTGGAAATTCTTGGCGATAAATGGACCCTGGTGGTGTTACGCGACATTGCCCTGGGGGAGCGCCGTTATTTCCGTGAGCTGCTGACCCGGAACCCGGAAGGCATCCCGCCCAACATGCTTTCGGACCGGCTGAAGCTCTTAATCAGACACGGTCTGCTGACCCGCCGGCAGGCGCCTGACCATAAACAGAAGGTGATTTACAGCCTCACGGCACAGGGTATTGAACTGCTGCCGGTACTGGCGCAGCTGGCGATCTGGGGGCGCAAGTATTTGCCGGTATCCGCCGAGGATGACGCCCTGGCCAAGATGCTGGAGGACGGCGGACCGGTTTTCTGGGACAAACTGATGGCGCGCCTGCGCCGCCAGCATCTTGAAGGTGCGGCTGTCAGCGCAGCGGAACGCTAACGGAACAGGCGGCGGTGCACCGCGCGCAAGGCCAACAGCACTGCTGATAACAGGGCGCCCACCGTGTTTACCGGCGCCAGCAGTTGTGCCGCCAGCGCGTTTTCGATACTGAACAGCGTGGTGATCATGAGTTCGCTCACCGCCAGCGCCACATCCTGCAGCGGCATCATCAATACGGCCAGGAGTATACCGGCGGTCAGCCGCATGTAACGGCGTTGACGCCGCAGGCGCAACACCCGGCCATTTACCGAACGCATAAACTGGCTGTCGTCCGCCGCTGCCGGTGGTTGGGCTTGAAACAAGGCTGCCAGTTGGGGATCCCGGTCTTCGGGTTGGCTGGGCTGGGAACTCATACTTCATCTCCGGGCGGCTGCCCGCCGTAAGCTTGTAAAACAGATTTGAGTTGTTCGGTGCCACGCCGGATGTGTGACTTGACGGTGCCCAGCGGGAGTTCGCACAGGCCCGCAATCTCACCATGGCTCAAACCTTCGTGATAGGACAATACAATGCACAGGCGCACTACGCCGGGCAGAGTCTGCAGCGCCAGATTGAGATCCAGCCCCAGAGCGATCTGGTCGGGAGCCGCGGCCTCGGCGTCAACAGCGCTTTCCAGGGCGTTGGCGCGGGCGTGTTTACGCTGGTGCTTCAGCCAGGTGTTAACAGCCAGTTTTTTCAGCCAGGCGTCAAAGCGGTGCACGTCCCGCAGTTTTGCGATGTCTTTCCAGGTCTGCAGCAACGCCTGCTGCGCCAGGTCGTCCGCCAGATGGGGATCACCGCAGCAGCGGTACATCAGGGTCCGCAAAGACCGCTGTTTGCGGCGTACCAGTTCCGCAAACGCCTGGGGGTCGCCGCCGCGGGCCAGGGCTACCAACAGGGCCTGGTTACCGCCGTGCATGCGGGACGTTTGTGCCGCGGCATTGTTGCGGTCCTCTTTGAGGTCCCTGTTGCCTTCCTCGTTGTTGTCCTTGTTGCGGTCCTTGTTGTTGTCCTTTTTGTCGTCCATCGGGGTGCCTTGGGCTGACGTCTAGCGGCGCTCCAGTGACATTTCCCGTTTGTGGCTGCGCTGTACATAGAGTGCCGCCGCCAGCAGGCCGCCGCTGATACACAGCAGCAGCGCGCCCACTGCCAGCATAATCGGCAACAGCTCTGCGGCGACACTTAACGACATGATCCAACCGAACAGCACCAGGCCCGGAGCCGTTGACAGCACTATAAAGCCGGCAATGCGTAAGTCCCGGGCCAGGTTCTTGTTGCTGCCGGTAATGCTCAGCAACTTGTCGGTCAGCTCTTCGTCAATGGGCCGGCCGCTCTCGATAAGCCGCCGCAAGGTTTCGTGCTGAGCGTCGCGTTTACGGATGCTGTCCCACACGCCGGCGGCAATAGTGCCGGCTATGAACAGCCAGAATCCCAGAGCGCCCAAACCGGCGCCGGTGCTTAATTCCTGCATGACCATCATCACTCATGTGGTTGTGTCTACTATATATAGGTCCATGCTGCCGCCATTTGGATGCAGCGGCGGGAAAAAAAATTAAGCGGGGTCAGCAGGCTGCCTGGCCAGGCTGAATTGCAGGATAAGAAAAGCCAGCACCGCTGAGATCAGGGAGCCCAACACAATGCCCAGGCGGTCACCGGCAAAATAGTCGCCGCTGCCATGCTCAAAAGCCAAGCCGGCGATAAAAAGACTCATGGTAAAGCCGATACCGCAGATGCAGGCGACACCCAGCAGGTTCATCCAGCTGACTCCTTTGGGTAACTGGGCAAAACCGCTGAGCACGGTGATACCAACAAACAGCATAATGCCGATAGGTTTACCCGCAACCAGCCCCAACACCACGCCCATGGTCACCGGGTGCAGCAGGTCCTGGACGGACATGCCCGAAAGTGACAGGCCGGCGTTGGCAAAAGCAAAGATCGGCAGGATGGCAAAGGCTACCGGCCCATGCAGATCGTGTTCCAGATCCTGCAGCGGTGAGCGGCCGTCCGGGCTGCGCATGGGGATACAGAATGCAATCATCACCCCTGCCAGCGTAGCGTGCACACCTGATTTCAGCACCGCCACCCACAACACTATGCCCAGCAGGATATATGCAGAGGTGCGGGTGACTCCCAGGCGGTTCATCAGTGCGGCGATGCTCAGGGCTGCGGCGCCGGTCAACAGCGCGCTGAGTGACAGGTCTGCGGAATAAAATACGGCAATAATGGCAATGGCGGCCAGGTCGTCAAATATGGCCAGAGTGAGCAGAAATACCTTCAACGTGGTCGGCACCCGGCTGCCGAAAGCCCCCAGCAGGGCCAGTGCAAATGCAATGTCGGTGGCGACCGGGATGGCCCAGCCATCCAAAGCGATCGGATCGGACCAGTTCAGCCAGGCATAGATACCGGCAGGCACCAGCATACCGCCGATAGCACCCATGCCGGGCAGCACCACCTGGGAAAAGGAAGACAACTCACCTTCAAGAATCTCGCGTTTGATCTCCAGGCCGATCAGAAAGAAGAATATCGCCATCAGGCCGTCGTTGATCCACAGCAGCAGGGGTTTGTTTATGTCCAGCGCGCCCACCTGCAGCGCTACCGTGGTGTCCAGCAGGCTGTCGTAAAGACCGCTCCAGGGGGAGTTGGCCACCACCATGGCAATTACCGCGGAGATCATCAGCAGGATGCCGCCGGCGGACTCCAGGTGCAGGAATTCGCGTAAAGCCCCGGCAACCATCGAAGGTGAATCGGCTGGCTGCGGCTGCTGCCCGTGTTGGTTCTCTTGTTGGTTCTCTTGTTGTTTGTCTTGCATTTTATCGCTGGCCCGCCGCCGCTGTGCTGCGGTTAAAAGTTGCTGCGGTTAAAGGGTGCTGCTGTTAAACGGTGCGGCAGTTAAAACCCGAAGCGTGAATAGTGCAGATTAATTTCCGCTTGGCAACATTTTCCGCCGGCTCAGGTCGCCGGCTCACCTGTATGAAACATCCGTGAGACGCTCAGCGGCGGCCAGCCACAGGTCTGCTTCCTGCCGCATCCCCAGTTGCAACAGAACCAGCGCGGTGGATACACGCTCCGCAAAACCCCACTCCCAGACGGCGGTACTGGAAGTTGCAGCCAACGCGGCCAGTTGCTCACACCGTTGCCAAGCCAGCGCCTGCGTGTCCCCGGCCAGCAGTTCTTCGTTCCAGTCGCGCATCAGCGCCGCCAGATCGCAGGCGGGTTCTGCAAACAATCCTTCCGGGTCAACCAGTTTATACCCGCCGCCGGGCGCAGCCAGGATGTTCAGATTGTGGGCGTCCCCGTGCACCAGCACGGCGCGCTCCGCTGCATACGCTTGTGCCCGGTTTTCACAGCAGCGCAGAGCCTGCTGCAGGGTTTTGCGGCTGCAGGGTTGCTGCTGCCGGTGCCATTCCGTGTCGATAAAGTGGAATAACCAGTTTGCTTTTTCAGCGCCGGTGGTGAGACCGGCCGGGTCTGCAGGGGCGACCCAGGATGGCGCCAAGGTGCGGCAGATTATTTCGATCTGTTCACCAACGGGTAAGTCCTGCTGTTGCAGGGGTGTGCCTAGGCGTTCCAGCAGCAACGCATTATGAGTGCGGTCATGGGCATACATGTGTGCGTATCCGCGGCCGTCCGCCAGGGTATAGGCGAGAGCTTCACGGCCCACCTCCGCTGAGCCGGGTAAACCGATTTTCAGCACCGCGGCGGCGCCGTTGCTGGTTTCGGCGCTTACCACCAGACTCTCCGAACCGCCGGGCAACACGCCGCTGACGGTTAACTCCCAGTCCCGGGCAAGTTCCGTAACAATCCGCTCCAGGTCAGCCAGCCAACGGTGCCCGGCTTCGCCCAGCGACTCAGCGCGCCGGCGCGCCGCTGCAGGCGGCTGCAGCCGGTCTTCGCGGCTGACAATCTTGTTCTGCATAGTGCGGCTGATGGACAGTCTCCGTGTCGGGCGGATGGTCATCCAATAACCCGGTTGGCCATTGTAAACCAGAACCCCACTTGCAGGATGCACGCGGGCGGTACATCCTTCGAAAGCAGCGACAATAGGAGTACGGATGATTGATCTGACAGACGCCGGGTGCGCTAACGAAAAATTAGCATTGCAGATGTTCAAGGCCATGGAGGAGGGTACCTTGTCCAGCGCTCTGGAGGAGCTGTGCAGCGCAGACTTCGTCTGGGCCAACAGCGGTTTGCCCACCCTCAGTGGACGTCAGGCAGTGCTGGCGCATATGGCTGCGGGCGGGTTTGCCAGCACCATTCCGATTCTGGCTGACATGACTTCTTTCAGTGCTGATCTGATACATATTGCCAGTGCCGGTAATGTGGTTTTCACCGAGCGTATCGACCATCACTGGGATGCGCAGGGCCGGGATCTGATGACCCCCCACATTGCCGGTGTCATCGAAATCCGCGACGGTAAAATCTGCGCCCTGAGGGACTTTTACGATACCGCCTGTTACCAGCAGACACCCACGGCGCCGGACCCCGCGCATGCGCTCTGAAGCACCGGCGCTGATCTCCGCGCTGACGGCCGCCACCAGCATGGAAGGTGTATTGCAACACCGGCCGCAGTTGCTGGAACGTTACCGGTCATTTTATCTGCAGCTCTGGCAGGGCGGGCTGGTGCCGCACCGGGTGTTGGAGCTGTGCAGGCTGCGGATCGCGCAGATTCACGATGCCCGGGCAGAACTGGCAGTGCGCAACAGCTTTTGTCAGATCTCCGAGCAGGAGCGGGAGGCGCTGGCCCGGGGTGATCACGGCGGCTTCAGCGGCGCGGAACGGGCGGCGCTGTCGCTGGCTGAAGAGATGCCGTTTAACCATCACGGCATCAGCGACCAGCAGGTTAAAGACGCAGCGGCCGGCCTGGGTGAAAGCGGTGCTGTTGCGCTGCTCACCGCGCTGGCGTTTTTTGATGTAAATTGCCGCTTGAAGCTGGTGTGGGCTATCAGCCCGCAAGCACAGACTTTTGACGGTTCCGCAATCAGCTGAAAATAATCGATATCTCTTGTACAACTTCCAGATAAAAAGGCATACAAATGGCTTCCAATCCCCGCATCTCCTCCGCTGTGCCCGGCCAGGCGGAAGATTTTGCCAGCGTTACCGCCCACGCAGGTGAGCTGATGGCCAGGTTTTTTGAACTCTACGGAGAGTTCTGGCAACACGGTGCGGTACCGCCGCAACTCAAAGAACTCACCCGTCTGCGCAACGCCCGGGTGACGGATTGCGGGTACTGAAAAAACGTCCGTTTTGACTCTGCCCGTGAGGCAGGGCTGGATGAACGTACCGCGGCGCAGGTTCAGCAGGGTTACGAGCAGGTGTTTGCCGAGCACGAAAGCGCGGCTCTGCAGCTGACGGATCTGTTAATCGGCATGCCCGGTGCGCCCACGGAAGAGCTGCATAAAGCGCTGCGTACCCACTTCAGCGAAGCGGAACTGGTGGAGCTTTCGCTGGGCGTGGGGTTGTTTCTGGGCATGTCCAAGGTGCTGATCACCCTGGGGTTGGAGCCGGCGGAACCCATGCCGGTCACCGTTATTCCCACGCCGGGCAGTTGAGGAGGACACTTTGGCCATTAAAAACATTTTTGCGGAAACCAACGCGCTGAAGCAGGAGATTGAAAATCTGTCTGTGCAGCAGTTGCAGGACGAGCAGGCTGATAACCCGGGGCTGTTGTTGATCGACTTGCGCGAAATCCAGGAACTGCTGGATCTCGGTACCATTCCCGGCGCCAAACATGTGGCGCGGGGTATGCTGGAATTCTGGGCCGATCCGGCCAGCCCCTACTACCGGGACTATTTTGCGGAAGACAAGCGGATTGTGGTGTTTTGTGCCGGCGGCGGCCGCTCCGTGTACGCCACCCTGGCGCTGCGTGATATGGGGTACAGCAATGTTGCCCATCTCGAGGCCGGCTTTAACGGCTGGCGCGATGCGGGAGGTGATGTGCAGGATGTAGCGGCAACCTCCAAGTGGATGCGAAAGCCGGGCTGATTGAGGGGCGGCGTGCCGCGCGTTGTGAAATCCGCGCAGGTGACTTAACCTGATTGTCGGGTGTCTGTATTGACTGAAAGGGGAAACTATGAAATTCGACATTATGCTGGGCGGCATGACCTGGCAACAGAGCAGCAGTCTGGCGGTACAGCTGCAGGACGTGGGCTTCTCCGGCATGCTGTTCACGGAAACCGGCGTCACACCCTGGATGCAGATCGCGGCGGCAGCAATGGCGGCGCCGCGCCTGGATTTCAGCACGGGTATAGCAGTGGCGTTTCCGCGCAGCCCGATGATTTCAGCACAGATCGCCTGGGAGCTTGCGCACAATACCGGCGGCCGTTTCCGGCTGGGGTTGGGCAGTCAGGTGAAGGGCCATGTGGTGCGGCGTTACAGTGCAGTGTTTGATAAGCCGGCGCCGCAGATGCGGGACTATGTGGCGGCATTCAAAGCCTGCATACGCGCCTTCCGCGGTGAAGAAAAATTGCAGCACGAAGGGCCGTACTACAATCTCAGCTATCTGCCGGCGCAGTGGGCGCCGCCGCGCCATGACTTTGAAGATATCAAAATTGATATCTCCGCGGTGGGGCCGCATATGTGCCGCCTGGCCGGTGAACTGTGTGACGGTATTCATGTGCACCCGATGCACTCCATGCCTTATATCACCAACCGCCTGCAGCCGGCGGTTACGGAAGGTGCGGCCCGCGCCGGGCGCGATAGCCGGGACATCGATTTGATAGTGCCGGTGTTTGCGGTGGTCGGCGACACGCCGGAAGCGCGTCAGCATATGCTGCAGCGGGCCATAACTCAGATTGCGTTTTACGGGTCCACGCCCAATTACGCGTTTCAGTTTGATGACCTTGGATTTACCGGAACCAGCGAAACCCTGGGCCGTATGATGAAAGCCGGAGACCTCCGCGGCATGGCGGATACGGTAACAGACGAAATGCTGGATTATTTTGCCGTAGTCAGCCGCTGGGATGATGTTGCGGACAAATTATTGCAGAGATATCAAGGGGTTGCGTCGCGGGTGGTGACCTATCTGACGGCTGAGGACCTGCGCCGGAATCCTGAAAATATGAGCCGCTGGGGAGAAGTGGCGCGGGCGGTAGCAGCGTGAAAAGCGGTGTTTGCTGCACGCAGCGGCGTTGATTATGTGACGCAATCTGCATATTCCCATTCAATTGGTATCTATTACAAATAGATTGTAAACATTCTGGTCTAGTGATGTAGAATGCTCGCAAATTCCGACAGACGACAGAAAATTGCGACAGAGGTTCATCATCTAGACCATGGATATGCCAACTACGCTCATGCAGCCCCGCGAGAACGGCGGCTTCTGGGATACCCAATCCGTTCACGAAGCGCTTACCGCGGCCGGCGCTGAGCAAACCCAGCGCTCCACGGAACGCATGCTGGAAAAAGCCGCCTGGTTGCCGGCGGCGGTGAAGCTGGAAGACCTGCGCGACGAACAGCAGCGGCCGTTGACCCGGCTGGTTGCCGAGGCGCTGGAAGCTGAAAGTAAACGCAAAAGGGTGCACAGTCTGTTTGTGCAAACCGCCGCGGTAGACGGCCGGGTGGTGGTCATGGTCAACGACGGCCGCGGCGGCCCCCGCTGGTGGTTTACCGACACCCTGACCGAGCAGGCTCTGCTGCAGGCCCTGGATGTGCTGTGTGACGGCAAACCCGCATTTCTTTGGCCCCACGGCGACGTCACTGCGCTGTTCCGTGTTTGGCAGAACCGGCAGGGCAGCCATCAGGTTAAGTTGCCGTCGGGAGTTGCGGTGACCCTGGCGCTGACCGCTTACCGGTCTACGCTGGAACTGGCCCGCTATCCGGAACCGCCGCAACGGCTTGATGAAGGCTTGACCCATCTGGACCGTCTGGAAGCTGAGAGCATTCACATCATGCGCGAGGTGATTGCCCAGGCGGAAAACCCGGTCATGCTGTACAGCGTGGGCAAAGACAGCTCGGTTATGCTGCATCTGGCCCGTAAAGCGTTTTACCCCAGCCCGCCGCCGTTTCCGCTGATGCATGTGGATACGCGCTGGAAGTTTCAGGCCATGTATGAATTCCGCAACCAGATGGCGGAAGAAGTGGGCATGGAACTGATCGTGCACATCAATCCGGATGCGGTGGAGAAAGACATTAATCCGTTTGATCACGGCAGTGCGCTGCACACGGATATCACTAAAACCCAGGGGCTCAAGCAGGCCCTGGACAAGCATGGTTTTGACGTGGCTTTCGGCGGCGCGCGGCGGGACGAAGAAAAGAGCCGTGCCAAAGAACGGGTGTTTTCGTTCCGCACCGCCAGTCACCGCTGGGATCCGAAGAACCAGCGGCCTGAATTGTGGAACCTGTACAATGGTTACAAAAATCCGGGTGAATCGATTCGTGTGTTTCCACTGTCGAATTGGACCGAGTTGGATATCTGGCAATACATCTACCGTGAACAGATTCCCATTGTGCCCCTTTACTTTGCCGCTGAACGGCCGGTGGTGGAACGGGACGGCATGATCATGATGGTGGACGATGACCGCATGCGCCTGCTGCCGGGTGAACGGATTGAAACCCGCTTGATCCGCTTCCGTACCCTCGGCTGCTACCCGTTGACCGGCGCGGTGGAGTCGTCAGCGGACAGTCTGTCTTCCATTGTGCTGGAACTGCTGCAAAGCCGTACCAGTGAACGGCAGGGCCGCGCCATTGACAGCGACAGCGCCGGGTCCATGGAGAAGAAAAAACAGGAGGGGTATTTCTAGTGGCACAGGCACAATCTTTGTCCGCGGCTGATGCACAGCTTGAAGAACTCGAAGCCCGGGTGCAGACCTATATCGACACCCAGGCCAACCTGGATCTGCTGCGGTTTATCACCTGCGGCAGCGTGGATGACGGCAAAAGCACGCTGATAGGGCGCATGCTTTATGAAGCGCAACTGGTATTTGAAGACCAGGTCACCGCCCTGCAGCAGGATTCCAAACGCATGGGCACCCAGGGCGGAGATATAGACTTCGCCCTGCTGGTGGACGGCCTGGCGGCGGAACGTGAACAGGGTATCACCATCGATGTGGCTTACCGTTTCTTCAGTACTGATCATCGTAAATTTATTGTTGCCGATACGCCCGGGCACGAACAGTACACCCGCAATATGGTCACCGGGGCCTCCACGGCTCAGGTGGCGGTGATACTGGTGGATGCGGTTAACGGCCTGCTGACCCAGACCCGGCGGCATTCGTTTATCACCTCGCTGCTGGGTATCAAACACGTGGTGTTGGCGGTGAACAAGATGGATCTGGTGGACTACGACGCGCAGATTTTTGCTGACATAGTTGAGGATTATCAGGCATTTGCCAAACAGTTGAATTTTTCAACCATTACCGCCATCCCGGTGTCCGCGTTGAAAGGTGACAATGTCATCGAGCGTTCGGTGCATACGCACTGGTACAGCGGGCCGACCTTGCTCGGCTGCCTGGAAACCATTGATATCAGTGACACCGAAGGTGAGAGTGCGTTGCGTCTGCCGGTGCAGTGGGTGAACCGCCCCAATGCGGAGTTCCGCGGCTTTGCCGGGACTATTGTTGCCGGGCAGGTCAAGCGCGGCGAGCAGGTGCGTATCCTGCCCTCCGGCGAGGTGGCGGCGGTAGACGATATTGTGCTGTATCAGGATTCGCTGCCCGCGGCGGTGACCGGCCAGGCGGTGACCCTGACGCTGGACCGCGAAGTGGACGTTTCCCGGGGTGATGTGATTGTGGCGGCGGATGCACCCTGTGAGGTTTCAGATCAGTTTGATGCCTCCCTGGTGTGGATGGATCAGGAAGAAGGGTTCATCGGCCGCTCTTATTGGCTGATGCTGGGCACCACACGCATTAACGCCACCCTCACGGACATCAAATTCAAGTACAACATCAACACCCTGGATGAACTGTCCACCCACAGCTTTGCCCTGAATGATATCGGCCGCGTCACCTTGAGCTTCGACCGCGCGGTACCGTTTGAGGCTTATGCCGACTGTCAGGGGTTGGGGTCGTTTGTATTGATCGACCGCTATTCTCACGCCACGGTGGGTGCCGGCATGATCAACTTCGCCCTGCGCCGGGCGAAAAACATTCACCGGCACGCCCACAATATAGACAAAGCGGCGCGTGCTGCGCTGAAAGGGCAGAAAGGCAAGGTGCTGTGGATGACCGGCTTGAGCGGCTCCGGCAAATCTACCGTGGCCAACGCCGTTGAGCAGGCCCTGCACGCTCAGGGCAGGCACACGTTTATCCTCGATGGTGACAACGTGCGCCACGGTCTGAACAAGGATCTGGGTTTTACCGATGCTGACCGGGTCGAGAATATCCGCCGCACCGCCGAGGTGGCCAAGCTCATGGTGGAAGCCGGGTTGATTGTCATCACCGCATTCATTTCCCCGTTCCGCTCGGAGCGGGACATGGCCAGGGTGCTGTTTGAGGAAGACGAGTTTGTGGAGATATACCTCGACGTGCCGTTGGAGGTTGCAGAGGAAAGGGATCCGAAAGGCCTGTACAAAAAAGCCCGCCGCGGTGAACTGCCGCATTTCACCGGCATCGATTCGCCCTATGAAGCGCCGGAGTCTGCTGAGGTGGTGCTGCGCACCGCGGATACGCCGATAGAGGCATGTGTGGAGCAGGTGCTGAAGCATGTCTGATTCGCATCTGCGCAGCCTGGCCAAAGCGTTTTCCTGGCGCATCGTGGCCACGCTGACCACGTCGATCATTGCCTTTTTTGTCACCGGTGAGATAGGCACCGCGGTGACCATCGGCAGCATAGAATTTGTGCTGAAGTTTCTGATCTACTACCTGCACGAGCGGGCCTGGGCGCTGGTGCCCAGCCGCGGCAGGCAGGCCTGAGGTTTAGTCCAGTTACCTGTCTGGTAGCATGGGTGCCGGGTAGATTGCGGTTTTAGGATCAGCTTAACAATTTCGGCGCGGGAGACCTGCTAAAATTGTAGGCAGCAGGGCGTTCCTACCGGAAAAACTTACCGTGCAAAAAGCAATCAAACGTGCATTAGTGGTCGACGATTCCCGGTCCGCACGTATATCGTTAAAAAATCTGCTCAGCGAATACGATCTTGAAATTTCTCTCGCCGCCTCCGGCGAAGAGGCGCTGGAATTCCTCAAAAAAGACAGTGTTGATGTCATCTTCATGGACCACACCATGCCCGGTATGGATGGTCTGGAAGCGGTCTCCGCGATTAAAGCCAACCCGAAAACGGCCACCATTCCGGTCATGATGTACACCACCCGTGAGGGTGAGGTGTATGTGGGCCAGGCGCGGGCGCTCGGCGCGGTGGGTGTACTGCCGAAAAACGTGCAGCCCCATCAGTTGTTCGAGATGCTGCTGAAACTCGGCCTGGTGCAGGACCGCCGTGCGCAGCCGCGGGAGGAGGACGAAGACCTGACCGTGCCGACATATGAACTGGACGAGGTTGACGATACCAGCCTGTTGGCACAGGACATTGAAGATCAGGCGCTGGGCATATCCGTGCAGAATGTGGTCAGCCGTATTCTGGAAGATCAGCACGTCACCCTGCGCTCGGACATTCTGCGCAGCCAACGGCAGTTTGCAAAAGACGTGGCACGGGAGGTATTGCGCGAACATTACGCCCGCGAAGCCGCCGCCGCGGAAGAAGAATGGCAGGAAGAACAACTGGTGGGGAAGGGTGGCGAAAATACCCCAACCGCCGGCTACCGGATTGTTGCCGGGGTGGCGGTGATGCTGATGGTGGTCACGTCTTTCCTCGGCTGGCAGTTCAAACAGCAGCGCGATGCGGCGCTGGATAAACTGCATAACCTGCAGGCTGCGGCCGGCTCGGTGGTCATTCCGGCGGCGGTTGAGCAGGCCAGTGTGGCGGACGCCGGTCCGCGGGTGGTGCCGGCGGAGGCGTTGCAGGCATTGCAGTGGTCACTGAATCAGGGCAACGATACCTCCATGTACGACTGGGCGTTCAGCGCCGCGCTGGCGGAAAAAGTGGAGGGCATGTTTGATCACCTGGACCGTCTGGGGTTCCGCGGTGAAATCAAGCTGACCAGTCATCTGGGCCGCTTCTGTCTGGTGGTGGATGATGCCGGCACTTACGTGTTGGCGGACAACAGCACGCCGGTGCTGGATTGCGCGTACTCGGGCCATGTGCTGGACAATTCCAGTTTTGTCACCGACCGGCTCGGTCCTGAATTTGCGGAATTGATGGAACAGTCGCCGGCAAACGTGGAGCTGAACCTGGTCGCGCTGTATGCCAGCGATTCCCGGCCGCTGGTACCCTATCCGCCGACCTCGGTGACAGCCGGGGACTGGAACGCAGTGGCGCGGCAGAACAACCGGGTGGAAGTGGAACTGATTCCCGGCACCCCGGCAAGTTGAGCCGGGGGACCACGGCCAGTTGAGCCGGGTCACCCCGGCCAGTTGAGCCGGGGCACCCCTGCCACCTGACCCGGCTGCTGCGCGTCCGGCTCAGGGCTCCGCGCCCGCGGCTACTCACCCAGGATCAGTTTTTTCAGGCCGCTGCTGGATAAAATTTCAACCCAGTAGCCGTCCGGATCCTGGACAAATGCCAGACCTTTCATCTGGCCGTCATCCGGCCGTTTAATAAACTTCACCCCCATGGACTCAAAACGTTCACAGGCGGCGTAAACGTCCGGGACCGATATGCCGATATGGCCGAAGCCGCGGGGCTCCTCATTGCCGTTGTGATACGTCATGTCTTCCTGCTCGGTGCCGTGGTTGTGGGTCAGTTCCAGCAGCGCCGGTTGTTCAAACAGCCATTTGGCCCGCTGCGCCGGGTCCTCCGGCATATCGGGACCGGGATAACCCATAAAATAAAGTGAAAACGCCATCTCCGGAAAATCGAATTGTTGGATGAGGGTCATGCCCAGGGCTTCACGGTAGAAAGCGACCGATTTCTGCGGGTCTTTGATACGCAGCATGGTCTGGTTCATCACGTAATCCCGGGTCGCGGTCTGGTTGGTCATAATTGCCTTAACAGGTTGCGGTGCGCGTAGTGTCGCATAAGCGGATCATGTATGGTGCGCGGATTGCCCGGCCCGCGCGCCGGATGCGGGTAATGGTTTTGTCAGCACGGTTGTTTGGAGAGAAGAATGGGATTTGCACCTTTTAACCTGCAAGGGCGGGTGGCGCTGATTACCGGCGGCAACGGCGGCATCGGCCTGGGCATGGCCCGGGGCCTGGCGGAAGCCGGTGCTGAAGTCAGTCTGTGGGGCACCAACGCGGAGAAGAACGCCGCCGCGCTGGCAGCGCTGGAATCGATCGGCCCGAAAATCACCACCCACGTCTGTGATGTGGCGGATGAACAGCAGGTGGAGGATACATTCGCCCGCGTCCTGGCTGCACACGGCCGTGTGGACGGTTGTTTTGCCAACGCCGGCATCGGCAGCCGCGGCACCGCTTTTGACGAGATGACGGATGCGGAATGGCGGCGCATTATCGAAGTGAATCAAACCGGCGTGTTTTATACCTTCCGGGCGGCTGCCCGGCATATGAAAGAGCGCGCCGGCAACGGTGACGCCTTCGGCCGCCTGGTCGGCACCGCCAGCCTGGCTGCCGTATCCGGGCAGGCCCGCGGCGAACATTATGCAGCCGCCAAAGGCGGCCTGGTGGCAATGATCAAAGCCCTGGCGGTTGAGTACGCGCGCTACAATGTCACCGCCCATACCCTGCTGCCGGGCTGGATTGAGACGGAGATGACCGCGGGCACCTTTGCGAACAACAAGTTTGTCGACAACGTGTCAAAACGCATCCCGGTACGCCGCTGGGGGGTGCCTGAAGACTTTGCCGCCATCGCAATCTATATCATGAGTGAGGCCAGCAGCTACCACACCGCGGAGACGTTCCTGATTGATGGAGGCTACCATGCGTTTTAAATCAATTACCCTTGGGCTTATGTGGCTGCTGCTGAGCGGCTCCGTTACCGGAGCGGCGGAGAATGCAGCCGGGCAATCGGCCCCGGCCTCTGAGGAAAACAGTTATACCGCGCCGCGCGGACCCGGCGGCAAGCCGGATCTGAACGGTACCTGGCAAGCCTTTAACCGCGCTAATTACGATGTTGAGCCGCATGCCGCGCGGCCTGCTCTGGCCATGGTGGAGGGCCGGCTGGGGCCGGTGCCGGCCCCGGAGGTTGTTGCGTTGGGCACCATTGCCGCTGTGCCCGGCGGCGCCGGAGTGGTGGTGGGCGGGCGTATCCCGTACCGGCCGGAGGCGCTGCAGAGGCGAGATGAGAATGCCGCGGACTGGCTGAACCTGGACCCGGAGATAAAGTGTTACCTGCCGGGCATTCCACGCGCCACTTACATGCCGTATCCGTTTCAGATTGTGCACAGCGCCAGCGCGCTGTTCTTCTCTTATGAGTACGCCGGCGCGGCGCGCAACATTTACCTTGAGGATCCCGGTGAAGCGCCGGTGGATTCATGGATGGGCCAGTCTTACGGCTACTGGGAAGGGGATACCCTGGTTGTGGAGGTCACCGGCCAGAACGACCGTACCTGGTTCGACCGCGCCGGTAATCATCACAGCGGTTACAATACCAAGGTCACCGAGCGCTATACACCCACCAGCGATTACACCCTGCGCTACGATGTGCTGATTGAAGACGATCAGACGTTCACCGAACCCTGGCGAATCAGCATGACCCTGTACCGGCTGGTCGGCGCGGACGCGCAGATCCAACAGTTTAAATGTATGGAGTTTGTTGAAGAGCTGATGTACGGACACCTGCGCAAACCATGAAACAGGCAGCCGCGGGATGGCCCGCGTGGCTGCTGCTGATGCTGCTGATGCTGGCTTCGGTGCTGAGTTTTGTGGACCGGCAGGTGGTGGCCATAGTAGTGGAACCCATGAAAGCGGACCTGGCCATCAGCGATACCCAGATCGGCTGGCTGTATGGGGTGTTTGCGGTATTTTACGCGGTGGCGGCGTGGCCTATCGCGTTTCTGGCCGACCGCTTCTCGCGCAAACACATTATCGCGCTGGGCATTTTTTTCTGGTCCGTGATGACCATCGCCTGCGGTTTGTCCCGCCAGTACTGGCATGTGCTGGCGGCGCGGGTGGGGGTAGGTATCGGCGAAGCATCCCTCAGTCCGGCAACCGTATCAATGGTGTCCGACGTCTTTCCCAGGCAGCAGGTGCCGTTGGCGTTGTCGGTGTTTCAAACCGCGGCGGTTATGGGTTCCGGATTGGCGTTCCTTATAGGCGGGCTGGTACTGGAACTGGTGCAGGGGGCGGAACCGGCGGTTTTGCCCTGGGTGGGGCAACTGCAGCCGTGGCAACTGACGTTTGTCTACGTTGGCCTGCCGGGTCTGTTGCTTTGTTTTGTGTTCCTGTTTATCCGCGAGCCGCTGCGCCGGCAGGCAGCACCGGACTCGGGCAGCCTGCAGGTGCTGCGGGATTTTTACCGGCGCAACCGCACCGCCCTGGTGCTGCACCATCTCGGTTTCCTGGCGTTTGCGCTGGCGGGTTATGCTTTTGTGTTCTGGACGGTTTCCTACTTTGTGCGGGTACACGGGGTGGACGCCGCTGTTGCGGCACAGACGTTTGGTTGTATATTCTTGCTGACAGGGCCGGTTGGGCCGGTGCTGGCGGCATTGCTGGCGCGGCGCCTGGGTACGCGGGGGCACAAGGATGCCAACATTCTGGCCGCCATGCTGATGGGGCTGCTGGGGGTCCCCTGCGTGATTCTCATCCAGTTTATGCCCAGTGCACTGTGGGCGTACTTGTTGTATGTGCCGGCCATGATTTTTGTCAACGCGCCGTTTGGACTGGCCAACGGCTCCCTGCCGGTGATTGCGCCGGCCAGCATCCACGCCCAGGTGGCGGCCATTTATCTGTTTGTTGTCTCCATAGGTAATCTGTTGGGGCCTCCCATTGCCGGTTTTTTTAACGAGGTGGTTTTTCCCGCGGAAGATGGGGTGCGGTTTTCGATTATCGCGGTGGTTACGCTGTTTGGCGTATTGGGCGGCATCCTGCTGCAGTTTGCCCGCAAACCCTATGCGTTGGCCTTTCAGAATATGGAAACCCTGTTGTCACGGAGTGCATCTTGAAGCGGGTCTGGCTGCCGGTACTGGTTGCGGTTCTCAGCGGCTGTTCCGACACTGGCGCCAGTCCGTCTACATTCGCCATCGCCACGGGCGGCCCGGCCGGTCTCTACTACCCCTACGGCGGCGGCATGGCATCTATCTGGTCGCGCCACCTGCCGGGGGTAAACGCTAAAGCGGAAGTCACCGGCGGATCGGTGACTAATGTGATTCAGGTGGCGCGGCGCGAGAGTGAGCTGGGCATCGCCATGGCCGACGTTGTCACGGATGCGTATCTGGGCGAGGGGCGCTTTCCGCACGCGCTGCCGCTGCGGGTTTTATTTACCGCGTATCCCAATATTGTCCACATCCTGACCTTGCAGGAGAGCGGCATTGATTCGGTGCCGGCCATGCGCGGCCGGCGGGTATCGCTGGGCGCCGCCGGGTCGGGCACCGCGGTGGCGGCGGAAAACGTGCTCAGCGGCCTGGGTGTAAGTCTGCAGCAGATTGCGCCCGCTTATCTCAGTTTCGGCGAGACCACCACAGCGCTCAAGGACGGCACCATTGATGCCGGTTTTGTCGTCGGCGGCCTGGGGCTGGCGGCGGTCACGGAACTGGCGGTTACCCGCAACCTGCGCCTGGTACCCCTGAGTGATGACGACCTGCAGCAATTGCAGGCGCGCTTTCCCGCTTATGCCGGCTATCCGATCCCGGCGGATACCTATAACGGCGTGACGCAGCCGGTACAGGCACTGGGGATCTGGAGTGCGGTTGTGGTGCATGAGGAGATGCCGGAGCAGTTGGCCTTCCGCCTGACCTGCACGGTGTACAGACACCGCGCGGAACTGCTGGAAATCTCTCAGGTGGCGCGGGATATGACCCTGACCAATATCAACCAGTTGTCCCAGGTGCCTCTGCACCCGGGCAGTCAGCGCTATGCGGCGAATCCGGAGGCGGCCTGTGACGGATGAAGCTGAGCGTCCGCGGCGCCTGGTTATCGCGTTGGCGGCACTGTTATCCATCTACCAGGTGTGGCAGCCGCTGGTGGGATTTCTACCGCCGGGTGCCCTGCCTTTTGACAACATCCTCGGGCTGCAGCCGGCTACCTATTTCCGGCCCACTCATCTGACCTGGATTCTGTGTCTGGGCTATCTGGTGTATCCGCTGCCCGGGCGCCTGCGCTGGCTGGACTACGGCGTCATGGCGCTGTTGGCCTGGGCCTGCTGGCGCGTACTGATATTTGACTACCAGGGCCTGGATCACCTGTTGTACGGGCTGCAAAGCGCTGATTTTGCGGCAGGGGTAATGCTGCTCGCCGCAGCCCTTGAAATGGCCCGGCGCGCCGTGGGCCCGGTGATGATGGCCATTGGCGCCGTATTTCTGCTGTACGGAATGTTCGGTAATTTTCTGCCCGACGTGGTGGCGACCCGCGGGTTTTCCCTGGAACGGATAGTCCGCTTCCAGGTTTATACCGGTGCCGGCCTGTTCGGCGCACCCATCGGCATTGCCGCGGGGGCGGTATTCAGTTTTGTGCTGTTTGGCGCGTTCCTGCAGGTTACCGGCGCCGGAAAATTCCTCATCGACCTGTCCTTTGCCGCCGCCGGCCGCTTCCGCGGGGGACCGGCAAAAGCCAGCGTGCTGGCCTCCGCGGCCATGGGCTCGATCTCGGGCAGCGCCATTGCCAATACCGTCACCACCGGCGCGCTGACTATTCCGATGATGAAAAAACTCGGCTACCGGCCGGAGCAGGCGGCGGGCATAGAAGCCGGTGCTTCCACCGGCGGTCAGATCATGCCGCCGATCATGGGCGCCGGCGCGTTTGTCATGGCGGAATTCACCAAGACCCCCTACGGCGACATTGTCTGGATGTCGCTGGTGCCGGCGCTGCTGTATTTCTTTTCCGTGCTGTTGTATGTCCATCTGATGGCGGTCAAGGCCGGTTTTACCGGCATGCGGGATGCAACCGGCGCCTGGCAGGTCATTAAAGACGGGGTGCAATATCTGCTGCCGCTGGTTCTGATTACAGTGCTGTTGTTGTGGAACTACTCACCGGTACTGGTCGGCGTGGCGGGTACCGCGGCGGTGCTGCTGGCCAGCATGCTGCGGGCCCACGCCCGCATCGGCCCGGCGCAGGTGGTGGAGGGACTTTACCGGGGCGCGCTGCTGGCGGTACCGATATCGGTGGCTTGTGCGGTGGCCGGGGTAGTTGTGGGCACCATCGGCCAGACCGGGGTTGGATTGCAGTTCACCGAATCAGTGGTGGCCATGAGTCAGGGTTATTTGTGGCTGGCCCTGGCGCTGGTGGCGGTGGCCGCATTGGTGCTGGGTATGGGCCTGCCTGCAACCGCGGCTTACATTGTGCTTTCGGTAATGACCGGCCCGGCGCTGCAGGAACTTGGCCTGGCGCTGATTACCGCACATATGATCATTTTCTGGCTGGCGCAGACCTCCAATGTGACACCACCCATCGCCCTGGCTGCCTTCGCCGGCGCCGGCGTGGCCGGCGCGCGTCCCATGCGCTCCGCGGTAGAAGCTTTCAAGCTGGCTAACGGTCTGTTTGTGATCCCCTTGATGATGGCATTCAGCCCCTTGTTGCTGGCCGCCGGGAACGGCTGGGCTGAGGTATTGCCGGCGGCGCTGGTGACGCTGTTGCTGGTGGTCATGATTGCCGTCACGTTGGAGCGTTTTGCCTTCACCCGCCTTGCCGGGGCCTGGCCGCTGTTGAGCGGACTGGCCGCTGCCGCCTTACTGATACCGCTGCAGTGGACGCGGCTGTGCGGCGCGCTGCTGGCGGTAGTGGTGCTGGTGATAAATTACCGCGCCAGCCGCGCAGCGCCGCAACCTTACAATTCGTAATAGTCCGGCAGCCCGTCTTCGCTGACCGGCTGCAGGGTGCTCATGGGATCTTCGCCGAAGTAGATGTCCTCGCCGACCAGTTTGTTTGCCGCCCCCGCCGGCCACACGGTGATCAACTGCGCGCAACTCATCCACAGCGGGTGAGCGCTGATCTTGCCGTGGGCGGTATCTTCAATGCCCATGGCGGCCAGGGCCTCGCGGCGGTACACCTGCTTGACCTGGCCTTCGGTGATCACTGCCTGCCGGTCGACCACAATACGGTCGCAGACAACCTCAAACTGCTGGCCGCCGCCGGTAAACATGTTGCTGTAAAAACCCGCTACCGCGTCGTAGCCCCGCAACACCATATTCTCCCCGCCGACCCGCCAGAAATGATAAACCGGCTGCGGGATCAGGGTGGCCATCAGCGGTTCCAGCTGCCCGGTGATCTCAGCTTGCATATGATTGGCCACTTCCGTCAGCAGCGCGCGCTGCACACTGTCCTTACTTTGCGCGGCCCGTTCACGCAGGGGCAGCCAACTGGCATGGGGATCAATCAGCGGCTTCATCTTTGCACCTCGTCCAGCCAATGCTGGTGATGGATAAACTTACCGTCGTCCCAGAACCCCCATTCTTTGCTTTTGGGGCCGGTGAGGATCAGGGTCAGTACCGGGCGCCCGTCGATCAACTGGACAATATGGCGGTGTTTGGCGCGGCGGAAATGGGGCCGCCAGCGCTGTACACGGCGGGCGCCGCCGCCGGGTGTCAGTTCCCGGTAGTCGGCCAACGGCAGGGTGACGAACCACCAGGGGTGGTCGTGAAAAGCGCGGTCGTCATCACCCTTGTGAAATTTGTGCAGGCGCAGGGTGAAGCCGAACCAGACGATCCATCGTTCCAGATAAGGCTGGTCCCCTTCGTAAACCAGATCGTGAGTAAACCCAAAACGCGCCGTGCCCAGGGTGCGGACTTTGTTAAAATACCGCACCTAAACTAAATCCAACATTGTTTCCCGGTGGAACCTCAAGCGAATGGATATTCTAACAACATCACCCGCATTAGATAACGCCCTGGTTAACCCGGAAAACTGGGCGGATGAAAGCTGGGTGCTCGAGCAGTTTGCCTGGCTGCGGGCTAACGACCCCATCCGGCGGCTGTCCCCGGAAGGGTTTGAGCCGTTCTGGAATCTGACCCGCTACAACGACATAAAGCAGGTTGAGCAGCTCAAGCAGGTATTTATCAACGACCCGCGGCCGGTGCTGGGCCCGGAAATGATGCAGGCCATGGTGCAGCAGATGTCCGGACGCAAACACCTGGTGCGCTCGCTGGTGCAGATGGACGATCCGGATCACATGAAATACCGGGTGCTCACACAAGGCTGGTTCATGGGCAGCAATCTGCGCAAGCTGCAGGACCGGGTGGACCAGCTTGCCGATATGTATGTGGAGCGGATGGCGGAGTTGGGGGGTGAGTGCGATTTTGTCAAAGACGTCGCCATCTGGTATCCGCTGCGGGTCATCATGTCCATCCTCGGCGTGCCGGAAGAGGACGAGCCGCTGATGCTGAAGCTCACCCAGGAACTGTTCGGCAGTTCTGATCCGGACGTCACCCGCTCCTTCGAAATGGGCGATTTCATGAACGTTGTGACTGATTTTGAGCAGTATTTCCGGGAGCTGACCGCGGCGCGCCGCAAACAGCCCACCGACGATGTTGCTTCTGTGATTGCCAACGCCCGTATTGACGGTCAGCCCATCCCGGATCATGAGACCAACGGTTATTACATTATTGTTGCCACTGCCGGCCACGACACCACCAGTTCTTCAACCGCCGGCGGTTTGCTGGCATTGCTGCAGCATCCGGCGCAGATGCGCAAGCTGCGCGAAAATCTGCAAACCATCATGCCCACCGCGGTGGATGAAATGATCCGTTGGGTCAGCCCGGTGCGGCATTTCATGCGTACCGCCACCGAAGACTTTGAACTCAGCGGCCAGCCTATAGCAGCGGGGGAGTCGGTTATCCTCTGGTACCCTTCCGCCAACCGCGACGAAGACATTTTCGACGCCCCTGATGAATTCCGGGTAGAGCGGAATGATGCCAAGCAACTGGCGTTCGGCTTCGGCGCCCACGTCTGCCTGGGCCAGCACCTGGCGCGCATGGAAATATCCGCGCTGTTTAAAGCGTTATTGTCCAGGGTCGACAGCATAGAACTGGCGGGGGAGCCCCGCTATATGCAGTCGACCTTTGTTGGCGGTTTGAAAAGCCTGCCGATCCGTTACCGGATGAAGTAGCGCTAACAGAACACTTCCGGGGTAAAATAACCGTGGAACTGGTGGGGCAGATGGTGTTGCAGGGGCAGGCGGCACACCTGGTCCGTAACATCGTCCGCCCGGTATACCTGCAGCTCGCTGCGGTGGGTATACGCGTTGTAAACCACCTCCAACAGGTAGCCGTCGTCTTCCGCTTTGCTGTGCAGCGCCGGGGCAAATAAAGGTTCGGAGCCGTAGTGTCCCGGCGGCAGGGTCACCAGCGTGCAATCCCCGTCTTCTTCCACCCGCTGAAACCCGTTGAAGAATCCATTCGCGCCGTTGTCTACCGAGCACGCCGTGTAACAGACTGTTGAACGCCGCCCGGTGAGGCTGGTATTGAATGTTGGAAACTCCGCTTCGGTGGGCGAGACCTGAGCCTCACTGATACTGCCGTCCTGCATATTCAGCCGGTAGCGCTTGTATACTCCGCCGTTGAAACGGCTTTGCGGATGAAATACGTCGTTCAGGCTGTTGTTGGCCTCAAAACCATCCTGGTACATGGCGTCCACGATCACGGTGTTGTTGTGCTCGTATGCGTTCCCGAAGTGCACAATGGCGCCGTGACCGGTTTCAAAGCTGCGCACTTCCTCCAGGCTGTCCAGCGCCACCACGTGCACCTTCATGTTTATGGCCGGATCGTATTGCACCACGTCGGAAATGGTCTTGCGGCCCAGCAACACGCTGCCCATGCTGCTGAACGTAATGGAGCCGATAAAAAATACGGCATAACGCTCGGTGATGACAAAGTCATGGCAGAAGGGGAAATGCGGCAGATCAATGTGGCCTTTTTTGATCATTTTGCCGGCGGCATCCACCCGGTAGATGAACAGGCAGGGCTGGGGACCGCGTAACGTGATACCGGACATACCGGCACCAAAGTTTATGTACTCACCGGTGCCCGGGTGCACCCGCCCGTGGGCACTGAAGACCTGGCCCTTCTGCAGGGCGCCGGCAAAGTTGTATTCACCCACCGTGCTGAGGTCATCGGGTTTTACTTCCCAGGGGTGTCCGCCTTCATTCAGCGCAAATAACTTACCGGCATGATAAATGGTATTGGTGTTGGCGGGGTTGGCGGGTGTTTTGCCCAGATTCGACCACATGCCGCCGGGCACCTGGGTGCCGAAGCCGCGGTATTTAATAGCCTGGGCCGCAGTTTCTTCCAGATACTTCGGCGTGCGCACATAAGCGTTCTTGAAGTGAACCCGGCCGTTGCGGAAGGTGAATGCGCACAGCATGCCGTCACCGTCAAACCAGTGGCCGTACTTGGTACCGCCGATACGTTGGCGCCCGGGCCCGTTGCGGAAGAAAGTGCCCTGCAGGTCCGCCGGCACAACCCCGTCAAAGTCTTCTATCTCGTAGCTGTATTCGTGGTCCAGGTTTTCCAGGCCGCCATGATGTGACGGCGGTTCATTGCCCGCCGCGCCGGCCGCGCCGTTGTTGAGGGATTGTTCAGCCATCTGTTACTCCACCCGCCCGGTAATCTTGTCAACGGGCGTTCAGCCCGGGTAGCCCATCCAGTCGCCGCTCATGTCCACGGGCCCGCGGTACAACACATCAAATTTGCGTAAGGCGAAACGCCAGGCGCCGTGCTCCTTAACCAACTGGTCGTTATAGACCCCGGCGACCCGGAAACTGTTGCCTTCCGCATCTTTAATGTTTTCCTGCACGTAAAAGCGGGCAGTGGCGGTTTCACCGCTGACCTCCACCAGTCCGGGCTGTACCCAATGCAGCACATTCGGGTAGCCGGCCATGACACCGGTCCAGAATTCTTTCAGGTTATCCCGCCCCTTGACCGGGTCCATACCGGGAGCCAGGTGCCACTCACCCTGTTCCGCAAAGGTATTTCCCCAGATATCTGCGTCCCGTTGCATAACGCCGTCAGCGTAGGTCTGGGCCAGCTGTTGAATTTCCTGGATGTCTGAGCTCATGTTGCCTCCCCTGTGTTGTCCATCATTGTGTTATAAGTCAGTCGCTTTAAGTTTGCCCCCGGCGGTTATGCCGGTTGCCCGTCCGGCTGCAGCACGTAAGGGGCTGATTCTTCCACCTCGCAATACAGGCGGTGGATCTGCCAGCCCTGGTCTACGCGCCGGTACTCTTCTTTGTACCAGCCGATAATACGTGAAAAATGCAGTTCGCCGGCAGGGGTAAAGCCGGTGTACAGCATAATCAGGCGCCAGTCGCCGCTTGCCGTGTCACCGGCAACCTCGATCACCGGATTCATGGCATGGTGGGCGGAGTTGCGGATGGTGCCGCTGCGGCCGATGTCCCCCAGCAGCTTCTGGATAGCCGTGCGGCCTTCAGCCCGGCCCACGGAGCTGGCCTCCCACACTGCGTCTTCGGTAAACAACGGCCCCAGCCTTTCAGGGTTATGGTTGTCGTCACAGGCCTGGCAGTACAGGGCTTTGAGTTTGCGGATCTGTTCGATGTCTTCCAGGGTTTGCAGGCGTGCGGCCATGCCGGCGGATGCTGCTTGTGATTCCGCATCCGCTGAGGTTGTTGGAGACTTCACGGTAGCTGTCACGCTCTCTTGTATCGAGTAACCGGCCGGAGCTTAACACCAATCGCGGATGAACTGATATATTGTCCGCCGGGAAGCAGAGGGTAGACGTAGATGGCTTGGTTACATCGGCCGGACGGCCGCATTTACTATGAGCATTACGCTGCTGCCGGCACGTGTGTGGTTTTGTCACACGGCTTCGGCATGGGCTGCAGGGTATGGGACAATACCATCGCCCGCCTGCAGGACGCGGGATATGCGGTGTTGGCCTACGACCACCGCGGCTGCGGGCGTTCTGACAAAGACTTTGCGGATGTAAGCATCAGCGCTTTAGGGGACGATCTGGCCGCGCTATGTGAAATTCAGGGTGACCGCCCGGTGGTACTCAACGGCTGGTCGCTGGGCGGCGCCGTGGTGGTTGACGCGGCGGCAAAAATGCCGGGCCGGGTGGCGGGGCTGATCAGTACCTGCGGTGCCACGCCCAGGTATACCCAGGCGCAGGGGTTCCCGCACGGAGGGCAGGCTGAGGACGTGGCAGCCACGGTGGCGGCATTGCGTGCCGACCGGGTCAACTTTCTCAAAGGCCTGTATTTTGAAGGGGTGTTTGCCGCCGCCGTCAGTGAAGATGTGAAAGACTGGTGTTACCGCATTGCCCTGCAGGCCAGCTCCGCCGCGGACGCCTCGCTGGGGGCGCTGGCACAGTTGGATCAGCGCCAGGAGCTGGCCGGGCTGCAGGTGCCTTGTCTGTTTGTCACCGGGGAAGAGGACGGCGTCGTGCCGCCGGGTATTGGTGAATTTGCCGCCGGGCATGCCGCCCGGGGAACGCTGGCGCCGGTCAAAGGCTGCGGTCACGCGCCGTTTCTGGAAGCCCCCGACGAGTATCATCAGGTAGTGTTGGATTTCCTGCAGAACATAAGCCAATAGGAGGTACAGGTGGCGCGAGAGCTGAACTTCGGATTGTGGTACGACTTCCGTAATCCCGGGCGGAAAGTCAGTAATGAAACGTTGTACCAGCAGAATCTGGAACAGATTGCCTGGGCGGAGGAGCTCGGCTTCGGCTCGGTGTGGCTGACCGAACATCACTTTGTTGAAGACGGATATACACCGTCACCTCTAGTGCTTGCCGCGGCCATCGGCCAGCGCACAACAAACATGCGCATCGGCACCAATCTCATGCTGCTGCCGCTGGCGGATCCCGTGCGGCTGGCGGAAGATGCCGCAGCGTTGTCCATTCTCACCGGCGGGCGCTTTGACCTGGGGGTTGGCATAGGCTACCGCCAGCTTGAGTTCGACTACTTCGGACGCAAGCTCAGCCACCGGCCAAGCTTGATGGAAGAAGGCATTGAGATTATCCGTCAGGCCTGGTCGGGACAGCCGGTTTCCCTGCAGGGTAAACGTTTTAACATCGATGGTCTGACCGTGGCGCCGCAACCCGCGGTAGCGCCGCGGCTGCTGATGGGGGGCATGGCGGAACCCGCCATCATGCGGGCGGCCAGAATTGGTGATGGCTTTCTGTCCACCGGCGGTATCGGCCATGACATATATGTTGAGGCGCTGGCCGGCGCCGGCAAAGCGCCTGAAGACGGGGCAATTTTTGCCGGCCACTGGGGGGTCATCGCGCCGGATCCGGAGCGGGAAGCCGCCGCCATGGGTGAGTACGCGTTGTACCAGACCAATGCTTATGTGTCCTGGGGTGCCTTTGGCCCCCCGGAACAGACGCCGCTGTTTCCGGATGCTGCCAGCGCACTGCGCGATGGCCTTTATGAAATGCATGACGCGGACAGCGCGGTGACTGCCTTGACGGACCTGCTGCAGGCGTACCCGCAGATCCGCGATGTGCATTTCTGGGCCCAGTTTCCCGGCGAGCCGGTTGATGCCGGCAGCCGCCGTATCGAGTATATGGCCAGCCAGGTGCTGCCGAAGGTGCGGCAGAATCTGGCATAAACAAACAATTGTGACTGTTTTATGCGTATCATGAGGTTAAGAAAAATAAAGAGGCAGAGGCGTGGAAGGTTACGCTAAACAACAGATTTCCGAACTGCTGGCCCGCGCGGCTTATGCGCTGGATTTGAAACAGGCCGCGGCGTTGCAGGCCTGTTTTCATAAGGATGCCCGTTTTAGCCTGGAAATTGCCGGGGTGGACGAGGTGCAGACGTTTGCCGGCGCGGGCGAGATCATGGGGCTGATGCAGGGTGCCTGGGATGCGCAGACCGACGAACGCCGCCACGTCATCTCAAACCTGTTTTATACCCGCACCGCGGAAGCCAATGCCACCGTGGTGTCTTACCTGACGCTTACGGCCACGGAAAACGGCGAGATCCGGTTGGTCACCACAGGGGTTTATACGGATCAGGTGGCGAAGGTGGGCATTGACGGCGGATGGCAGCTCATGGACCGTTATCTGAGGCTCGACAGGGCCTATTAATTAAAGTGTAAGTCATTGTGAACCTTGCAAATATAGTATCGAAGTGGGCAGGTCTGGACGGTGGGCGCACCGCTTTGATCGACATTCCGGGCGATCGCCGGGTGAGCTTCAGCGAGCTTGAGGACAGAGTGAACCGGCTGGCCGGCGCACTGCTGCAGCAGGGCCTTGAAAAAGGTGACAGGGTGGCGGTGCTGTCCCGCAACAGTATCGAATATTTCGAAATCTATTTTGCCTGCGCCCGCGCCGGATTGGTTGCTCAGCCGCTGAACTGGCGCCTGGCGCCGGCGGAGCTGGCCCGCATCGTGCAGGATGGGGAACCGCGGATCTTAATCAGTCAGCAGGATTTCCAGGCGGAAGCAGCGGAGCTGCAGACCCTGCTGGCGGCGGAACTGCCGACCCTGCAGTACCTGGACTACGGCGCAGGCAGCAACAGCGGTTATGAAAAGCTGCTTGCCGCCGGGCTTGCGGACCCGCCCGCCGAAAGCGCCACGGTGGGCAACGACGACCCGGTACTCATTCTATATACCGGGGGCACCACGGGGCTGTCCAAGGGCGCGCTGCATTCACACAAAAGCCTGTACACCGGCATGATCAACCAGACCGTGGCGGAGCGGATTGTACCGTCGGATGTGTACATGTTGACCGGCCAGATGTTCCACATCCCGGTGGCCCTGGCGATGAACTATATGGCCCACGGCTGCCCGGTGGTGTTGATGAATTTTGAGGCCCGCGAGGCATTGCAGATTATCCAACAGGAAAAAGTGTCCGCCTTTCTCGGTATCACCACCATGCTCAACTGGATGATGGCGGTGGAAGATTTTGCCGATTTTGATCTGAGCAGCCTGCGCAATATCCAATACGGCGGCGGGCCGATGCCGGAGACCGTGGTGCGGGCGGCGCTGCAGGCGTTCCCCTGCACCCTGATTCAGGGTTACGGTCAAACGGAAGGCATGACTATGACGTTTCTGTCCCAGGAGGATCATGCGGCGGCGGTGGCGGGGCAGAATACCCAGCGCTTGAACTCCTGCGGCCGGGAGGGATTTGTCACCCGCGTCAGGGTGGTGGATGCCAACGGCGCGGATGTGCCCAAGGACGGCCTGACCCCGGGGGAGATAGTGGTGCAGTCCGAAGCCAACATGCAGGGGTACTGGCGGCAGCCGGAGCTGACCGCGCAAACCCTGCGCGACGGCTGGATGTGGACCGGGGATGTTGCCACCTGGGACGAAGAGGGTTACGTCTTTATTGTCGACCGCGCCAAGGACATGATTATTTCCGGCGGTGAGAACATTTACTCCACCCAGGTGGAAGCAGCCATACATCAGCACCCGGGGGTACTTGAGTGTGCGGTGATCGGCGTGCCGGACGACGAATGGGGTGAAGCGGTAAAAGCGGTGGTGGTGATGAAACCGGGCCAGCAGGCCAGCGCTGAGGAAATCATCAACACCGCCAGGCAGCATCTGGCGTCTTATCAGAAACCGCGCTCGGTAGATTTTGCCGACAGTCTGCCCAAGGCGCCCACCGGTAAAATCCTCAAGCGCGACCTGCGCGAACCGTACTGGCAGAAGCAGGGGCGCAAGGTATGAGCGGCCTGTTAAGCGCGGAACTGCTGGCCAACATCGGTAAGCGGAGCGAACCCAGAACCGAGGTGGTGACGCGCCGCGATATCCGCAAATACGCCATTGCCACCGGGCAGACTCAGCGCAAGTATCTGGATGGTGACGAAGCGCCGCCGTTGTATCATGTTGCGTTGTTCTGGGACGTGGTTGAACGTGATCAATTGTCGCCGGACGGTGTTTCAATTGATGCCTTGCTGCCGAAATTCCCGCTGGAAAAAGCCATGGCCGGCGGGCTGGAAATAAGTTACGGCGCCAAGGTTAAAGCCGGCGATACGCTCACCGCCGTGCGCACTCTGACTGACATCTATGAAAAGCAGGGGCGTTCCGGACCGTTGATCTTTTATGAGGTGCTGATGGAAGTTCATAACGCGGACGGCGCGCTGGTGGTGAGCGAAAAAACAACGAGAATCTTACGATGACCGGATTGGCTGCAGCCCGGGTGGGTGACCTGTTACCCGACCGCTCACATACCTGTGATGAAATCCAACTGTTTATGTATAACGCGGTGCTGTGGAACGCCCACCGCATCCACTTTGACCTGCCTTATGCCAGGGACGTGGAGGGCTACCCGGGGCTGGTGATTGCCGGCCCCCTGATGGGGGACTGGCTGGCCCAGGTGGTGGACCTGTGGATCGAAGACACCGGCGCCAGCCTGGAGCGTATTGAGTACGCCAACCGCCAGGCGGCCTATGTGGGTGAAACCCTGACCGCGGGTGGTGCAGTGACCGAGGTGAGCGACACCCATATCCACGTTGACCTGTACGTGAAAAACGGCCGGGATGAGGTGATCACCCCGGGCAAAGCCGTCATAAAAAAATAGTCAGGCCCGGCGGTAGCCTATTTCCCCAGCACCAGCAGCAGGTTACCCGGCATATGGTTGTACAGGCCGTAGCCCGAACTGATAATCAGGTTGCCATTAAATGCAATGGGCCCCGCAGCACCGCTGAAAGAGCCGCCCCGGGTGGCTTCACCCAGGATGGTGTCAAAGGTGCCGGTGCTGTCCAATTGCCAGAGCACCTTGCCGGTTTCCACATCGTAAGCACGTACGGTGCCGTCCATGCTGCCGGCAAATACAACGTCGCCCACAACCGTGGGTACCTGGGAAATGCCCGGGTGGCAGAAGGCTTTGCCGTTACAGCGGTCCTCGTGAAGGGTAGACCATAATATTTCCCCGCTGTTGATATCCAGCGCATGCATGCCGGGGCGGTCCGGGGTGTCGTAGCTGCGGCCGTCCGCCATGTCGCTGATGGGTACAAAGACCCGGTCGCCCAGCGCTGCCATGCCGAAGTGAATACCCCCCTGAATGCCGCCGCGGCCGACCCGGGTCTGCCAAACCAGTTCGCCGGTGTCCGGGTTAACGGCGTGGACAAAACCCGATTTCTGGCCGCCCAGCACCAGGTCCCCGGCCGTGGAGCCGCTGACCAGGATGGTGGCACCGCCGAAGTCGAAGTCGGGGCCGTTTTCTTCCGGGCAGTTTTCCGGTGTATCCGTATCGCAGGCGACGTTCCAGGCGTCGTTGGCGGTACCCTGAAACACCCAGTTGACCTTGCCGGTTTCCATGTCCAACGCAAACATCGCGTCACTGGTGGCGGTGGCGGGAGATGACATGTTTTCACCCGTACCGAAATAGATCTGGTTACGCTGGGCGTCGATGCTGGGGCTGTTCCAGACCACTGCCCCGGACGGTCCGATCATGTCGGTGCCCACCGCGTTCTGCTTCTGTACCGTAGGGGTTTCGCTGATGGTATAGGTTTTCCACTGTGGCTCCCCGGTAGCAGCGTCCAGGGCCACCACGGAACCCCGGAAGGTACAGCATGCGTAGCGGGGGTCGATGGCAAGGCTGACTTCCAATGCGGAAACCGGCACGTAAACGTTGCCGTCGTGCAGGGACGGGGTGCCGGTAATGGTTGCATTGGGGTGGTCGTCCGCGCGCATGCGCCACAACTGTTTACCGCTGTGCGCATCCAGGCCGTACACGTTGCCCAGCACGTCACCGAAAAACACCTGGTGTTCCGCACTGATAACAATACCGGTGCGCACTTCGCCGGCCGCCTGATAAGACCAGACCTGGCAACCGCTGGCCTGATCCAGGGCATAAACGCGGCCGTTGTGTGAGCCTACAATTATCAGGCCGCCGGCCAGGGCGGGTTGTGAGCGCACCCGGTTGGCGCCGGGGAAGCTCACCGCCCAGCGCGGCTGCAGCTTATCCAGATCCGCCGCCGAGATACCCGCGGTGGCGGCATCAATGTACCGGTTGTTGCCTTGTTGCAGGCCCCAGTTTACCGCCAGCGCCGGCGCCAGAGTGTCAAAGGCCTGCTCATCGCCGCAGCTGGGAATGTCGACTACCTGTTCGCCAATGGGACGGCCGGCAATATACTCCGCCACTTCGACTTTCTGTTGGCCGTTCAATGCTGCCGCTTCCTGGCGCATGACCCCGTCGGTCATGGTTGAGAGGATCGCCTCCGGCGTCATCAGCGCCAGCATTTCGCGGTGCGGGGCCTTCTGTACCGCACCGTTGTGGCAGGTGGCGCAGGCGCTTTCGAAGTGCGCCCGCCCCGGCAGGCTTTCTTTGGCCCGCACCGCGTCCTGAATCGCCTGCATGCTGTTGGGATCCACGTCCGCTGGTGTTGGTGTCTGCGCGTCGCCGCCGGATGTCTGTTGCGGCCGCTCGCAGCCGGCCAAAGTGATCCCCAGCACCAGCAGTGCCGCTGTCCAATTTGTCATGAACTCTAGTCCCCCCTGTAACTGGGGTATCCTACCAAGATCGAGAATTAAGTTGGGAGAGAAATCATGACCACGATACTGCTGGCAGTGGGCCTCGGTTGCCTGTGGCACGGCGTGCAGGTGATCTGGGTGGCGCCCCTGCCCACGCAACTGCGCAAAGACAAACCACCGCGGCCCCAGGATGCGGCCCAGGCCTTTCAGATTTTCTGGCTGGACCAGTATGGCTGGATCGGCATCAGCCTGGCGCTGATTGGAGTGGGTTTTATTGTTGCGGGGGTACTGGGCTGATGCTGATAACACTCCTCTACGCGGGCTTGATGGCGCTGTTAAGCGTGCTGCTGGCCAACTATGTGTTGTACATACGCCTGCGCGCAAACTCCCTGGCTGAGTGGAAGCCCAACGCCGCGGAACGGGTACAGGCCAACTTTGTCGAAAACGTGCCGTTGGCGTTATTGCTGTTGTTACTGGTGGAATTTGCCGGCGGCAGCGTGGTGTTCATTCATATCTGCGGTGTTTCCCTGGTGGTGCTGCGGGGTCTGCACGCCTGGGGTCTGGCGCGCAACCAGGGGGCCAACTACCCGCGGCTGATTGGTGCCCAGGGCACCTTTGTGTTGATGTCGGTGCTGGGGGTGGCGGCGGTGTTAATGAGTTTTGGTTGAGGCCCGGCGCAGCCTTTGCCGGCGGCCCGGCTGGCTGCCGCTGTCCGCGGGGGTCAGCACAAATGCCCGGCCCGGGTCCACGTAAAAGCGGTTGCGGATCGCGGTACGCCCCAGCAGCATGCGCAAAGCCATGTTCTCGCGGTCAGTCAGGGTCAATTCGATGGGCCAGGTGTGGTCACCGAGTTGCACCGTGGTTTCGATAACCACCCGGGTTTCTTCACGGCCGCCGGAGTTGCGCACGACCCGGTGCGCCTTGACCGGGGCCCGGCAGGCCACTTCAACGAGGGTATTGTCCGGCAGCGGGTGCAGGACAAATTCCACCCACTCTTCACCATCCACCAGCACGGAGGTGAGCCTGCATGCATGCAGGGCGGAGATGCGCGCACCGGTATCCACCTTGACCTTGATCCGGTCGATACCCAGGTCCGGCAGCCTTACCCACTCGCGCCAGCCAACCAGTTCAGCCATTGTGCAGTCCGTTTGTTGCGGCGCGGCATTGTGCAATTGTGCGGCGGTTGCTGCAAATGGCGGATCGGGCGTTTATCGGCAATGGGTGCCTGGTATACGATGCGCCGTACAGCCAAGACTTAAGTGGGCAGGGGGAACAATGATGCAGAGATTTGAAGGGCAGCGGGTCATCGTCACCGGCGCGGGTTCCGGCTTCGGTGAAGCAACCGCCAGCCGCTTTGCGGCGGAAGGCGCGCAGGTCATGTTGACCGACATCAACGAGGACAACCTGCAGCGGGTTGCCGGGCAGATCAGCACCGCGGGCGGGCAGTGCGCCGCGCATATCTGTGACGTCTCCAGCGAGGACGACGTCGAAGCACTGGTCACAAATACCGTCAATGAGTTCGGCGGCGTTGACGTGCTGGTCAACAATGCCGGTTACTCCCACCACCAGCGGCTGATGTGGAAGATCAGTGTGGAAGAATTTGACGCGGTGTTTGCGGTTAACGTGCGCGGCGTCTTTCTCGGCTGCAAACATGTGATTCCGCACATGATCGAAAGCGGCGGCGGGGTAATCATCAACATCGCTTCAATCGGCGCCGTTGCGCCGCGCCCGGGGGTGACCCCCTATAACGGTACCAAGGGTGCGGTGTTGACCATGACCAAGGGGCTGGCCATGGAGGTGGCGCGGCACAACATCCGCGTCAACGCGGTCAATCCGGTCGCCGCGGATACCGGATTCATGAAAGGTGCCATGGGTGTGGACAGCCTTGATGAGGAGGCCACCGCGCAACTGGTCAACACCATTCCCAGAGGGCGGTTGGCCGAGCCCAGGGATATCGCCGCGGCGGTGACCTATCTCGCCTCCGAGGACGGTGACTTCCTCACCGGCACCGCCATTAACGTAGACGGCGGCCGCAGCGTCTGAATGCCGCTTTCGCGAAGCCGTCCCCAGGCGCAGCCTGGTGGAGTAGCACGCATGGGTATGTTAGATTTTCCGGGTTCATTTATGCCCATAAAGTACTTAGATTTCTGGAGGAATAGGGATGGCTGAAGCCGTTGACTACAAGCAGATCGGGAGCCGCCCGATACGCCCCGACGGGGTAGATAAAGTAACCGGCCGCGCCCGCTTCGGCGCTGACCTGGTGTTGCCGAATATGATTCACGGCAAGGTCCTGCGCAGCCCCCACGCCCATGCCCGCATCAAAAGCATAGATGTGTCAGCGGCCCAGGCGTTGCCGGGTGTCTACGCGGTAGTGAGCGGTGCGGACTTCCCCGATGTGTCCGGCACCGATGTGGCGGATCTGGCAAAAAACATCATGGCGCGGGATA